>NZ_CP029192.1:5550255-5858602 GCF_008642315.1 Streptomyces venezuelae | reverse complement strand
GGAGAACCCGTCCAGACCTTCCCGTTCCGCCCGGTGCCCAGAGGACTGCGAGGATCCGGTCTCAGGACTCCGGCACCCGCACCGGCCTGGACCGCGAAGGGGAACCGGCGCTTCTCCGTATCTGGGACTACTGCTCCATGGCAGTAAGTCCTTGGTACGCCTCTCGCAGCTCCGCCGCCTCCGGCAGAGCGCGTGACTCGACGGCTTGGACGACCTCCAGCGCACGCCAGTGGTTCGAGGGAACGACCTTGCCGCTGAGGATGGCCTTCTGCACTGAGTCGCACGCTTCGTCCATCCGGCCCTCCGCGACCAGGACCAGCCCCAGATCGATGTTGGCCGATGCCACCCGCCTGGGCCAGCAGGCGACGTCGTCGCTCGGGCTCAGGCGCTTGATCACTTCGCGCGCGTACGGTTCCGCTGCCGCTTCCCCCAGCCACGCCAGGGTTGTTGCGGTGTACGACAGGGCTTTGCCGGGGTCGTAGCGGTAATGGTGCTCGGGGCTCTCCGGCGTGCCCGAGGCCGCCGAGAAGGCCTGCACTCTCTCCACCGCCGAGTAGGTTTCCCGGCTGTTGCCGAGCCGCGCCTGTGCCCTGCCTTCTTGCGCGGTCGCCTGGATCAGCGCGGACGACCTGGGCGGGGCGGCTGTCTGGGCAACGCGGGAAAGTTCCAGGGCCCGGACGTGGTCCCCCTCGGTGAGCACGCGCCACGCGTCCGTCTCGAAGCACCACGCTTCGATCTCGGGGACGCCCGCCTCTCGGGCGAGAGCTGCCGCGGTCTGAAGCCGTGCGGTAGCAGCGCCCTCCTGCTTCAGGTCGATGTGCAGCGTGGCACCGAGCAGCGAGAGCCAGCCGCCGACGACGAGCAGGCGCCGGTGTTCGGCAAGCGTCTTCTTGGCACCGAGGAGCTGGACGACGTAGGCCGAGTGCCTTCGTACCCCTCTCAGCAAGTCACCCGGCTCGGATCTGGGGTAAGCCATGGCGAGGTCATCGAAGGTTCGCTCCAGTCGGCTCAGCGTGGCGGGGCCGACGTCGCTGGCCTGGACACGACGCACCAACTCCCATGCGTCCATCTCGTCATCGTGCGGGCACGCGTCCTCTGTGGTGAGTGACAGACCGAGCAGTTCATTCACGGCCTGGACCAGTTCACCGGACGGCGCCTGCTTGCCGCTGATGACGCGGCTCAAGTAGGCAACGTCGTAGTGGAGCTCCTTGGCCGCGCCCCGGAGACTCATCCCCCGGCCCCTCAAAGCCTTGCGTACCTGGTCCCCGAAATCGATCACGTTGCCGCTCCCGTTGACTGTTGACCAGAGCGTACGTCAACGCTGGTCAACTGCCCTGTGCCCGCGTCGAATCGGTTGGCTGGTCAGACGAGACTCTCGGTCACTTGCAGCGTGGCCCGGGAGCAGCCGACTGACGAGGAATCGACATGGCAGACATTACGAGTATTACGAGCCGCGCTCTGAACGTGGAAAGGGAAACCTCACCCCGACCGGTGAGCGCGGCGTTCGAATGGCTCGCGCGCGCCCAGCAAGAACCCCACCACGCACACCATGGGTGGCGGAAACAGGGCATCACGCTGTTGCCGCTCGGAACCCGGTTCAACTCCGTGTGCCTGTCGGCTCGTCTCGTCCACGCGGGCGTCGGTGCCGACGATCCGGAGGTCGTGACCGCGACGCTCGCCGAACTCCTCAACGGTCCGGTCATCCACTCTCGTCGCCGGGTGCGGACCGGCCCAACGTGCGCAGACGCGACGGTCGAAGTGCCGCCCTGGGCAGAGGCCCCGCGCCCCGGCCGCCCTCCGGCACCTACTTCTGAAAAGTTGCGAACCGACCCGGCGCGCGCCCCCTCCCCACACCCCACGCGCCGCCCCCGACGTCACCGATCTCAAGCATCCGGCGTGGCAAGCCCGCAGGCGAGGGGGCGCATGGGGGGTGGGGAGGGGGCGCGCGGCCAACCGATTCGCAACTTTCCGAAAGTAGGTGCCGGAGGGCAAGGCCCAGGCAGCCCACCGGCAGATCCACCCTCACTCCCACCCACGATGAGCCGGTCCGCACCCGGCAACGAAAGCGGCGGACCCGCCCCGAACCGTGAGGGCGACTCGCGTTGGGCCGGGCCGCACCCGGCAGCGCGAGCCGATGGCCCGAGCGGCGAGGCCGCCGCCGGACGGTGACGTCCACTCGCGTTGGGCCGGTCCGCACCCGGCAGCGAAAGGGGATGACCCATCCCAGCCGCCCCCGTCGGCCCCACCCCTGGCCGTCCGGGTCATGGTCAAGTCGCGGTGGAGGGGCGGGAGTCAAGGGTGGAGCGAAGCGGAATCGGCGAAGCCGACGCGTAGCGCAGCGGAGCGCCCTTTACTGCCGGCCCGGAACCGCCACACTCCGCAAAACCCCGGGCGGCCCCGGCAACCAACCGGCGCGGGCCCACCGAAGTTGCCGCCGAATCGCCGACCCGCCTCACGGTCAAGATCTACTGCGTCACGGATCTGTCCCAGCGGGGCGTGGGAGAGCGTGGACGCCCGGTGGGGCCGGGAGCCGGCGTTCCCGGCCCTCGCAGGCCCCCGCAGGCCCGCCCCACCCCCCGTACGACAGACATTCGTCCGGGATTCGGGGCCCCTCCGGGACCGCGACGCGTGTAACAGGGGTGTCTTAGCGCGGAGTTAGTTGGAACGGATGCGCGGTCCTGTTCGGTCCTGTTGGGCGTAACGCTCGCTCAGCGACTGCGACTGCGACAGCGACACCGCGCCGAGCAGCGCCCGGCACACCCCAACCGACTTGAGGAAAAGACAATGCGCGTTCGCAAGCTCACCTTCGTGGCCCTGGCCGTCGCCGCCGGCCTCTCGCTGACGGCCTGCAACGACGACGACGTCACGGGCCAGGGAGACACCTCCTCCGCGGCCTCCGAGTCCTCCTCGGGCGGCAGCGCGCCGGACGCCTCCGGCAAGGACGGCGGCACGAACGGCGGCAAGGACTCCGCCGGGAAGGGCGGCGCCAGCAGCGGCGGGCAGAGCGCGGACAACAAGGCGAACACGTGCCGTACCGACCGCCTCGACATCACCGCCCAGGACGCCACCATCGACGGCGACACGGAGGGCACCGTCGCCGTGACGTTCAAGAACGGCGGCAGCGACTGCGCCCTGAACGGATTCGCCGGCGTCGACCTGAAGACCAGCGCGGGCGCCCTCTCCGCCGAGCGCAGCGGCGGCGCGTCCGACCCGATGACCCTCAAGGCCGGCGAGTCCGTGTCCTTCGGGGTCACCTACCCGGTGAACGACTCCGGCGGCTCCGGCGTCAAGGTCAGCTCCCTCGTCGTGACGCCTCCCGGCGAGACCAAGTCGGTCAGCCTGCAGTGGCCGGGCGGCTCGCTGCCCGTCACGGACGGCTCCGGCACCTCCGTCAAGGTCGGCCCGATGGGCAGCGCCGGCCAGGGCGGGGCGAGCTGACCCGATCCAGGAACACCCCCTCCCCCGACACACGCCCGCGACCCCGCCCGGTCGCGGGCGTCGTGCGTTCCGGTGCGTCCGATGCACCCCGTGCAACACCCCCACCCCACAGGTAACGACTTGGTTGCCGGGGCGGCGCCCGCTATTGACGCCTCATTCACGCCAGCCGTACGGTCCTCACCAATTGGAAAGTTTCCTAACAGTTAGCGGCCGCCGTACCGTACGGGCAGCTGAGAGGCAGGTGTCGTGATGGCAACAGGCAGTACCCCGGGACCGGGTGCCCCCGGGACCCCCCGCGTCCTGCGCGCCATGAACGACCGCGCCGTACTCGACCTCCTGGTCGCGCACGGCCCCCTCACCCGTACCCGCATCGGCGAGCTGACCGGGCTCTCCAAGCCGACCACCTCGCAGCTGCTCGGCCGCCTCGAAGCCGCCGGGCTCGTCCACACCACCGGCAGCCTCAGCGGCCGACCGGGGCCCAACGCCCTGCTGTACGAGATCGACCCCGGCGCGGGACACGTCGCCGCCCTGTCCGCCGACCCCACGGGAATCACCGCCCTCGTCGCCGACATCACCGGCACCGTGCTCGGCAGGGAGCGCGTGGAGGCCGACGCCGTCGCCGAGGACGTCCGCCACCGCACCGCCCAGCTCGTCACAGAAGCCGTCGACGGCGCCCTGCGTCAGGCGGGGCTCGGTCACGAGGATCTGCGCGCCGCCGTCATCGGCACCCCCGGCGCCATCGACCCGCACACCGGCCAGCTGCGCTACGCCCCGCACCTGCCCGGCTGGCACTCGCGGACGCTGCGCGACGACCTCGCCGCCGTCCTCGGCACACCCGTCGACATCGAGAACGACGTGAACCTGGCCGCCGTCGCCGAGCAGTACGAAGGCGCCGCCCAGGACCACGACAACTACGTGCTGACCTGGCTCGACGAAGGCGTCGGCGCCGCCATCGTGCTCGGCGGCACCCTGCTGCGCGGCGCGACCGGCGGCGCGGGCGAGATCGGCTACATGCCGCTGCCCGGCGCCCCCCTGCTGCGCCGGAGCCCGGGTCAGCGGGGAGGCGGTGACGGTGGCTTCGAGAGCCTGGTCTCCGCGTACGTCGTACGGAAACTCGGTGGTGACGGGGCGACGCTGACCGATGTCTTCGCCGACGACTCCGCGCTCGACGAAGTCGCCCGCCGCATCGCCACCGGCATCGCCGCCGTCGTCGCCGTCGTCGACCCCGAACTCGTCGTGCTCTCCGGTTCCGTGGCCCAGGCGGGCGGCGACAAGCTGCGCGTCCGGGTCGAGGAGGAACTGACCGGCATCGCGCTGCCCCGCCCGCTGATCCGCATCAGCGAACTCGACGGCGACCCGATCCTCACCGGCGCACTCCGCCAGGCCCTGACCCAGGCCCGCGACCAGGTCTTCGACACGGGCTGAGGGCCCCTCGGCACCGCACCACCCCCGACCTCCCGCTCCCCTTCCCTCTCCTCCCCCGCAAAGGAAGTCCGCCATGCCGCGATGGCGCATGCCCACCTGCGCGTCCGCGGCGCTCGCCGCAGCCGGCCTGTTGCTCTCCGGCTGCGCCAACCCGAGCGTCGGCAGCGCGAACGACGACCCGACGAAACCGGTCACCATCAAGTTCTGGCACGGCTGGGCCACACCCGGCGAGGTCAAGGCCGTGAACGACAGCATCGACCGGTTCGAGAAGCTGCACCCGAACATCGAGGTCAAAGCCACCGGGAACGTCTCCGACGAGACCATCAACCAGGCGCTGCGAGCCGGCGGCGACAAGGCACCGGACGTGGTGTCCTCGTTCACCACCAACAACGTGGGCCAGTACTGCGACTCCGGGATGTGGGCGGACCTCGATCCGTTCATGAAGAAGACCGGCCTCGACAAGCACAAGACGTTCCCCAAGACGCTGCTCGACTACACGAGCTACCGCGGCAACCAGTGCGCGCTGCCGCTGCTCGCGGACGCCTTCGGGATGTACTACAACAAGGACGCCTTCGACGAGGCCGGCATCGAGCGGCCGCCCCGCACGATGTCCGAGTTCGAGAAGGTCGCCAAGAAGCTGACCGTGCGGAGCGGGAAGGGCTCGTACAAGCGGGTCGGGTTCATGCCCAACTTCCGCTTCTACCAGAACAGCCCGGACCGGCTCTTCGCCCAGTGGGGCCCGAAGTACTTCGACGCCGACGGCGACTCACGGCTCGCCGACGATCCTTCGACGTACGAGTTCTTCAGGACCGCGACGCGGCTCGCGGACGCCCAGGGCGGGTTCGGCGACCTGGAGCGGTTCCGGATGACGTTCGGCGACGAGATGTCCAGCCAGAACGCCTTCCTGACCGAGAAGGTCGCCATGCACCTCGACGGCGAGTGGCGCGGGCTGATGCTGAAGGACGCGAAGGCCAAGTTCAACTGGGACGTGGCGCCGCTTCCCGTCCCCGACGATCAGGCGGAGACGTACGGGCGCGGCTTCATCACCGGCACCGTCGCCGGCATCGCGCACAGCAGCAAGCACCAGAACGCCGCGTGGGAGCTGGTGCGGTTCCTGACCGCGGACACCCAGCAGGTCGTGCACTTCGCGAACGCCATCCACAACGTGCCCTCCACGTTCGCGGCGCTCAAGTCGCCCGACCTGGATGCCGACCCGACGTTCCGGACCTTCTTCGACATCCTGGAGAACAAGCACAGCAAGGCCCTGCCGCCCTCCGTCAACGGCGGCGCGTACGTCGTCTCGCTGGGGGACTTCTCCTACGGCGTCGAGGCCGGGCGCACCCACGACCTGCGCAAGGGCCTGAAGAAGCTCGACGAGCAGATCGACGCCGACACCCTCCAGTCGAAGAGCTGACGAGCCGAAGAGCCGACGAGTTGCAGAGTTGATGAGCTGAGGACCCTGACCCATGGCATTGTCCCTGTCCAACCCCGCGCGCCGCCGCCTGCGCACGCTCGGGTTCCTGTCCCCCTGGCTGGTCGGCTTCAGCGTCTTCTTCGCGTACCCGCTGATCGCCACCGTCTACTTCTCCTTCATGCACTACAACCAGATCAAGGAGCCCACCTTCGTGGGCCTCAGGAACTGGACGTACGTGTTCGACCAGATGCCCCTGTTCTGGCCCGCCCTGCGGAACACCCTCTGGCTCGTCGTGATCATGGTGGCGGTGCGGGTGGTCTTCGGGCTCTCGCTCGGGCTGCTGATCACGAAGATCAAGACGGGGGCGGGGTTCTTCCGCACCGCCTTCTACATCCCGTACCTCGCGCCGCCGGTGGCCGCCACCGTCGCCTTCGTCTTCCTGCTCAACCCGGGCTCGGGGCCGGTGAACGAGATCCTCGGCTCCATGGGCATCTCCGGGCCCAACTGGTTCAACGATCCGGACACCGCCAAGCCCTCGCTCGTCCTGCTCTCCCTGTGGGGCATCGGCGACCTGATGGTGATCTTCATGGCCGCGCTGCTCGACGTACCGAAGGAGCAGTACGAGGCCGCCGAACTGGACGGCGCGGGGCCGTGGGCCAAGTTCCGCTACGTGACGTGGCCGTCGATCACGCCGATCGTGATGTTCGCGGTGGTCACGGGCGTCGTCCAGACCATGCAGTACTACACGCAGGCCCTGGTCGCGGGGAAGGTCGCCTCCGGCGTCAACATCGGACCCGGGTCCGTCATCCAGCCGGGATACCCCGACCACTCGACCCTCACGGTCCCCCAACTCGTCTACCAAATGGGCTTCCAGAACTTCAACACCGGCGCCGCGTGCGTGCTCTCGCTCGTGCTCTTCGCCATCGCCATGGCCGTGACGATGCTCCTGATGCGCAAGCGCTCCGGGCTGCTCGCGGCTGAGGACTGAGGACCGAGGAACAGGACCGAGGACTGAGGACTTTCGATGACTTCCACTACTCTCAGCGCGCCCGCGTCGGCGTCGACACCCGAACGGACCTCCCCGAACCGGGGGCCCGCCGCCGCCCGCGCCCGCCGCAAGCGGATCCTGCACTGGATCGCCGTGCACAGCGTCGCGATAGCCGTCGCGCTGCTGTTCCTGCTGCCGTTCGTCTTCGTCTTCCTCACGTCGGTGATGAGCGACTCGCAGGCCATGAGCGGCGACCTGTGGCCCGACTCCTGGCACTGGTCCAACTACAAGGCCGTGTTCGAGACGCCGGGCTTCCTGGACTGGTGGCGCAACTCGCTCATGTACGCGGGGCTCGGCACCCTCTTCACGGTCTGCTCGGCGATCCCCGTGGCGTACGCGCTCGCCAAGTTCCGCTTCCGCGGGCGGCGCACCGCGATGCTGCTCGTCATCTCGACGATGATGCTGCCGCCGCAGGTCATCGTCATTCCGATGTATTTGGTCTGGGCTCAGCAGTTTCATTTGTCGGGGACCCTGTGGCCGCTGATCATTCCGATGGCGTTCGGCGACGCGTACTCGATCTTCCTGCTGCGGCAGTTCCTGCTGACCATCCCCAAGGAGTACATCGAGTCGGCGAAGGTCGACGGGTGCGGTGAGTTCCGCACCATGGTGAAGATCGTGGTGCCGATGGCCAAGCCCGGCATCGCCGCCATCGCGCTCTTCCAGTTCTTCTACTGCTGGAACGACTACTTCGGCCCGCAGATCTACGCGGCGCAGAACCCCGGTGCCTGGACGCTCAGTTACGGCCTCGAGTCGTTCAAGAGCGCCCACGCCGTCAACTGGAACATGACCATGGCCGCGACGCTGCTCGTCATGGCCCCCGTCATCATCGTCTTCTTCTTCGCACAAAAGGCCTTCGTCGAAGGCGTCACCCTCACCGGAGTAAAGGGCTGAGAACCGATATGAAGCTCGCAGTGGTCGGCGGAGGGTCGACCTACACACCCGAACTCATCGACGGATTCGCGCGGTTGAGGGACAGCCTGCCGATCGAGGAGCTGGTCCTCGTCGACCCGGCGGCCGACCGCCTTGAGCTGGTGGGCGGCCTCGCGCGGCGCATCTTCGCCAAGCAGGGCCACCCGGGCCGCATCGTCACCACGTCCGATGTGGACGCGGGCGTCGCGGACGCCGACGCCGTGCTGCTCCAGCTGCGCGTCGGCGGGCAGGCCGCCCGCAACCAGGACGAGACGTGGCCGCTGGAGTGCGGCTGCGTCGGCCAGGAGACCACCGGCGCCGGCGGTCTCGCGAAGGCGCTGCGCACGGTGCCCGTCGTCCTCGACATCGCCGAGCGCGTGCGGCGCACCAACCCGAACGCGTGGATCATCGACTTCACCAACCCCGTCGGCATCGTCACGCGGGCGCTGCTGCAGGCCGGGCACAAGGCAGTCGGCCTGTGCAACGTCGCGATCGGCTTCCAGCGGAAGTTCGCGAAGCTCCTCGACGTCGCGCCCGGCGAGGTGCACCTGGACCACGTGGGCCTCAACCACCTGACGTGGGAGACGGGCGTACGCCTCGGGGGTCCGCAGGGCGACGACATCCTGCCCAGGCTGCTCGCCGAGCACGGGGACGCGGTCGCCGAGGACCTGCGCATGCCGCGCGCGATCGTCGACCGGCTCGGCGTCGTCCCCTCGTACTACCTGCGCTACTACTACCAGCACGACGCCGTCGTCGAAGAGCTGCGCACCAAGCCGTCGCGCGCCGCCGAGGTCGCCGAGATGGAGAAGCAGCTCCTGGAGATGTACGGCGACCCGGCGCTCGACGAGAAGCCGGAGCTGCTCGCCAAGCGCGGCGGCGCCTTCTACTCGGAGGCGGCCGTCGACCTCGCGGCCTCGCTGCTCGGCAACGGCGGCAGCCCCTACCAGGTGGTGAACACCGTCAACAACGGCACGCTGCCGTTCCTGCCCGACGACGCGGTCATCGAGGTGCAGGCCGCCGTGGACGGCTCGGGGGCGAAGCCGCTGTCCGTGCCGAAGCTCGACCCGCTGTACGCCGGGCTCATCGCGAACGTCACCGGTTACGAGGACCTGGCACTCCAGGCGGCCGTGCACGGCGGGCGCGAGCGGGTCTTCAAGGCGCTGCTCGCCCACCCGCTGGTCGGGCAGTACGCGTACGCGGAGCAGCTCACCGACAGCCTCATCGCGCACAACCGGGAGCACCTGGCGTGGGCGTAGGCACGAGCGTGCTCGCGATCGACGCGGGCAACAGCAAGACCGACGTCGCGGTGGTCGCGGCCGACGGCACGGTCGTCGGCACGGCCCGCGGCGGCGGGTTCCAACCGCCTCGGGTCGGCGTCGAGGCCGCGGTGGACATCCTGGCGGAGGCGGTGGCACGGGCCCTCGCGGAGGCGGGCGCCGACTCCGTCGGGCACGTGTCCGCCTGCCTCGCCAACGCCGATCTGCCCGTGGAGGAGCGGGAGTTGGCGGAGGCGCTGCGCCGACGCGCGTGGGGGCCCTCGGTCGACGTGCGCAACGACACCTTCGCGATCCTGCGCGCCGGGCTCCGCGAGGACGCAGAGCCGCGCGGGGTCGCCGTGGTCTGCGGCGCGGGCATCAACTGCGTCGGCATGCTCCCGGACGGGCGCACCGCCCGCTTCCCCGCCATCGGCCGCATCTCCGGCGACTGGGGCGGGGGCGGCGGCCTCGCGGAGGAGGCCCTCTGGTTCGCGGCGCGTGCCGAGGACGGGCGGGGCGAGCCGACCGCGCTGCGCGAGACGCTGCCCGCGCACTTCGGTCTTGCGTCCATGTACGCGCTGATCGAGGCGCTGCACCTGGGCCGTGTCGCCCCGGTGCGGCGGCACGAGCTGACGCCGGTCCTGTTCGCCACCGCGGCCGCGGGTGACGTCGTGGCCCGCTCGGTGGTGGACCGGATGGCGGAGGAGGTCGTCGCCATGGCGACGGTGGCCCTCGACCGGCTCGACCTGCTCGACGAGGAGGCTCCGGTGCTGCTCGGCGGCAGCGTCCTCGCCGCGCGCCACCCGCAACTGGACGACGGCGTGCGGGCGTTGCTCGCCGAGCGGGCGCCGAAGGCGGTGCCGCGGGTCGTCGCCGCACGTCCCGTGCTCGGCGCGGCGCTCCTCGGTCTCGATCACGTCGCGGCTCCGGCCGAGGTGTACGCGTGCGTGCGGGCCCATTACGAGGACGGCGCGCGCGTCGCCTGATGTGCTTCCCGCCCGCGCCGTGCGCGCGGGCGGGAACCGAACTCCCCCCAATCTCGTGTTCCAGAGCAGGGATACGCACAAGATCGAGTCAAGGCCTGTGCGGATGTCGGTCCCTGCGGCAATACTTGCGGCCGTACACTTCCCGCTCCGCGCGCGCCGGGCGGAGACCAGCGTCCGTTGACCGAGGGGGAGGTCGAGGCAAGGTGACACATCCGCCGAACGGCGGCGCGGTGCCGTCGGGCCCGCCCGCACAGGCACCGGCCGTGCCCGCGCAGGCTCCGCGGCGGCCCGCGCCGACGATGCCCACCGTGCCGCCCCAGGCGCCCGGGGCGCAGGCCGCGCCGCCCGCCGCCCCGCGCCGCACCGCCTGGTCCGAGGGTGTCGACCGGGTGCGGGCCGCGGCGACCACGGAGCCGGGCAGACTGCGGATCATCGGCGCGGTCCTCGCGCTGCTCGTCGTCGCGTTCGGCGCGGTCACCACCTGGCAGATGACGGAGCGCTCGGCCGCCGCGGACGACGTGCTGGGCCGCAGCCAGCCACTGAGCGCCGACGCGGCCGCCATCTACCGCTCACTGGCCGACGCCAACACCGCGGCGTCCAGCGGGTTCCTCGCGGGCGGCCAGGAGCCGGCCGCCGTCCGCGCGCGGTACGAGAAGGACATCGAGCGGGCCTCCGAGAAGCTGGCGACCGCCGCGTCGAACGCGGGCGCCGACTCGTCGTCCGCGACGGCGGTCGGCAAGCTGAACAGGCTGCTTCCCGAGTACACGGGCCTGATCGAGCGCGCCCGCGCCAGCAACCGCCAGGGCCTGCCGCTGGGCGGCGCCTATCTGCGGTACGCGAACGACAAGATGCAGACGCAGATGCTCCCGGCCGCCGAGAAGCTCTACAAGGCGGAGAACGAACGGCTCAGCTCCGACTACGGCAACGCCAAGCCGTACCCCTGGTTCGCGATCGCCCTCGGCGTGCTCGCGCTCGCCGCGCTCGGCTGGGCGCAGCACCGCAACTACCGCCGTACAAACCGGGTGTTCAACCACGGCCTGCTCGCCGCGACCGCGGCCGCCACGGTCGTGCTGCTCTGGCTCGTCGTCGGCCACACCTTCGCGCGCTCGGGTCTCAACGACTCGTACGACAACGGCGTGCGGTCCCTGAACGTCCTCAACGACGCCCGGATCAGCTCCCTGAAGGCGCGCGGCAACGAGAACCTGACGCTGGTCAGCCGCGGCGCCGAGACCACCGAGGTGGACGGCAAGTCGGAGGACAAGTTCGACGTCGCCTACCGGGCGCAGATGAAGCAGCTGGGCGGCGCCGACAGCGGTCTGCTCGGCGAGGCCGCCGACCTCGCCGACGACTCGGAGGGCGGGAACCCCGTCGCCGAGGCCGCGAAGAACGTGGGCGTCTGGAAGGACCGCCACCAGGTGGCCCGCTCCAGCGACGACTCCGGTGACTATCAGGGGGCGCTCGACAAGGTCATCGGCGCCAAGGCCGACGAGCCGACGGGCGAGTGCTTCGACAACGTGGACGCGGCCCTCGACCGGGCCCTGGCGCACGAGCAGCGCGAGTTCCAGCAGGCGGCGAAGGACGGCAGGGGCGCCATGAGCGGGCTCGCCGTCGGCGCCGCCGTCCTCGCGGTCCTCGCCGCGGCGGGCGCCGTCCTCGGCATCGGCCGCAGGCTTTCGGAGTACCGGTGAGGGGTTCGGAGCCGGTGACGGGTTCAGAGGTGAGAGGGGGCGCGCAGACGATGCGGACGCGACGCGGCACGGCCAGGCTGCGCGGCTGGGGCGGGGTGGGCGCGATGGGCCTCGCCTGCGCCGTCGCGGGATCGCTCGTCCTGGTGCTGCCGGACAGGGGCGACAGAGGCGACAGAGGCGACGACGGCGTACAGCGGGGCGGGCCCGGCTCGACGGTGGCGGCGCCCGCGCGTGCGGACGCCGACGACTGCAACGACCGCAGCCTGAGCCCCTCCTCCAAGGACGGCCCGACGATCGAGCAGATCAGGAACCGCCAAGTCAAGAAGCTCATCGTCGGCGTCGACCAGAACAGCTACCGGTGGGGCTACCGCGACCCGAACAAGAAGGGCGGCGAGCTGGAGGGCTTCGACATCGACCTCGCGCGCGAGATCGCCGAGGAGATCTTCGGCGACCGCGACGCCGTCGTCTTCCGCGCCATACCCACCAACGAGCGCATCCCCGCGATCCAGAGCGGCCAGGTGGACATGGTCGTCCGCACGATGACCGTCAACTGCGAGCGCCTGAAGGACGTCGACTTCTCCACCGGGTACTTCGAGACGGGCCAGCAGGTCCTCGCCCCGAAGAAGTCCGACATCACGGGGTACGACCCGTCGCTCACCGGCAAGAAGATCTGCAGCGCCTCCGGCTCCATCGCCGAGGACGAGCTCAAGAAGAAGAACTACTCCGCCGACATCTCCACCACCGTGCCCAACCAGCTGGACTGCCTGGTGCGGCTCCAGCTCGGCGAGGTGGACGCCGTGGTGACCGACAGCGCCCTCGCCGCGGGCCAGGCCGCGCAGGACCCGACGGTCGAGCTCAAGGGCAAGGAGCCGTTCACCACCGAGCACTACGGCGTGGCGATGAAGAAGGGCTCGGACGACCTGGTCCGCCGGGTCAACAAGGTCCTCGACGACTACCGCGACAACGGCGGCTGGCAGAAGTCCTACGACAAGTGGCTGAAGGAAGGCCTCGGCAAGTCCTCGGGCCCGCCGGCCCCCGAGTACCGGGACTGACCCGGAACCGACAACCGACCTGGTACGACTGGAGAGTTACGAGAGTCACGACGGGACCTCGACCACCGAGTCCCCGGGGCAACACAGAGCGGAGAGGTGATCGATGAGCGTCGCGGGACCCCCCGGTCCGGTGATGGACCGGGACGAGGTGGACCGTGCGCTGGCGCGGCTCGACGCCGAGCACGAGGCGATCGAGACCTCGCTCCTCGCCCTCCAGGACCACGCGGGCCGCCGCCTGCTCGAAGGCGCCGCGCTCACCGGCGTCACCGAGGAGCGCTGGACGGCCACGGAGGCCCGCATCACCCTCCTGTGGGCGTACTTCGACGCGTACGCGGGCGCCCTGCGCACCGCACGCGACGTGCGCGAGCGCAGACGCTGGCCCAGCAAGGACGACCTCGTCGAGCTGACGGAGCTGCTGCGCGGCGAGGCCGTGACCGTCGCGGGCGGCTCCTCGTCCGGTGCGTCGCCCTCGCTCACCGGACCCGCAAAGCTCACCGAGCGCTTCACCCTCGAAGAGCTCGTGACGCGCATGAACGACCTGTACGCGGACTCCCTCGACATGGTCGTCGCCGCCGACGCGGTGTGGTCCGCGCTGCCCGCCCGCATCGACCTGCTCGCCGCCGAACTGCACCGCACCCGCCAGCTCGCGCACTCCGTGGGCGTTCGCCCCGGGGAGCACCCCTCCGGCGACGACCTGGAGCGCATCACCCGCACCCTGACCGCGCTGCGCGAGCAGGTGGTCTCCGATCCGCTCGCGTTCTGGCGGCGCGCGGAGGGCAGTTCGGCGCCCGGCGGCGGCCGCCCCCACACCGAGCGCTACGACCGCGAGGCCCGCGCGCTCGAAGAGGTGCGCCGCGAGATCGAGGCGGTGCTCACGGTCCGGCAGGACGCGGAGGTGCGCCTCGGCAGGCTCCGCGACGTGCTGTCCCGCGCCGACCGCACCCTGTCGGAGGCACGCTCCGCGCGCGGCGAGGTCCTCGCGAAGATCGCCGCCTCCGAGGTGCCCGCTGTCAGCGGCCCGCCGACCGCGCTCCAGGAGCAGCTGGCGATGGCGTCGGAGTACCGCAGGCACGCCCAGTGGCACCGCCTCTCGCCGCTCCTGGAGTCCCTGGAGCAGAAGGCGGAGGACGAACTGCTGCGTGCCCGCGAGTCGTTGACCGCCGTCACCGCGCCCCTCGCGGTCCGCGCCGAGCTGCGCGGCCGCCTGGACGCGTACAAGGCGAAGGTCGCCCGCCTCGGCCACGCCGAGGACCCGCTCCTCGTCGAGCGGTACGACGCGGCCCGCCGGATGCTGTGGAGCGCGCCCTGCGATCTCCGGGTGGCCGAGCAGGCGGTCCTCCGCTATCAGCAGGCCGCCGCCGAAGTGCTTGCGCCGAGGGTCCCGCAGCAGGGCGGGCCCACCGACCGGACGGGGGAATCATGAGCCGGCGTGAATGTCAGCGGCCCAAGTGCACCGGCAGTTACGACGACTTCGGCGGCGGTGAGCTGTACTGCGACACGTGCGGGCTCGCCCCCGTCGTCGCGCCGGACGGCAACGTCTCGTCGCCGCCGACCGGTCTTACGGCCGGCGGCAAGGGCTCGCGGGGCTCGGGAAGCTCCAGCGGCCGCTCGTCGTCGTCGCGGTCCTCCCGTACGTCGTCCCGGTCGTCGCGCTCGCAGTCCTCGCGCAGGTCGGTGTCCGGGCGGCTCTCCCGCTCGCTGTCCGGCAGTTCGACGTCCCGCTCGGTGTCGGTGCGCAGCTCCGGCTCGGCGACGGGTTCGTCGGCGCGGGGGCGGCTCGGCGTCGGCCTGGTCGCCGTGCCGGACGTGCCGCGCCCCGATCCCCGCGAGGCCGTGCAGAAGAACCCCGAGGTGCCCGAGCGGAAGCGATTCTGCTCGCGCTCCGACTGCGGGGCGCCGGTGGGCCGCGCGCGGGGCGAACGCCCCGGCCGCACGGAGGGGTTCTGCACCAAGTGCGGGCACCCCTACTCGTTCGTGCCGAAGCTGCACCCGGGCGACATCGTGCACGGCCAGTACGAGGTCGTGGGCTGTCTGGCGCACGGCGGGCTCGGCTGGGTCTATCTGGCCATCGACCGTGCGGTGTCCGACCGGTGGGTGGTCCTGAAGGGGCTGCTCGACACGGGCGACCAGGACGCGATGGCCGCGGCCATCTCCGAGCGGCGCTTCCTCGCGGAGATCGAGCACTCCAACATCGTCCGCATCTACAACTTCGTCGAGCACCTCGACCAGCGCACCGGCTCCATGGACGGGTACATCGTCATGGAGTACGTCGGCGGCAAGTCCCTCAAGGAGATCGCCAACGGCCGCCGCACCCCGGAGGGCAGACGCGACCCGCTGCCGGTCGAGCAGGCCTGCGCGTACGGCATCGAGGCCCTGGACGCCCTCGGTCATCTGCACAGCCGCAAGCTCCTGTACTGCGACTTCAAGGTCGACAACGCCATCCAGACCGAGGGCCAGCTCAAGCTCATCGACATGGGCGCGGTCCGCAGGATGGACGACGACGAGTCAGCGATCTACGGAACGGTCGGCTACCAGGCCCCCGAGGTCGCCGACGTGGGCCCCTCCGTCGCCTCCGACCTCTACACCGTGGCCCGCACCCTCGCGGTCCTCACCTTCGACTTCCAGGGCTACACGAACGTGTTCGTGGACTCCCTGCCCGACCCCGACAACATCGAGGTCTTCCGGACGTACGAGTCCTTCTACCGCCTCCTGGTCCGCGCCACGGACCCCGACCCGGCCCGCAGGTTCGCCTCCGCACAGGAGATGGCCGAGCAGCTGACGGGTGTCCTGCGGGAGGTCGTGGCGCTCCAGTCGGGGCTGCCGCGGCCCGCGCTCTCGACGCTGTTCGGGCCCGAGGTGAAGGTGCCGGACACGGAGCTGTTCGCCGAACTGGCCGGGGAGGTGTCGCGGCTCGGCGTCCGCGCCGAGTCCACCGCCGGGGAGAACGTCAGGGCGCTGCCGGAGAGCACCTCGACCGCGGGGATCGTCCGGGGGCTCGACTCCGTGGCGACCGCCCTCGCGCTGCCCGTGCCCCTGGTGGACCCGAACGACCCGAACGCCGGGTTCCTCGCCGGCCTCATCACGGCCGCGCCCGCCGAGCTGATCACCGCCCTCGGCACGGCGCCCGCGGACTCCCTGGAACTCCAGCTGCGCGGCCTGCGCGCCCGGCTCGCCATGGGGGAACTGGCGCCCGCCGCCCAGGCCCTCGCCGACCTGGAGCAACAGCACCCGGACGACTGGCGGGTCGTCTGGTACCGGGGCGTCGCGGCCCTGGCGACCGGCGACTTCGAGAACTCGGCGCTGTCCTTCGACGCGGTCTACGACGCGTTCCCCGGGGAGCCCGCGCCGAAGCTGGCGCTCGGCGTCATCGCGGAGGTCCTCGGCCAGCTGGACAACGCCGCCGAGTACTACCGCCTGGTGTGGACGACCGACCCGAGCTATGTGAGCGCGGCGTTCGGCCTGGCCCGCGTGCGGCTCGCGGCCGGCGACAGGGCCGGTTCCGTACGCACCCTGGAGTCGGTGCCCGAGTCCTCCATCCACTACACCGCGGCCCGGGTGGCGGCGGTGCGGGCGCGGCTGCGTCACCGTATGACGTCGGACACGGCAGCCCCTTCGGGCGTCGCCTTCCTGGACGAGCTGACGGCCGCCGCGGGGCAGATCGAGGCACTTGCCGGGTTCGGGCTCGACGCGGTGCGCAGGGAGCGCCTGTCGACCGAAGTTCTGGGGACGGCGCTCGACTGGGTACTCTCCGGTAGGCACTCTGGTCACGTTTCCGCGCCACCGGGCACTCCCGGGACGCGGGCCGTCTTGCTCGGCAGCGACCTGGACGAGCGCGGCCTCCGGTTCGGCCTGGAGCGTTCGTACCGGACACTGGCCCGGCTCGCTCAGGGTGGCGAGGAGAGGATCGAACTGGTGGAGCGGGCCAACCGTTTCCGCCCCCGGACGTGGGTGTGAGTATGTCGCAGATGCCCCAGCTGTCTGCCTGCCCCAGCTGTGAGGAGCCGCTGGAGTCGGGTGACCTGTTTTGCGGTGCGTGCGGGTTCGACCTGTCGGCGGTGCCACCGCGGCCGGACGTGTCCCCCAACGGGTCCGCCGGGTCCGTGCGGGCCGCCGCCGGGAACGGGGAACCCTCCGAGTGGCCGGTCGCGCCGGAGGTCGACAGCTCCGACACCCCGGTGCCGACGCATCTGCCGACGGACCTGCAGGGCACGGACTCGGCGGGCGGCGAACTCGCGGAGCGCCCGGACGCCGCCTCCGTCGCTCCGGTCGCGTCCGGTGAGCCGGACGAGTACCCGCTGCCCGCGCCGGGCGCCCCCGACGCCGCCGCGCCCGCCGCCGACCCCCGCACGGCCGCGCCCGACCCCACGCCCCCCGCGGGCACCAAGCTCTGCGTGGCGTGCCGCTCGGGCCGCGTCGACCCGGACGGGTACTGCGAGAACTGCGGGCACGCCCAGCCCCGCGAGCGCGACCACATGGAGCAGGAGCTCGACACCGTCGCCGCCGTCAGCGACCGCGGCCTGCGCCACCACCGCAACGAGGACGCCTTCGCGATCTCCACGGCCGCGCTGCCCGACGGCTCCCCCGCCGTCGTCGCGATCGTCTGCGACGGCGTCTCCTCCGCGACCCGCCCGGACGAGGCCTCGCTCGCCGCGTCCCGCGCCGCCAACGAGACGCTGCTCGTCTCGCTCCCGCGCGGCACGCACCCCCAGCAGGCGATGCACGAGGCGATCCTCGCGGCCGCCGACGCCGTCAACGCGCTCGCCGCCGAACCCGCGTCGGCCCGCGAGCACAGCCCTCACCAGAACGCGCCCGCCTGCACCCTGGTCGGCTCGATCGTCGCGGGCGGCCTGCTCGTCGTCGGCTGGGTCGGCGACAGCCGCGCCTACTGGGTCCCCGACGACCGAGAGGGCCCCACCGTGCGCCTGACCGAGGACGACTCGTGGGCCGCGCAGATGGTCGCCGCGGGCCTGATGAACGAGGCCGAGGCGTACGCCGACGAGCGCGCGCACGCCATCACGGGCTGGCTCGGCGCGGACGCGTACGAACTGGAACCGCACACCGCTTCCTTCAAGCCGGACCGTGCGGGTGTAGTGGTGGTGTGCACGGACGGTCTGTGGAACTACGCGGAAGCCGTCGAGGAGATGGCCGACGCGGTGCCCGCCGACGCCGCGGACCGGCCGCTGCACAGCGCCCAGGTCCTGGTCGGCCACGCGCTGGACGGCGGGGGCCACGACAACGTAACAGTGGCCGTCGTGCCGTTCCCGTTCGTGCCGCAGGGGGCAGGATCGGCCTAGAACCCGGCGGGGGGACCGTAGCGGGTCATGTGTCTTGAGGTTATGAGGATCTGAGGGGGAGCAGTTCCATGGCCAATTTCTCGAAATCGAACGTGCCGCAGTTCGCTGTGGACGTCTACCAGAACGAGTACCTGCCGGAGGGGGGCCGCGAGGTCAACGCCATCGCCACGGTCACCTCGACCGGCGGCGGGACGATCGGCGCCGCGGTCGGTGCACCCCACCTGTACACGGCGGGCCAGAGCCCGGACGCCGCCGTCGCGATCATGGTGGACTGCTCCGGTTCGATGGACTACCCGCCGACGAAGATGCGCGGCGCACGGGACGCCACCGCCGCCGCGATCGACGCGCTCCGCGACGGCGTGCACTTCGCGGTGATCGGCGGCACCCACGTCGCCAAGGAGGTCTACCCGGGCGGCGGCCGGCTCGCCGTCGCGGGACCGCAGACCCGTGAGCTGGCCAAGCAGGCGCTGCGCAGGCTGAGCGCGGGCGGCGGCACGGCGATCGGCACCTGGCTGCGCCTCGCCGACCGCCTCCTGACCTCCGCGGACGTGGCCACGTCGGCGGTGCGGCACGGCATCCTGCTCACCGACGGCCGCAACGAACACGAGTCGCCCGAGGACCTGCGGGCCGCCCTCGACTCCTGCGCGGGCCGTTTCACCTGCGACGCCCGCGGCGTCGGCACGGACTGGGAGGTGAAGGAGGTCACGGGGATCGCCTCCGCGCTGCTCGGCACCGCCGACATCGTCGCCGATCCGGCCGCGCTCGCCACCGACTTCACGCAGATGATGGAGACGGCGATGGGCAAGGAGGTCGCCGACGTCAGCCTGCGGCTGTGGACGCCGGTGGGCGTGGAGATCAAGTTCGTCAAGCAAGTGGCGCCCACGGTCGAGGAGTTGACCGGGCGTCGCACGGAGGCGGGGCCGCGCGCCGGGGACTATCCGACGGGGTCCTGGGGCGACGAGTCCCGCGACTATCACATCTGCGTCCAGGTGCCGGGCGCCGAGCTCGGCCAGGAGATGCTCGCGGCCCGTGTCTCGCTGGTCGTGCCGCACGAGGACGGCAGCGCGCAGACGCTGTCGCAGGGGCTGGTACGGGCGGTGTGGACGGACGACATGGCGGCATCCACGTCGATCAATCCGCAGGTCGCGCACTACACGGGCCAGGCGGAACTGGCCCAGGTGATCCAGCAGGGGCTCGATGCCCGCAAATCGGGAGATGTCGACGGGGCGACGGCCAAACTGGGCCGCGCGGTGCAGCTCGCGAGCGCCTCGGGCAACGCGGATACGGCGAAACTGCTTTCGAAGGTGGTGGACGTCGTGGACGCCGCGGCAGGTACTGTTCGATTGAAGGCGAAGGTCGCCGAGGCCGACGAGATGACACTCGAGACACGGTCCACGAAGACTGTTCGCGTCAAGAAGCAGTAAGTACGGCAGCAAGTACGTACGGCCCTCGGGCCGGAGAAGGAGAGGGGGAAGCGCCGACATGCCGACCTGCCCGAACGGACACCAGTCGGGTTCCGATGACTGGTGCGAGGTCTGCGGTCACCGCATGGCCGGTGCCGTGCCTCCGCCGCCCCCGCCGCCGCCCGCGGCCGGGTACGGCTACCCTCCGCCGCCGCCCGGCCAGGACCCGGGCTTCCCGCAGCCCGCGCCGGGGCGCCCGCACCTGGCCGCCGTGCCGGATCCGGCTCCCGAGGCCCAGCTCTGCCCGCAGTGCCGCACGCCCCGCGAGGCGAACGCGCCGTTCTGCGAGGAGTGCCGCTGGAACTTCCTGACGAACACGGCGACGTCGTACACCCCGGCCGCGCCGAACCCGCCGCTGCCCGGCACGCACGGCGGTCCCGGCGGCGGTCCCGGAAGGCCGCCGGGCCCGAACCCGGCCCAGCAGTTCCAGCAGCCCCCGCCGGGTTACGAGTACCAGGGCTCGCGGCCCTCGCAGATGAACCGGCCCGCCGAGCCGATCCCGCCGTTCGGCAACGGCGGCGGCAGCGGCAACGGTGGCGGCCAACAGGGTCAGGGTCCGGGTCCGCAGGGTTCCGGTCCGCAGGGTCCGGGTCAGCCCTTCCCCGGTCAGCCGGGTGCGCAGGGTCCCGGTCAGCCGTTCCCGGGGCAGCCCGGTCCGGGTGGTCCGCAGGGTCCGGGTGGTCCGCAGGGCCACGGCCCCCAGGGCCCCGGCCCCGGTCAGGCCCCGCCCCCCGGCGCCCCGCAGGCGTTCCAGCAGCCGGGTCCGCCCGCGCCGCCCGCGTTCCCGCAGGAGACCGGCGCCCCGCAGGGGCCGCCCCCTCCGCCGCCCGCCGACGACTGGGTGATCTCGCCTCCGTCGGCCCCGGCCCAGCAGGAGCAGTTCCAGCCGCAGCCGCCGCAGCCCCAGGAGCCGTTCCAGCAGCCGCAGGAGCCCTTCCAGCCCCAGCCGCCCCAGCAGGCGCAGGGCCCCGGCACCTGGACGGTGACGATCGGTCCCGACCGCGAGTACTTCATGGCGATGATGCAGCGCAGCGGCCCCGAGGCCTCGGGCCTCAACCTGCCCGCGTACTCGCCCGAGCAGCAGCGCCCACTGGCCGGCAACCAGCTGACCATCGGCCGCCGCAGGCACTCCACGGGTGACACCCCGGACATCGACCTGTCGGTGCCGCCGGAGGACCCGGGCGTCTCGCACCAGCACGCGATCCTGGTGCAGCAGCCGGACGGCAGCTGGGCGGTCGTCGACCAGAACTCCACGAACGGCACCACGGTCAACGGCGGCGAGGAGCCCATCCAGCCGTTCGTGCCCGTCCCCCTCCAGGACGGCGACCAGGTCCACGTGGGCGCATGGACGACGCTCACCATCCGCCGCGACTGACAGAACCTGTCCTCGACGGAAGCGGGGGCGGGCCGGTTCAGAGAGGCCAGACGTACGGCCCTTCGGGGTCGTCCAGCCAGGCCCACTCGTACGGCCCGCTCGTCGTGACACCGAAGCGCTCGCGCACCGGCCGCCCCTCGCGCTGCCACAGCGCGAGCGCTTCGTGCGGATCGAGGCTGCCCGCGGTCAGCTCCAGGAGGAAGCGGAAGAGCTCGCTCTGCAGGGCCTTGCGCGGCAGCCCTCCGATGTGGTGCTCGTACGGGGTCCTCGCGTCGCCCCCACGCAGCGGTACGAAGTAGGCGGGCGTGTGCAGGAAGCGCCCTTCGGCGTGCTCCGCGTCCCGCACGGTCAGCGTGATCAGTCCGGTGGCCAGCGGCGCCAGGATGCGGGCGCCGGGCCTGCACTGGGCGAGCCACGTCCGCGGCACCGAGCCCAGGGTGCAGGTGGCGATGATCCGGTCGTAGGGCGCCCGCTCGGGGCAGCCGGCCGCGCCGTCGCCGGTCACCACGGCGGGGCGGTACCCGGCGGCCGCCAGGTGCTGCCGGGCCGACTCCGTGATCTCCGGGTCGAGGTCGACGGTCGTGACGTGGTCGTCGCCGAGCCGGTGGGCGAGCAGCGCCGCGTTGTAGCCGGTGCCCGCGCCGATCTCCAGGACGCGGTGTCCCGGGCGTACGTCCAGTTCGGCGAGCATCTTCGCCATCAGGGACGGCTGGCTGCTGGAGGAGAGCAGGTCTCCGTCCCGCACGCGGGTGGCGAGGGGGGCGTCCGTGTAGGCGCCGCGCAGCCAGCGGGTGCGGCGCCCTTCGTCGGGGTCCTCGCCCCACAGCCGCTCGTACCCGCCGCTCACGCCCACGTAGTAGTAGGGCACGAAGAGGTGCCGCGGGACGGCGGTGAACGCCGCCCGCCAGGCGGAGTCGTCCCGCCAGGCCCCGCTCGCCTCGATCTCCCGCACGAGGCCGGCCCGGGCCTCGGCGAGCAGTACAGGATCGGGTTCCATGGGTCCACTGTGCTGCGCCGCGGCCTCCGATGCGAGTGGCGGAACCGCCGCCGCCGCTCCCGGCAGTGCCCCGGCGATCGGCGATGATCGGGGATGGTCCTAAGCCTTCCGTACTCGGCCGCCCCGTCTGAGACCATGGAACGCGTGAAAGATATCCCGCACGGCACGCTTCAGGAGCAGACCTACTACGAGCAGGTCGGCGGCGAGGAGACCTTCCGACGCCTGGTGCACTACTTCTACCAGGGGGTCGCGGAGGACCCGCTGCTGCGGCCGATGTACCCGGAGGAGGACCTCGGGCCCGCCGAGGAGCGTCTCGCGCTCTTCCTGATGCAGTACTGGGGCGGCCCCCGCACGTACAGCGACAACCGCGGCCACCCCCGGCTGCGCATGCGGCACGCGCCGTTCACGGTCGACAGGGCCGCGCACGACGCGTGGCTGAAGCACATGCGCGACGCGGTGGACCGGCTCGACCTCTCCGAGGAGCACGAGCGGACGCTGTGGAACTACCTGACGTACGCCGCCGCATCCATGGTCAACTCCGAGGGCTGACGGCGGCGGTCCTCCGGGCCACGGTCACGCCCGCCCTCAGGCGGGCGTGACCGTGAGCCCGCCGACACCGGCGCGGCGCACCGCGACGGACCCGTAGGCCGTGCGCAGCCGCAGCCACGGCCCCGAGGACAGCAGCGTCAGCACGTCGCCGCGCAGGAAGCCGAGGGACTGCGCCGCGTGCGCCGCCCGTACCGGCAGTTGCGTGTCGGCGACGGGCCGGGACCAGATCTCCCGCCCCACGCGGTCGAGTTCGGCGCGCACGCGCCGCTCGGCCGGCAACTCCTCGACCCGCGACTTGAATTCGGCGACGGCCCGCTTGACCAGGGACCGCATCGCTTCCGGCGCCGGGAGGCCCGGTTCCTGCCGCCAGCCGCCGCGCGGCGGCAGCACGCCCGCCCACGGCGGTCCGGTGACGGCCGTCGGGACGTCGGCGACGCCCGCCATCTCCACGGACTCCACGGACTCGCCGACGCGTTCCAGGAACTCGCCCGCGGAGACGGTGACGTCGAGCGTGGTGTCGAGCCCGTACTCGTACGGCTTGGCGAGCCGCGCCGTACGGATGACGAGCACCTCGAACGACGGCGGCCGCCCGAACACGGCGAGCGTGTCCCCGGCGGCCTGCAGCCGCACCGCGGCCGCCTTGTCGTAGTGGATCAGCCGGGCCAGGAAGGCGGCGAGGTCCGCCGCCTCCCCGGCATCGGCGAAGTGGAGCCGCGCGGTCATGCGGCGAGCGCCCCCGAGCCACTGTCGGGGCCGCCGGCGCTGTCGTCCACGTACTCCTCGAGGAACGAGCGCTCCTCGGCCGAGATCCGCCGCGGTCGCTGCGCCTCCAGGTCGAAGGGCACGACCACGGTGGAGGCCCGCACGTACACCTGCTGCGCGTCCTTGATCTCGTACGCGATGGTCAGCGACGCCGCACCGATCTTCGTCACCCACGACTCGATGGTGACCGGCTCGTGCCGGTGCACCAACGGCCGTACGTAGTCGATCTCGTGGCGGGCCACGACCGAGCCGCCGGAGAACGACGGCGAACCGTCACCGGGCGCGAGCCGGAACATGAAGTCGATCCGCGCCTCTTCCAGATACCGCAGGAAGACGACGTTGTTGACGTGCCCGAAGGCGTCCATGTCCGACCAGCGGAGCGGGCATTGGTATATGTGTCGAGCCACGGTCGCCTCAGCCCCGGGTGAGCTTCTTGTAGGTGGCGCGGTGCGGACGGGCCGCGTCCGGACCGAGACGCTCGATCTTGTTCTTCTCGTACGACTCGAAGTTGCCCTCGAACCAGTACCACTTGGAGTCGCCCTCGTACGCCAGGATGTGCGTGGCGACTCGGTCCAGGAACCAGCGGTCGTGGGAGATCACGACGGCGGCACCCGGGAACTCCAGGAGCGCGTTCTCCAGCGACGACAGGGTCTCGACGTCCAGGTCGTTCGTCGGCTCGTCGAGGAGGAGCAGGTTGCCGCCCTCCTTGAGGGTCAGCGCCAGGTTGAGGCGGTTGCGCTCACCACCGGAGAGCACACCGGCCGGCTTCTGCTGGTCCGGGCCCTTGAAGCCGAACGCGGAGACGTACGCCCGCGAGGGCATCTCGACCTGACCGACGTTGATGTAGTCCAGCTCGTCGGAGACGACGGCCCACAGCGTCTTCTTCGGGTCGATGTTGGCGCGGCCCTGGTCGACGTAGCTGACCTTGACCGTGTCGCCGACCTTGATGCTGCCGGAGTCCGGCTGCTCCAGGCCCTGGATCATCTTGAACAGCGTGGTCTTGCCCGCGCCGTTCGGACCGATGATGCCGACGATGCCGTTGCGCGGCAGCGAGAAGCTGAGGTCGTCGACGAGGACCTTGTCGCCGAACGCCTTCGACAGGTGCTCGACCTCGACGACGATCGAGCCCAGACGCGGGCCCGGCGGGATCTGGATCTCCTCGAAGTCCAGCTTCCGCATCTTGTCCGCCTCGGCGGCCATCTCCTCGTAGCGCGCCAGACGCGCCTTGGACTTGGCCTGACGCCCCTTGGCGTTCGACCGCACCCACTCGAGTTCTTCCTTCAGACGCTTCGCGCGCTTGGCGTCCTTCTGGCCCTCGACCTTGAGGCGCGTGGCCTTCTTCTCCAGGTACGTGGAGTAGTTGCCCTCGTAGGGGTGGGCGCGGCCGCGGTCGAGCTCCAGGATCCACTGGGCGACGTTGTCCAGGAAGTACCGGTCGTGGGTGACCGCGACGACAGCGCCGGAGTACTGGGAGAGGTGCTGCTCCAGCCAGTTCACGGACTCGGCGTCGAGGTGGTTGGTGGGCTCGTCGAGGAGGAGCAGGTCGGGCGCCTCGATGAGGAGCTTGCAGAGCGCGACACGGCGCTTCTCGCCACCGGAGAGGTTCACGACGGGCCAGTCGCCGGGCGGGCAGCCCAGCGCGTCCATGGCCTGCTCCAGCTGGGCGTCCAGGTCCCACGCGTTGGCGTGGTCCAGGTCCTCCTGGAGCTTGCCCATCTCCTCCATGAGCGCGTCCGAGTAGTCGGTCGCCATGAGCTCGGCGACCTCGTTGAAGCGCTTGAGCTTGCCCATGATCTCGGCGGCGCCGTCCTGCACGTTCTCCAGGACCGTCTTCGTCTCGTCGAGCTGCGGCTCCTGCATCAGGATGCCGACGCTGTACCCGGGCGAGAGGAACGCGTCACCGTTGGACGGCTGCTCGAGCCCGGCCATGATCTTCAGCACCGTGGACTTACCGGCGCCGTTGGGGCCCACGACACCGATCTTCGCGCCAGGAAGGAAGCTCAAGGTGACATCGTCGAGGATCACCTTGTCGCCGTGCGCCTTGCGCGTCTTGCGCATGGTGTAGATGTACTCAGCCAAGAGAAACCGTCCGGCAATCAGTGAGTGGGCAGATACACCCCATCTTGCCGTACGGCCAGCCCCCGGCGAAAACCGGATGATGGGCCGCCGGTTCTCCGCCTCGCGCGCGGTAGCCGCATGACTACCGCGCGCCGTCGCCCGTCACTCCTCCGTGGAGGTTTCCGCCGGGCCGTCCTTCTTGCGGAGGAAGAACACCGCCGCGCCGCCGACCACGACGAACGCCACCGCGATGCCGACGATCAGCGGGGTGTTGCTGCTGCTGCCGGTCTCCGCCAGGTCACCGCCTCCGACGGAGCCGCCCGCCGACGCGGGGCTCGGCTGGGAGGCGGGCTGCGCCTTGCTCGTGACCGTGTCGCCCGCGGTGCGACAGTCGAGCACGCCCTTGAACCGCTTCTCGAAGCCGCTCGGTCCGTTGATCGTGAAGTCGTAGGGCTGGTCTTCCTGCAGCGGAATCGTCACCGTCTGTGACGCGCCCGCCTTGATGGTGTGCTTGAACCCCATCAGCCGGAAGGTGAACGGCTCGTCGCCCTTGTTGGTCGCGGTGATGTCCACCCCGCTCTTGGCACAGTCCTTCTCGGCCGACAGCGCGGGCAGCGCCCCCTCGGCAGCCCAGTTCGCGGTCGCCCTGGCCGACACCGTCGACTCGCTGGAGCCCGCGAGGATCTGCGTCTGGCTCCGCGTCTCGGACGCGAACGCCCGGCCGACCGGCACGGTGGTCGACGTCTGCACGGACAGCGCGGCCGCGCCGTCGGGTGCGTCCTTCGGCACGTCGAAGTAGAGGCGGCTGCCGTCGCGCGCGGACTTCACCGGCTTGCCGTTCCTGCCGACGACCTTCACCCCGCTCGCCTCGGAGTCCGCGGGCGGTGTGACCGTCACCGAGTCGGCGTCGGTCCGCACGGTGACCGGGCCGAGCTTCTCCCCCGTGCGACCCGACACGGCCGGCGGGTCCAGCGTCAGCGACGCCTTGGGCTCGACGCTGTTCCGCGCGCTCTTGTAGAGGTAGTCGGCGAGCTTCTCGGCCTGCGGGTCGACGGCGTCGACCTTCGCGCCGTCGGAGTACCGCCAGATCGCCACCTGGGTGCCGGCCGCGGCGGTCTGCGCGGTGAGGGACCGCACACCCGCCTTGCGGGCCAGCGCGGCGAGGTCGTTCACCTGCGGGTAGGAGTTCTGCAGGATCCAGCGGATCTTGCCCGCGTCCCGGTTGCCGTTCAGCGAGGTGCCGCTCCAGGGGGTCTCCTGGTACTTGGCGTCCTTCTGCGTGGGGTTCAGGATGTCGATGCAGTACGTCTGGAGGGTGCCGCCGCCCTCCACGGACATCTCGAAGAGTCCGGCGGGCACCTGCTGCGACTGGCCGTCGTCACGGATGACGGCCTGGTCGAACGTCTGCAGTCCGCCCAGCGTCGCGACGGCTCCGCCCCGGTGCGCCGGCGTCTCCTCCGCCGCGGCCGCGCCCGCGAAGGCCACTCCGCCCGCCAGGACCAGACCCGCGGCGGCGGTCACCGCGGCGAACCTGGCGGCGGCTCGACCGGGTCCGCTCTCGCTGCGGCTACGACTCCGGTCTCGGTCCCGGCTACGTATGGACAACGCAGAAAACACTGAATTCCCCTCCGGGCGGGACCCGTTCACAACGTTGGGGGGTGGTCCCGCCAGCAGACTGAAAGGGGCAGGTTCACCTGCCACCTGCGTGACATCACCTGCCGACTGCCCCGTGAGCTACGTTCGGCATCCTAAGGAAACGCCGCATCACGAGCCCCACGCAGATCACCGGACGGCGGATCCGACTCGGAATCGTTATCCCCAACAACCGCTCCGAGCTGGGCTTATCGACAAATCAACGGTGCCGCTCGTCGATATGCCGCACTTCGGTCGCCGCCGACCGCTTCATCCCTGACTGCCCGTCACCCGACCGGCTCGGGCTCCTTCTCGCGCGCCCCGACCGCATCCTCACTCCGCCCCGACGCCGGTTCCGTCAGCGCCGGATTGCCCCTGCCCACCCTTCTGAACGCCGCCGTACCGCGCGAGAGGTCGTGGCCGATGGCCACCGCCTCGATGTCCGCCGACGTCCAGTGCTGCCCGCCCCGCTCCTCGTCCCGCACCTTCAACCTCCCCTGCACAATGACCGGTTCGCCGACCGACACCGATCCCTGCACGTTCGTGCCGAGCGCCCGCCAGGCCCAGACCGTGAAGAAATTGGTGTGCCCGTCGGTCCACGTGCTCTTCGCCCCGTCGTAATACCGCGCCGTCACCGCGAGCCGGAACCGCGCCACCGGTCCCGACGGCAGCTCCCGGTACACCGGCGTCGTCGCGACGTTTCCCACGACCGTCACCAAGGTCTCGTTCATCGCAGAACCCCTCCCCCGCTTCATCTGTCTCGTGCCGCAGCCCCGCGGCTGCGATCTCAGATTGCACCGGTCGGGCGGATCTCGCTGAGCCCTGTGGACCACCGTCAGGTTGTGGAAAACTCCGTCACCCGATCGGGGAACGGGCGGCCCCCGACAGCTCCCCCGACACCCGTACGTACTGCTCCCTGACCTCCCGGTACCGCAGCAGTTCCGCCGCCACCGGATCGAGGACCCGCGCCCGCCCACACCCGGCCGCCGCCTCCCGCAGCCGCCGTTCCGCGTCGTTCCCGTACCGGCGCGCGGGCCCCCGCGCCGCCATCCGGCTCGTCCACTCCACGCACGGACCGCCCACGATGCCCGCCAGCATCAACAGCACCGGCACGCCCAGATTCGGCGTGGCGAGCCCGATGATCTGGCCCACCAGCCAGATGCCGCCCACGACCTGCAGCAGCGTCATCGCCGCCTGCGCCAGGACCGCGACCGGCCACCAACCGGGGCGCGGCGGCCGCCCGACCGGCACCCCCACCGTCACCGCCAGCTCGTCGAGCGCCTCGGGAAGTCCCTCGGCGCCGCGCACCGCGGCCTCCCGCACGGCCTGCCCCCAGGGCAGAGGCAGCCCCCTCGCCGCCTCGTCGGCCACCGTGCGCACGGCGTGCTCCACCCGCTGGCGCGCCGTCACCTCCTCGTCCACGGGCGCGAGGGCGACCGGCGTCGGCACGCCCTGCGAGAAGCGCCGCGCCTCGTACCAGCGCCACAGCCTGAACCACGGATCCCCGCACGCCTTGCCCGCGTGCCTGCGCCAGGCCCGCTCGGCGGCGTCCCCGGCGGCCGCCGCGCCCACGGCGTCCGCGAGCCGGTCGGCGAACTCCTCACGGGCTTCCTCGCTGAGCCCGATCCGCCCGCGGTTGCGGCCGGAGTGCGCCCCCTCGACGTACACCGGACGCAGGCGTTCCGCGGCGGCGTCCACGTCCGCGGAGATACGGCGGGCCGCGGCGCCCCGCTCCTGCGTGAACTGCCCCAGTGCTTCGCGCAGTTCGGCGATGCCCTCGCCCGTCAGCGCGGAGATCGCGAGCACCGTGGCGCCCGGCTCCCCGTGCTCGCCGAGGGCGACGCCGTCGTCGTCGAGGAGCCGCCGCAGATCGTCGAGTACCTGGTCGGCGGCGTCTCCGGGCAGCCGGTCGATCTGGTTGAGCACCACGAAGGTGACTTCGGCGTGGCCGGCCATGGGGCGCAGATAGCGTTCGTGGAGCATCGCGTCGGCGTACTTCTCCGGGTCGACGACCCAGATGACGGCGTCGACGAGGGCCAGGATGCGGTCGACGTGCTCGCGGTGCTCGCCGACCGCCGAGTCGTGGTCGGGCAGATCGATGAGGACGAGCCCTTGGAGTTCGTCGGCGCCGGGTCCCTGGAGCGGGCGGCGGCGCAGGCGTCCGGGGATTCCCAGCCGGTCGAGGAGGCCCGCCGCGCCGTCCGTCCAGCTGCACCCGATGGGCGCGGCGGTGGTCGGCCTGCGCACACCGGTCTCCGAGATCATCACTCCGGCGAGCGCGTTGAAAAGCGTCGACTTGCCGCTGCCGGTGGCCCCGGCGATGGCGACGACGGTGTGCCGTTCGGAGAGCCTGCGCCGGGCGGCGGCCTCGTCCAGGACGCGGCCGGCCTCGGCGAGCGTGCCGCTGTCGAGGCGGGTGCGGGAGAGCCCGACGAGTTCGCGCAGGGCGTCGAGGCGGGTGCGCAGGGGGCCTTCGTAGGAGGGGCTGAGGGCCGTGGAGGGGGCGGGGGCGTACGAGCGGGCTCCGCCACTGATGTCCAGGTCTGCGCCCCCGCCGCCCGGGGGTCGTTGCGCGTCCTCAACGCGGCGGGCGATGAGGCCGTCGTCCCAGGCGCGCCCGGAACGGCCGTCGGTAGGTTCGGGGTGGCTCGCGCGGGGGGTGTCGGGGCGGGAAGCGTCGGCGCGGGAGGCGTCGACGTCGGATGCGCTGCGGCTGCGGTCCCGGTCCTTGTGATGTACCCGGCCGGCGGGATCGGTGGGGTCGGCGGGATCGGTGTGATCAGTGACGGCGGTCACCGCGGTCACCTCTCCTTCTGCAGTACGGACAGGGCGGCGATCAGCTCGGCCTGGGGTTCGGGATGCACTTCGAGGGCGTCCAAGGGGGCGAGCCTGCGCTCACGCTCGGCGTTGAGGACCCTCTCCAGGTAGTCGGTCAGCAGGCGTCCGCCCCGGTCGCGCAGTCGGACGGCGGCCTGGGCGCCGATCCGCTCGGCGAGGACCTCCCCTGCCGCGCGCGCCCGGCGCCCGCCGAGCAGTCCCGTGGCGAGCAGGGCGGCGACGACCTCGGGGTCGGGCAGGCCGTTCTTGTCGACCCGTTCGAGGCAGCGCACCTCGTCCTCGGCGTACTCCTCCAGTTCGCGCCGCCACCTGCGGACGGCCATCCCGATGCGGTGCTCGGCGGACTCGACCTCCGGGTCGCGGCCGGTCAGGGTGGGGGCTCCGGCGGCGGGTTCGCGCCGCCAGGCCTCGTCGATGCGCTCGTCCGCGGCGGTGACGGCGCACAGCAGCAGCGCTTCCAGGCTCTCGGCGATGGCGTCGAGCAGCTCACCGGCCCCGCAGTCGAGCGGGTAGCTGCGCCAGCGCTTCAAGGCACCGCCGGCCAGCACCCCGCCCGCCCGCAAACGCCTCCCCACGCGCGCGTGCTCGTTCTCGTACGCCTCGTCGACGGCGGAGGTGAGCCGCAGCGCGGCGGCGTACTGGGCGGCGACGGCGCCCGCCAGCTCCGGCATGCGCGAGTCGAGGGACCGGATGACCCCCAGGGCGGTACGGGCGACGGCCCGGGCGCGGACGGCGGGTTCCTGGACGTGGTGGGTGAGCCAGGCGCGCAGGGGTGCGACGGCGGTGGCGGGGAGCAGTCCGCCGCCGCCCGCGGACTCGGGCAGTTCGGGCACGGTGAAGCGGGGTACGTCGCCGAGCCCGGCCTTGGCGAGCAGCGCGCCGTACTGCCGTGACACCTCGGTCACCACCTGGTGCGGCACCCGGTCGAGGACGGTGACGAGGGTGGCGTCGTGCTCCTTGGCGGTGCGCAGCAGGTGCCAGGGGACGGCGTCGGCGTACCGCGACGCGGTGGTGACCATCACCCATACGTCGGCCGCGGAGATCAGTTCGGCGGCCAGGACGCGGTTGTCGGCGACGAGGGAGTCGATGTCGGGTGCGTCGAGGAGGGCGAGTCCGCGCGGGAGGCTGGGGGCGGTCTCGATACGCAGCGCGCGCTCCTCCTCGCCGACGACGGCCGCCATGTCCCCGCTCTCCTCCTGCTCCCCCTCGCCTCCGCCCTCCCCGGGGTCCTGTCGGGGCACCCACACGCGCGTGAGGTCGGGCAGGATCCGCATCCCGGAGAACCAGTGGTGGTCGTCCGGATGGCAGACGAGCACCGGCGTGCGGGTGGTGGGCCGCAGCACACCCGCCTCACTGACCTGTCGCCCCACGAGGGAGTTCACGAGAGTGGACTTGCCGGCCCCGGTGGATCCGCCGACGACGGCGAGAAGAGGCGCTTCGGGGGCCTTGAGCCGGGGCACGAGATAGTCATCGAGCTGCGCCAGCAACTCGTCCCGGTTGGCACGCGCGCGTGGCGCCCCTGGCAGGGGGAGCGGAAAGCGTGCGGCGGCGACACGCTCGCGCAGGGCGGAGAGTGCGTCAAGCAACTGAGGCCGTACGTCCAAGGTCACCACATGCGAAGAATGCCCAATTTTGGCGCCTTTCTGAAGCATATGGACGTCTCTGCGCGCCGATCGGACGCAGGTGAGGGAAGGGACGACCGGGGCGCAGGCATAACGAGTGCACAACACCCGGGGCGTGAGACGCCAAAAGCGATGCGAGATTCGCACCTGCCTGCGATTATCAGGATCGCTTCACCGAACCTCCACATCACGGCGCGGAGGCGAAGCACCAGGGACAGGGACCCGGGAGCCCTATCCTTGTCCCCGGCAAGGTCACGGATCACCCCCACATCCGGCTCCGTGCCACCCGGCCACACCCGGCCCCCGTAGCTCAGTGGATAGAGCAGGCGCCTTCTAAGCGCTTGGCCGCAGGTTCGAGTCCTGCCGGGGGCGCAAACAGCCTCTCACCCGCGGAAACGCGTGAGGGGTTCCCTTTCGCCCGGTCGCACATCACGCTGAGGCCAAGCGCTTTTGCCCGGCACGGGGCCGCTAATGATCACTCAGCGTGATCCACGTACTCGCTCCGGGAGAAGGCCGAACCCGCCGGAATGCCGTCCCCACGCGCGCGTGGAGCCGATCGAGCCTGTTCACGCGTGTCGCTCGCTCATACCTTGTGGGTATGAGCTGGACCCCACTTCTGGCCACCCTTCTGGGTGCCGTCATCGCCACCGGGTCCGCGCTGCTGGTCGAGTTCCGGAAGGACCGTCGCGAGACGACGGCAGAACAGACGCGCAGCAAGCGCGAGTTGTACGGCGCCTACCTCGGAGCGCTGGCCGCGGCGCGCAGCGAACTCAACCTCATCTTCCTCAATCGAGGGATGCCGGAAGCCGAGCGGAGATCCGCCGCGAGGCGATGCTTCGCGCAGTGCTACGAAACGCGCTACCAGATAGAGATCTTTGCACCGAGAGCAGTGGTCGAACCCGCACTCGCCTACTTCCTCAGTGTCCGTCGGGCGCGGGAGGCAGCCATACGCGGCGTGGCGCCCGGCGATCCGGAGCATGACCTCATCTTCGAGGAGGTCATGGACGCGCTGTCCGCCGTGCGCGCCGCGATGCGCCTCGACATGCGCACGGACAAGCTGCCGTCGGCGTGACAGTGACTTCCCCGTCGCATACGCATATCGCCGCAACTTCCACCGGAACTCCTGCGTCAACGCTCCCCGTCCAGCAGGTCGGCGAGCGGCGGCCGAGGGCTTGCGCCGTATCGGGGTTTCGGGAAGCGCTGTGCGCTCGTACCGTGATCGGATGACGACGATCAAGACGTTCCAAGTCACCTTCGACTGCGCGGAACCCGAACGCCTCGCTCGGTTCTGGTGCGAGGTGTTGGGTTACGTCGTACCACCGCCGCCGGACGGGTACGCCACGTGGGACGTCTTCCGGCAGGCGCAGCCGCCCGAGCGGCGGGATTCCTGGTTCGCCTGTGTCGATCCCTCGGGCGTCGGGCCACGGCTGTTCTTCCAGCGGGTTCCCGAGGGGAAGGTCGTCAAGAACCGGGTCCATCTTGACGTGCGGGTCGGCACGGGGCTCGTTGGTGAGGAACGGCTCGCCGCGCTCGAGGCCGAGCGGGACCGGTTGGTCCCGCTCGGCGCCGTGTACGTGCAAACGCTGTACGACGGCCATGACGCTTGCATCCCGATGCAGGACATCGAGGGCAACGAGTTCTGTATCGACTGATGGCCGAGTGATGGCGCGACTGGCGACACGACTCGTGGCCCGGCTTATTGCACCCGCCTCACCCCTACGAGCGCCGTCTCGTCACTTCCGGGGCCCGCACGAACCCTTGCCCCGGAAGGCCAACACCCGGGTCGCCACGAGGACCGGGAGCAGCAGAAGCATCCAGCGGGCCGTCGACCAGCCCATCAGTGTTCCCGCCACCAGCACCAGCGCCAGGTACGTGACCGTGAGGAGCGCGAGGTCCTTCTTCTTGCTCATGTTCCCTGCCTGTTGGCTCTTGTCCGTCTTCAGCACTTGTAGCGCTTCCAGTTCGTGATCACGCCCACGTAGCTGACCTTCCACTCCACGCACTGGTTCGCCTTCGCCGCGTCCTGCATCTGGCCCCGCAGGGAGCTCGCCTGGGCCGTCAAGGCGGCGCCGCAGCCCGCCGCGGCCACGGCGTTGGGGATCTTGGCGCAGGCCATGACCGTCGCCGTCGCCGCGAAGTGGTACATCGGGGTCTTGGCCATGTCCTTCACCTCCTTCTTGCTGAAGCGGAGGTAGATGGACCAGCCAAGCGAGACCTTCGGGTCGGCCACCACCGGGAACGCCGTGTCGGCGGTGGCGTCTATGGTCTGCGTCAGCTTGTCGCCGGACAGGTGGTAGCTCGTCGCCACCGGCTTGCCGTTGGCGTCCTTCGCCCACGGGGCGTCGATCGCGCCGAGGACCTCCGTGCGCTCACCGTGCGCCTTGGTGATCAGGAAGCCGTTCTCGCCGTCCTCCGTCAGGGCCGCCCCCTCAGGGAGCTTGACCTCGAACTCGTGCTTCGTCGGCGCCTTCGCGTCCTTCAGCGTCACCAGCGTGCGGGCCGCGCCGTCCGTCGTGGGCTGCACGGCGATGTCCGTCGACGGGGCGGCGTCGGGGTAGACAACCGTGCCCGCGCCGGCCGCGACGCCCGCGATGCCCTTCGTCTCCGGGAGGCCGAGGGCGACGTCGGCGTTCGGCGCGTCCAGCAGTACGTCGCCGTCCGCCGTCGCCGGCGCCGTGACCGTCACTTTCCCCTCGTCCGTCTGTCCGCTGCCCCGGCGGCCGTCGAGCTTCGTCAGGTCCGCGACTCCGGTCGCCTTCTCCACGACCTGGGCGGCGCGTGCCGCCGACGGGGACGGCACCTCGTCGGCGACGGCCGCGGGGGCCATCGTTCCGAGGACGGCGCCCGCCGTCACCGTCGCGACGAAGCCGCCCGTCACACGTCTCGTCGCCTTGCGCGCGCTGCTCTTCATGGTCTCGGCCTTCATGGGGTCCCTCCCGTTTGTGCGCATACGAAGGCACCCCGAGCCCTCGCAAGAGGATCCCCGCCCGGGGTGCCGCCCATACTTTTACATATGTGTAGAAGTTCGAGGAGGGACTTTGGTCCCGCCCTCGGGAACCGGCCCGCACCGCCGGGCCGACCCTCACCGCCTGCGCGCGGTACGAGTCGGCCCGCGTCGCCTACGCGCCGTACAAGTCCTCGATCTCCGTCGCGTACGCCTCCGTCACCGCGTGGCGTTTGATCTTCAGGGAGGGGGTGAGCAGGCCGTTGTCCTCGGTGAACTCGCCGCCGACTATGGCGAATTTGCGGATCGACTCCGCCTTGGAGACCGCCGCGTTCGCGTAGTCCACCGCCTTCTGGACCTCCGCGATCATCTTGGGGTCCCTCGCCAGTTCCGCGAGCGGCGTGTCCTTCGGGCGTTTTCGTACGGTGAGCCAGTGGGTGACCGCCTCGGGGTCGAGGGTCACCAGCGCGGCCACGTAGGAGCGGTTGTCGCCCACGACGATGCACTGGCCGACCGGTGCGCGGCTGCGCAGTCTGTCCTCCAGGACCGCGGGTGAGACGTTCTTGCCGCCGGAGGTGACGAGGATGTCCTTCTTGCGGCCGGTGATCGTGAGGTAGCCCTCACCGTCCAGGGCGCCCAAGTCGCCCGTCGCGAACCACTCGTTGGTCAGTACGGCGTCCGTCGCCGCCGGATTGTTCCAGTACGAGCCGAAGACGATGCCGCCCTTGATGAGCACCTCGCCGTCGTCCGCGATACGCACCGACGTACCCGGCACGGGCAGCCCGACCGTTCCGGGGCGGGGCCTGAGCGGCGGGGTGATGGTGGCGGCTGCCGTGGTCTCGGTCAGGCCGTACCCCTCGTAGATGATGATCCCCGCGGCGTAGAAGAAGAGGTTGAGGTCGCGGTCCAGGGGGGAGCCGCCGCTGATCGCGTAGCGCAGGCGGCCGCCGACCTCCTTGCGGATGCGGCGGTAGACGAGGAGTTCGTAGAGCGCCCAGCCCGCGCGCAGGCCGAGGGAAGGGCCCGGGCCGCTGCTGTCCAGGAACTTGTTCAGGTACGCCTCGCCGAAGCGCACCGCTGTCCGCTCGGCCCGGTCGAACGACGAGGCGCGGCCGATCTTCTCCGCCGTCGCCCGTCCCGTCTCGTGGATCTTCTCGAAGAGGTACGGGACGCCGACGACGAACGTCGGCCTGAACGCCCGCAGCTCCGGGCGCAGTTCGTCCGGCTTGATGCTCGGGCAGTGGCCGAGTTCGATGCGCGCCATCATGCAGGCGATCTGGATGCTGCGGCCCAGGATGTGGGCGAGCGGCAGGAAGAGGAGCGTGGAGGCGACCTGTCCCGTGATCTCTTTGAAGACGGGGTGGAGCAGGTCGACGGTGTTCGCCGCCTCCGCGTGCAGGTTGCCGTGCGTGAGGACGCAACCCTTGGGGCGGCCCGTGGTGCCCGAGGTGTAGCAGAGGGTCGCGATGGAGTCCGGGGTGAGCGCGGACCTGCGTTTCGTGACCTCCTCGTCCGACAAGTCCCTGCCGAGTGCGGCGAGTTCCGCCATCGCTCCGCCGTCGATGGTGCGGATGCGCGGTTGGTCCGCCGGCTCGGTCACGGCCTCTGCCGCCGTCGTCGCGTTCTCCGCCGTCTCGGCGATGAGCAGGCGTGCGCCCGAGTCGCGGACGATCCACTCGATCTGCTCCACCGACGACGTCGCGTAGATGGGGACGGTCTGGCCGCCCGCCGCCCAGATCGCGAAGTCCAGGACGGCCCACTCGTAGCGCGTACGGGACATGAGGGCGACGCGGCCGCCCGGTTCCAGGCCGTCCGCGATGAGGCCCTTCGCCGTCTCCGTCACCTCGCGCGCGAAGGCCGCGGCGGTGACGGGGTGCCACTGGCCGGCCCGCTTGCGGCGCAGGACCACGGTGTCGGGGGCCTCGACCGCGTTGGTGAAGGGGATGTCGGCGGTGCTGCCCGCGGTGGCGCGGGGCACGAGGGGGGCGGTACGCGCTTCCCGTACCGTGCCGTGCTCGTCCTTGATGAGTTCGACCTCGGCGCGGCCCGCCAGGTCGCTGTGGCGCTGTGCCCTCTTCAGATCCTTGCGTACGCCCATGACGGCTCCCCGGCTTCCGGTTCCCGGCTGATGTGCTGATGTGCGCATGCGCTGTTGTGCGCATGCGCAGGCGTTCGGCGCGCGTACTTACTCGGGGGTCAACTTACTGGCACGTAACGAATTTTCAAGGGGAAGCGTGCACTCAGTCCGTCGCCGGCTTCCACGCCTCGCCCTCCAGCACCCGGCCCATCCCGACCCACACCATGTTCATCAGCCGGAGCGTCACGCCCTCCGGCGACTGGTCGGGGTGCCGGGCCATCCAGTCCGTCAGCGAGTCCGCCGCGCCGACCAGCGCGTGCGCCACGAAATCCGCGTCCTCGTCGCAGAGTTGCGCGGTGGGGCCCGCCTCCGCGATGCCCGCCCGCACCAGTCCCGCCACCTCCGCCATCACCGCGACACGGGCCTCGGCGACGGCCGCCGCGATGGCCTCGCTCAGCTCCGACGCCTGGCGGTGCAGGACCACCCAGCTGTCGCGGTGCTCGGCGACGAACGCGAAGAACGCGAGCAGCCCCGCGTACAGCCGGAGTTCGGGGGCCGCGCCGCTCGCCGTCGCCGCGCCCTGGAAGGCGCCGACCAGGCGGTCCGCCTCGCGCCGCAGGCAGGCGAGGAAGAGCCCCTCCTTGGAGTCCAGGTACAGATACACCATCGGCTTGGAGATGCCCGCCAGTTCGGCGATCTCATCCACCGACGCGCCGTGATAGCCGCGCTTGGCGAAGACCCGCACCGCCACATCGACGATCTGCCGCTCCCGCTCGCGGCGCGGCACGCGGCGCCTGCGCGGGGTCCGCGCACCCTTCGCTTCCGGTGCGTCTTCGGATGTGCCGCTCACCCTTGTCAGCCTCCCTGGCGACGATTACCTTACCGTTTAGTAAGTTTACTCCAGAGTAAGGAGATTGACGTGGCGGACGACATCAGCAAGATCGCCGAACTCGACTTCGCCGGCGTCACGCCCGAGGAGTTCGCGCGCATCGTGAAGGGGCTCTCCAGCAAGCAGTTCACCCGACTCGCCGAGGACGGCACGTTGCGCGGACGCATCCTCCAGGAAGTCTTCGGGCGGATGGAACGACAGTTCAAGCCCGAGGCCGCGGCATCCGTGACCGCGCTCATCCGTTGGAAGATCACCGGCAGCGGCGGCAACGAAGACGTGGTGTACGAGACGGACATCGCCGACGGCACGTGTGTCGTGCGCGAGGGCCAGTCAGAGGCGAAGCCGCGGGTCACGCTCGTGCTGGCCGACGCCGAGTTCCTCAAACTGGTGTCCGGGAACGTGGGTCCCGTCGCGCTGTTCATGATGCGCAAGGTACGGGTCGTGGGTGATGTGGCGCTGGCCGCGGGGCTCACCCGGTACTTCGACATTCCCAAGGTCTGACGCGTCCCGTCACCGAGGTCCCCTGCTTCCGGCTCTCTCAAGCCGTCGTCGGGCCGCGCCGATGTAGTGATCATGACGACGTCCGCGCACACTTCCCTCCGTGACCCCGAAGCCGCCGTCGCCGGGCCCTCCCCGGGAGCGGGAGCGCCCGGCGGATGGCGGGACCGCGTCCGCCTCGGGGCCTGCCTGCTGCCCGCGCTCGTCATCGGCTTCGCCGGCTTCCAGCGGCGGTGGATGTCCGACGACGGGCACATCTACGTCCGTACGGTCCGGCAGGTCCTCGCCGGCCACGGGCCCGTCTTCAACGCGGGCGAACGCGCGGAGTCGTCCACCGGCACCCTGTGGCAGTGGCTGCTGGTGGCGGGCGGGGCCACGGGGGCCGATGTGGCGACCGTGGCGATGTACGGGGGACTCCTTTTCACCGCCGTCGGGTTCGCGCTCGCCGGGGTCGGGGCGATGCGGCTGCGCCAGCGCCAGCACCTGCCGCTGTCGCTGCGGGGAGGCGGTGAGAGCGCCGGACGCGGGCTCCTCGTCCCCTGCGGCGCCCTCGTCCTGCTCGCCCTCCCGCCCGTCTGGGACTTCGCCACCTCCGGGCTGGAGACGGGGCTCGCCACCTGCTGGATCGCGGGCGCCTGGCTCGCGCTCGTGGCACGCCCCCGTTCGCTCGTGACCTGCGCCGTGCTCGGGCTCGGGCCCCTCGTGCGGCCCGACCTCACGCTGGTGTCGGTGGTCTTCCTGGCCGCGCAGTGGGTGACGGCACGGCCCTCGTGGCGCGGGGCGCTCGCCGGAGCGGGCGTCGCCGGGGCGCTTCCCGTCGCGTACGAGATCTTCCGCATGGGGTACTACGGGCATCTGGTGCCGCTGCCCGGCATCACCAAGGAGGCCTCACGGAGCCTGTGGGGGCGCGGGTTCGACTACCTCCGGGACTTCACGGAGCCGTACGCGCTGTGGGTGCCGGTGGTGGCGATGGTGTCGGTGGGCGCGGTCGCCGCTCACGCGGGGAGGTTCGGCGTACGACAAGTACGCGACCCGGGCGTCACGCGGGACTCCGCCCCCGTCGTCGCCCCCGTCCTCGCCGGTGCCCTCTGCTGGCTCTACGTCATCAAGGTCGGCGGCGACTTCATGCACGGGCGGATGTTCCTGCCGGGGCTGCTCCTGATGCTGCTGCCCGTCTTCCTGGTTCCGCTCACGCGCGCGTGGGGCGTCGCCGCGGTGGTGGTCGGCGTGTGGGCCGTCGCGTGCGCGGGCATGTGGCGCGTGCCGTACGAGGGGCGGATCGGCGCGGGCGGGATCGCGGACGAGCGAGGCGTGTACGTGCGGCAGAACGCCGCCCCTCACCCCCTCCACCACGACTTCGCGGGCCAGCCGGGAAACCGTGCGTACGCCGCCCTCGTACGGGAGCGGGCCCGGAGCGGCGCCCCGGCCCTGCTCCTCGCCCAGACGCCCGTGGCGGGCGGTGTGCCCGGGGTGACGGGGGTCTACAACACGCTCGGCTTCAGCGGGTCCGTCGTTCCGCTTTCCGGTGCGGCCCTCGACCCCATCGGGCTGGCCTATCCACTGGCGGCCCACTCCGAGGGACTGGTCAACGGCCGCGTGGGACACGACAAGCGGCTGCCCGACGAGTGGATCGTCGCCGAACGCGGCGCCGCCGACGTGCCCGAGGGCCTCGACCCCGCCCGGGTCGAGGCCGCCCGCCGGGCCCTGCGCTGCGGGCCGCTCGCGGAACTGCGGGCCGCCACCCGCGCGCCCCTGACCGTCGGCCGTTTCTGGCGGAACCTGACGGGGTCGGTGGAGCGCACGTCGTTCCGTTTCCCGACTGATCCGGTGCGGGCGGAGAAGGAGTTGTGCGGGCGCTAGGGCCCGCCTCAGAAGTCCCCGCTCAAGCGCGCCGCCTCGTCGATGGACGACGTCAGTTCGCGGACCTGCTTCGTGCGGACCGGCAGCGCGTGGGCCCGTTCGGAGAGTTCCGTGAGGGACGGCGTGGCGGGGGCCGGTTCGGGCAGGTCACGGTCCACGGGGGCGCCGGGCGGGACGGCCGCGCGCAGGCCGTCCGCGAAGTACGCCGCCACCGCGGTGACCTGGAGGCCCGCGTCCGCCTCCCGGAGCGACCCGTCGAGGTCGGCCGCCTCGATACGGCCCGACTCCTCGTGCGGCGCCCGGCTGTCGGGGTCGAGCCAGCGCACGCTCGCCGTGGCCAGGTGACCGCCGGCGCCCGGCTCGGTCCGCACCGCGTACAGCGCCGTCACTGTGTGGCCGGGGCCGATCTCCCCGCCGTCCACGGAGTCGTCGCGGAAGTCGTCGTCGGCGACCTGCCGGTTGTCGTACCCGATGAGCCGGAACTGTTCGACCGTCGCCGGGTCGAAGGACACCTGCGCCTTCGCGTCGCGGGCGCGCAGCTCGATGTGGGCGGGAAGCTGTTCGCAGAACACCTCGCGCGCGTCCTCCTCGTTCGACACGTACGTCGTGTGGCCGTCACCCTTGTCGGCGAGCCGCTCCATCAGGGCGTCTCCGTAGTCGCTGCCGACGCCGACGCCGAAGAGAGTGATGCCGTGCTGCCTGCGGGCGTCCGAGATGCGGTCCAGGATGCCGTCCGCGCTGGTCGCCCCCGTGTTGGCGAGGGCGTCGGAGAGCAGGACGACCCGGTTGGTGGCGCCTTCCTTCCTGCCGCGCACCGCCGTGTCGTAGCCGGTGGTGATGCCCGCTTCGAGGTTGGTGGACTGGATGGGCTCCAGGCCCTCGACGGCCCGGTGCACGCGCGTACGGCCCGCCCCGTCGTCCCCGCTCTCCCCCAGGCGCGTCATCGGCAGCACCGTCTTCGCCGTGTCGCTGAAGGTGACCAGGGCGATTGAGTCGTCGGGGCGCAGCCGGTCGGTCATGAGGCCGAGCGACCGCTTCACGAGGTCGAGGCGGCCCGGCTCCGCCATGGAGCCGGACACGTCGATGACGAAGGTGAGGGCGGCGGGCGGACGTTCGGTGTCCGCGGATTCGCCGCGGGTGGCGAGGCCGACCCGGACCAGTGACCAGCCGTCGTCGCCCGTACGGGCGCCGTCCACGCTCACGGAGAAGCCGTCGCCGTCGGGCCGCGGGTAGTCCTGCCGGAAGCTGTTGACGAACTCCTCGGGCCGGACCGTCGACGGATCGGGCAGGCGTCCTTCGGCGAGGGTGCGGCGCGCGAAGCCGTACGAGGCGGTGTCGACGTCCAGGGCGAACGTGGAGAGGTGGTCGGGTGCGAACTCCCGCTGGTCCTGGCCCTGTTGCTCGCCGGGCGCCTGGCTCGCGCCGCCGTTCGGCAGGGCGGGCGCGGGGGCGGGCATCGGCGCGCTGTCACGCTTCTCGCCGCCGTCGCCGCTGGTCCGGTCCGCGTCGCCGCCGACGCAGCCGGCCAGTGCGAGGCCGCCCGCCACGGCCATGGCGAGCACCCCTTGCCGCATCCTTCCGGCCCGTCCGCTCCGCCGAGTCCCCATCCGGTCCCCCTCGCGTCGTCCGCTCACATGACTGTGACGCCGGAGGGGCTTCGAACGATCGCTCGGAACCGTTGCGGAAGCGTCTCGATGCGGCTACGGGCCCGCTGGGCCCGGCCCTGCCCTCAGGACACCACGTCCTTCCGCGCGAACCCCCGGAAAGCCAGCGCGAACAGCACCAGCGCGTACGACACCGAGATCGCCGAGCCCTGGATCATGCCGCCCCATTCCGCCTGCGGCTGGATCGCGTCGGCCCAGGCGAACTGCCAGTGCGCGGGGAGGAAGTCGCGCCAGTCGCCGAGCGCCGTCACCGCGTCCAGGACGTTGCCGACGATGGTCAGGCCTACCGCGCCGCCGACCGCGCCGAGCGGCGCGTCCGTCTTCGTGGACAGCCAGAACGCGAGGCCGGCGGTGACCAGTTGGGAGACGAAGATGTACGCGACGACGACGAGCAGGCGCCGGGTCGCCGTGCCCGCGGGGAGCGTGCCGCCGGTCGGGATGTCCAGCGGTCCCCAGCCGTACGCCACCGTGCCGACCGCCAGCGCGACGAGCGGCAGCAGCACCATCGCGGCGGCGCTCATGCCGAGGGCGACGGCCATCTTGGACCAGAGCAGCCGGGCCCGCGGCACGGGCGCGGCCAGCAGGTAGCGCAGCGAGGACCAGCTCGCCTCGGAGGCCACGGTGTCGCCGCAGAACAGCGCGACGGGGATGACGAGCAGGAAGCCCGCCGAGACGAACAGGCACGTCGCGGCGAAGTTGGCCGCCGATGCCGTGGCCGTGTCCATGAGGGTCACGTCGCCGTTGCGGGAGCCGGGTGAGCCGCCCGCGACGGCGAACGCGATGACGAGCACGATCGGCAGGAGCGCCATGATGCCGCCCATGACGAGCGTGCGGCGGCGCTTCAGCTGGCGGACCGCCTCGACGCGCAGGGGCAGGGTCCGCCGCGCGCGGTAGCCGGGCGCGGTCGGGCGCTCCAGGGTGGCGCTCATGCGGTGGTGCCTCCGATCAGGGTGAGGAACGCATCCTCCAGGCGGCGGTGCGGGCCCATGGACTCCACCGGTACGTCGAGGCGGACCAGTTCGGGCAGCAGGCGTACGGCGCTCGCGTGCTCGGTGCCGTCGAGCCGCACCAGGAGGCCGTCGTCCGCGCGGACCGCCGACGCGACGCCGGGCAGTGCGGCGACCTTCTCCACCAGCGGGTCGGGGATGTCCTCCGCGAGTCCGACGAGGAGCGTGTCCCCGGAGCCGACGATCTCGGCGACCGGGCCCGCCTGGACGAGTCGGCCGCGGTCCATGACGACCAGGTGCGTGCAGGACTGCTCGACCTCGGCGAGGAGGTGGCTGGAGACGATGACGGTGCGGCCGCCGCGCGCGTACCGGATGATGACCTCGCGCATCTCGCGGATCTGGGGCGGGTCGAGGCCGTTGGTCGGTTCGTCGAGGATCAGCAGGTCCGGCAGGCCGAGCATGGCCTGGGCGATGGCGAGGCGCTGCCGCATGCCCTGGGAGTACGTCCGCACGGCGCGGGCGAGCGCGTCGCCGAGGCCCGCGATCTCCAGGGCCTCTTCCAGGTGGGCGTCCTCGGCGGGGCGGCCGGTCGCCTTCCAGTACAGCTCCAGGTTCTCGCGGCCGGAGAGGTGCGGCAGGAAGCCCGCTCCCTCGACGAACGCGCCGACGCGGGAGAGGACGGGCGCGCCGGGCCTGATGGCCTGCCCGAAGACGCGGATCTCGCCCGCGTCGGGGCGGATGAGGCCCATGAGCATGCGCAGGGTCGTCGTCTTGCCCGCGCCGTTCGGTCCCAGGAGGCCGAGCACCTGGCCCTTCTCGACGGTGAAGGAGACATCACGGACCGCGTACCGGTCGGTGGACTTGGCGTAGCGCTTGCTCAAGTCGGTGATCCGGAGCGGGACTTCCGCGAGGGCCGGGTCGGGGGCGGGCGCGGTGGTGCGCCTGCGTGCGGTGACGAGCAGGCCGAGGGCGAGCGCGGCGCCGGCGGCGGGCAGCCACCAGACCCAGGCGGGCAGCGGCGCGGCCGCGGTGTCCACGCCGGGCGCGGTCGGCACCTTCAGGTCGCCGTTCAGGGAGACGGTGTACTTGGCGGGTGTGTTCGGCGACGCGTAGCCGAAGTCGGTCGAGGAGAGGGCGAGGCGCAGGTGGTGGCCCTTCTGCACCTTGTGGTCGACGGCGGGCAGCCGCAGTTCGACGTCCTTGCCCTGCCGGGCGTCCGTGACGCGGAGGGGCGAGACGAGCTGCGAGGGCAGGACCTGCTGCTTGCCGTCGGGGCTGACGTCGTACACCTTCGCGAAGAGCACCGCGTCGTCGCCGGAGGACTTCACGTGGGCGCGGACGGTCGGCGAGCCGGTGATGCGGAGGTCGTCGCGGACGGGCGCCGAGTCGAACTTGGCGAACTGTCCGGGGAAGTCCACGGAGATGCCGACGCCGAGCGAGGCGAACTGGGAGAGGCGGCTGCCGCCGACGCCGGGGAGCCCGGAGATGGCGGGCGGGCTGGCGCCCGCCGGGTTGTCGAAGGTCTGCTCGCGGCCGCGCAGCGGGATCGCGCGCGTGCCGCTCTCCAGGCCCGGGTACGCGTCGGCGCTCGCACCGCGCTTGCGGGCCGCGCCGTCGGTGGAGTCGACGCCTCCGGTGCGGGTGACGCGGAACGCGGGGCCCGTGTCGGCGCTCTTGTCGTCCTTCAGGTAGCGGTCGAACCAGTCGTCGACGCGGCCTTCGACGCGGTCCTGTTCGCGGTCGCCGCCGTCGTGGCCGCCCGCGATCCAGTCGACGGAGACGGGCGCGCCGTTCGCGCGGACCGCCTTGGCGATGGCGTCGCCCTGGCCGAGCGGGAAGAGGGAGTCGGTCTGACCCTGGGCGAGGAACGTCGGCACCTTGATGCGGTCGCCGACGGCGGCCGGGCTGCGCTCGGCGAGCATCTCGCGTGCCTCCGCGTCCGGCTTGCCGGCCTCGGCGACCCGCTCGTACATGGCGCACAGCCGCTTCTCGAACTTCTCGCAGCCGCCACCGGTGTTGATGAAGAGGCCGGCCCACAGCTTCTTGAAGACGCCGTCGGGGAACAGGGCGTCGGCGAGGTTCCAGTACGTGATCTGGGGGGCGACGGCGTCCACCCGCCGGTCGTACCCGGCGGTGAGCAGGGACACCGCTCCCGCGTACGAGGCGCCGGTCATGCCCACGCGCGGGTCGCCGTCCTTGTCGAGCTGCACCTCGGGGCGGGTCGCCAGCCAGTCGATGAGCTTGCGGGCGTCGGCGACCTCGCCCTTCGGGTCGTTGAGCCCGATCCTGCCGGTGGACTTCCCGAAGCCGCGCGCGGACCAGGTCAGGACCGCGTACCCGTCCTGGGCCAGGTCCTCCGCCTGCTTGCGGACGTCGGCCTTGCTGCCGCCGAAGCCGTGCCCGATGAGGATCGCGGGGCGTTTGGTGTCCGGGTCGCCCGCCGTGAAGTACGAGGTGTCGATCCGGGCGCCGCCGGTGTCCATCATGCGGTCGGTGCGCCGCACGGCGGGCCCGCCGTCCTCCGAGGCGACCGCCGACCACGTGCCCACACCGGCGAGCACCGCGACGGCGGCCACGGCGGCGATCAGCCTGCGCGGACCGCTCGGCACGGACAACCTTGGCCTGGGCAGTCGTAGATCCATACCGTCAAAGGTACGGGCGACCGCCGACAACCGGGGCAGCCGCCGGTCTGAACCCGTACGCCTCCCCCGGGAGTAGACTCCGCGCCCGCGTACGGCGACCGTGGTACGCGGGTCGGCCGGTCCGTGACGGTCAGCCGTGCTCCGCGCACGGCGCCGCGGTCCGGGTGAGGAACGCCACGCGGACGACGGGGAGCATGCAGACGATCTGCGCCGCCGTGTACCAGGGCGGGCAGACGCCCGGGATCAGGTCGACGCCGACGATGGCGACCGGCATCACGACGGCGAGGGCGCGCACCCGCTCGGCGGCCCGCCGGCTGCCGCGGACGGCGGCGACGGTCATGCGGTGCATCAGCACGGCGACCGCGGGCAGCAGCACCGCGCGGACCCACATGAACGTGTTCACCGGCTGCCCGGCGCTCGCGACCGCGACGACCGCCACGAGGGCGCAGGCGCTGAGCACGACGTAGGCCTTGATGCTCTTCTCGGACCTGCTGAAAGCTGTTCGGGTTTCCATGACGTCGACGCTATGGAGGGACCACCGGGGCCGGTATGCGGCTGGACGTACACAAGGGTGGGGCCAGCCCCACTCCCCTGCGGGCCGGGGCCGCGGCAGGGTTCGTGCGGTACAGGGTTGAGGCACGGAGTACGGCGCGACCGGCGGAGGAAGAGGCATGCGACAGGTGGGGTCTTGGGTGGGGCGCGTCGGCACGGGGTTCGTGCGGGCGTGTGTCGTGGCGGTCGTCGGCATGCTGATCCCCGCCGTGTGGGCCGCGGCCGTGGCGCTCGGGATCCGGTGGGGTCCCGGCAATCCGTGGTCGTGGCTCGCGCCGCTCGTGCTGGTGTGTGTGGGCACGCCGGTGCTCGCCAGGCCGGTGTGCCGGACGGTGCGACGTGTCGTCGCGGACTGGACGGGCACCGTGATCCCCGACGGGTACCGGCGGGCCGGTCCGGTGACGCGGATGTCCACCGGGTACTGGTGGAACGGCTTCGGCTACGAACGCACGAGCCGCGACGCGCTCCTCGACCAGAAGTGGCGGGTCCGGTGGGGCGATCCCGCCAACTGGCGCGATCTGCGCTTCACCGCGGTCGTGCCGTTCACCGCGGGCCTGGTCGCCTGTCTGCCGCCGGCGGGTGTGGCCGCGGCGGTCGTCGGACTCCTCCAGCCGGGGCTCGCCCCGCGCCTGACGGGGGTGCTCGGCGCGGTGCTGGCCGTCGGCTGCGCGCCGTACGCCTGGCGGCCGTTGGAGCCGGTGGCGGTACGTTTCCTGCGCCCGTCGCCCGCGATGGCGCTGGCCGACCGGGTGGACGAGCTGACGGCCCAGCGCGCGGACGCGACGGTCGCGCAGGCCGCCGAGATCCGCCGCATCGAACGCGACCTGCACGACGGGGCGCAGGCCCGCCTGGTGGGTCTCGGGCTCTCCCTCGCGACCGCCGAGAAGCTGCTGGCGTCCGACCCCGAACAGGCCCGGACGCTGATGCGGGAGGCGCGGGCAGGCGCGGCCGCCTCGCTGGCCGAACTCCGCGAGCTGGTCCAGGGGATCAGCCCGCCGGTGCTCACCGAGCGGGGACTCGTCGACGCCGTCCGCGCGCTCGCCCTGGACGTCCCGCTCGATGTGGGCGTCGACGCCGATGACGGGCTGCGCCTGGACCCGCCGGTCGAGGCGGCCCTCTACTTCGGCGTCTGTGAGCTGCTCACCAACACGGTCCGGCACGCCCACGCCTCCCGGGCGCACGTCCGCCTCCACCACGACGGCGTCGGCATCGTCGTCGAGGTGGAGGACGACGGCCGGGGCGGGGCCGGGGCGCGGGACGGCGGCGGGCTCGCGGGGCTGCGCCGCAGGATCGCCGTTTTCGACGGGACGGTGGAGATCACGAGTCCGGCGGGCGGTCCGACGCGTGTGAGGATGGCGGTGCCATGCGAATCGTCGTAGCCGAAGACCTCTACCTCCTGCGCGACGGGATGGTCCGCCTGATCGAGGCGTGCGGGCACGAGGTGGTGGCGACCGCCGCGACCGGGCCCGAGACGCTCGACGTGCTGCGGACGTGGCGTCCCGACGTGTCCGTCATCGATGTGCGGATGCCGCCGACCCAGTCGGACGAAGGGCTGCGCGCGGCCCTCGCGGCCCGCCGCGAGATGCCCGGCCTGCCGGTCCTCGTGCTCTCCCAGCACGTCGAGCAGTTGTACGCCAGGGAGCTCCTGGCCGATGGGGCCGGCGCCGTCGGCTATCTCCTGAAGGAGAGCGTGTTCGACGCCGACCAGTTCATCGGCGCGCTGGAGCGCGTCGCGGGCGGCGGGACGGCCATGGATCCGGCGGTCATCGCGAAGCTGCTGTCCGCGGGTTCCGCCGGGCGGGGTCTTGACCGGCTCACCGAGCGCGAGCGGTCCGTGCTGGCCCTGATGGCCGAGGGCCTGTCCAACCAGGCCGTCGGCCGCCGTCTGTTCCTCAGCGAGAGCGCGATCAGCAAGTACACGACCTCGATGTTCGGCAAGCTGGGCATCGGAGATGACGACGACGGCAACCGCCGTGTCCTGGCCGTCCTCGCCTATCTGAACGCGACCTCCGGCTGAGGAAGCGGGCCCTCAGGACTCCTCCGGCACGCTCACCAGCCACCGCGTCTCGCGCCGCGGCCGCAGGTACAGCGCCCAGTACAGGGTCGCGGCGACCACGATGCCGCCGGTCCAGCCGAGGTAGGGCAGTTCCTGCTGGCTGAGTACGTATCCGAGGACCGCGATCAGGACGACCGGCACCGCGGGCCACAGCGGCATCCGCCACGCGGGACCGGTGCCGTGGGAGCCGCGGCGGGCCAGCAGGGCGGCGACCGCCACCAGCAGGTACATGCCGGTCACGGAGACGCCGGTGACGCCGTACAGGGTGTCCAGGTTCACGAAGCACAGGAGCGCGCCGGGGACGCCGACGAGGAGCGTCGCCACCCAGGGGGCGCCGGACGCGCCGAGCTTGGACAGGGCCTTGTTGACCGGGGAGGGCCAGGCCTTGTCACGGGCCGAGGCGAACAGGACGCGGGAGTTCTGGATGACCATGACGATGCCCGCGTTGATGATCGCGAGGGCCACGCAGAGGCTGACGAACGTACCGACCGCCGAGTTCGACCAGGCCGTCACCATGGCGCTGATGTCGCCCTCCGTGAGGGCGGTCAGGCTCTCGGCGCCCGTGGTGATCGCGACGACCGGCACCAGGATGATCACGGAGGAGATGGCGAGGGTGGCGAGGACGGTGCGGGCGACGTTGCGGCGCGGGTTCTCCATCTCCTCGGAGAGGTAGACCGCCGTGGAGAAGCCCTGCGTGACGAAGAGGGCGATGGCGAGGCCGGAGACGATCAGCATCGCGGTGACCGTGTCGACGCCGCCGGAGCCGGACCCGGACCCGGACGCCACCGTGAGGTCCACCAGGCTGCCGGGGCCGCGCTCGGCGTGCGCGAAGCCGAGGACGGCCACGACGCCTGCCGCCACGACCTCCAGGACCAGGAAGATGCCGGTGATCCACGCGTTGGCCCGCAGGTCGAGCAGTCCTGCGAGGGTGGCGCAGATCATGACGCCCGCGCCCGCGTAGGACGGGTCGAGGTGCATGACCGGCGCCAGATAGTCGGCCGTGCCCATGGCGATCACGGGCGGCACGATCATCACGACCAGCAGGGACAGCACGAAGACGAGCCAGCCGGCCAGGCGTCCCGCCATCGTCGAGACCATCGCGTACTCGCCGCCCGCGCTGGGGATGAGCGTGCCGAGCTCCGAGTAGCAGAACGCGACGCCCACGCAGAGCAGCGAGCCGATCGCGATGGTGAGCGCGGTGGCGGTGCCGAGGGAGGAGAAGAGGTCGGGGACGACGACGAAGAGCGTGGAGGCGGGCGTCACGCACGACAGCGTGAGGAGGGTGCCGCCGACGACGCCGATGGAGCGCTTGAGCTTCTGGGGGTCGCCCGGGACGGCCGCCGGCGCCGGGGGTTCCCCGGTGGCCGCGGACTGGAGCGGGCGAAGCGTATCGGTCATGGAGCGCGGTTCCGATCGACTCGTGCGGCAGGAGTACGGCGGGAGCGCTATCGCCTCCGAAGGCAGTTGAGCTGCGTCTTTCTGTGGCTCCCGGCGCGTCATCGAACCCCGGCGGCAACCGGAACGTCAACGGTCATTTACCTACGGAATCCGCAGCGGCGGAGGTCTCCAAGTCGCCTCACTTTCCCAAGAGTTTGCCCCCATGGGTCGCAATGAACATGCCTACGGCGAGAATGACCTTGATATTGCAGGCATATGAACTCGGGGGCATTAGGTGCCCGAATTGCGCCGTGTGCACGGGAACCGCAAGGGCGGCGCCAAAAAAGAATCAGGGCCGTCCGGAATCCGGACGGCCCTGCTCCACACTCGGTGACGGAGCGGCTCCCGTCAGTGCGTCGGCTCCCGTCAGTGCGTCGGCTCCCGTCAGTGCGTCGGGTACAGCCGGTACGAAGGGTCGAGGTCGCGGACCTCCACGGAGTACGTCGCGCCCTCGACCCCGGACAGGTGCTTGCCGAGCAGCGCGAGCACGTCCTCGGAGAGCGCCGCCTTCACGCCCTGTGTACGCCCCGCGAGGATCCCCACCGTGACGTGCAGGAAGGGCGCTCCGGGCCTGCCGTCCACGAAGGCCGCCGCCGGACGGCAGAACGTCTTCCCCACCCCGACCGAGTCCACCCGCTCCACGACCAGGGGATGCAGCTCCGCCACCAGGGCGGGCAGATCCAGGGCGCCGGACAGGGTGTCGGCGTAGTCGATGTCGATGTGCGGCATGCTCACGGCCTTCCATGTAGTGCACACACATCGTAGAACGGTGAACCAACGGCAGAGCCCCCGGCCGACGCGGCCGGGGGCTCTGGAGCCGATGGGGGGAGATCGGCTCAGTGGTTGCGCGGGAACCCGAGGTCCACGCCGGACGGCGCGTCCGAGGGGTCGGGCCAGCGCGTGGTCACGACCTTGCCGCGGGTGTAGAAGTGCGTGCCGTCGTTGCCGTAGATGTGGTGGTCGCCGAAGAGCGAGTCCTTCCAGCCGCCGAAGGAGTGGTAGCCCACCGGCACCGGGATCGGCACGTTCACGCCGACCATGCCCGCCTCGATCTCCAGCTGGAAGCGGCGGGCCGCGCCGCCGTCCCGGGTGAAGATCGCGGTGCCGTTGCCGAACGGCGAGGCGTTCATGAGGGCCACGCCCTCCTCGTACGTGTCGACGCGCAGCACGCACAGGACCGGGCCGAAGATCTCGTCCTGGTAGGCCTTGGCCGTGGTCGGCACGCGGTCGAGCAGCGACAGGCCGATCCAGTGCCCGTCCTCGTAACCCTCCACGGTGTAGCCGGTGCCGTCGAGGACGACCTCGCAGCCCTCGGCCGCGGCGCCCGTCACGTACGAGGCGACCTTGTCGCGGTGGGCGGCCGTGATGAGCGGGCCCATCTCCGACGTCGGGTCGTTGCCGGGACCGATCTTGATCTTCTCGGCGCGCTCCTTGATCTTGCCGACCAGCTCGTCGGCGATCGAACCGACCGCGACGACCGCCGAGATGGCCATGCAGCGCTCGCCCGCCGAGCCGTAGGCCGCGGAGACGGCGGCGTCGGCGGCCGCGTCCAGGTCGGCGTCCGGCAGGACCAGCATGTGGTTCTTGGCGCCGCCGAGGGCCTGCACGCGCTTGCCGTTGGCGGAGGCGGTGGTGTGGATGTGGCGGGCGATGGGCGTCGAGCCGACGAAGGAGACGGCGGCCACGTCCGGGTGCTCCAGGAGGCGGTCCACGGCCACCTTGTCGCCGTGCAGGACGTTGAAGACGCCGTCCGGCAGGCCGGCCTCGCTCAGCAGCTCCGCGATCTTCATCGACGCGGACGGGTCCTTCTCGCTCGGCTTGAGCACGAAGGTGTTGCCGCAGGCGATGGCCAGCGGGAACATCCACATCGGCACCATGGCAGGGAAGTTGAACGGCGTGATGCCGGCGACGACGCCCAGCGGCTGGCGGATGGACGAGACGTCCACGCGGGACGCCACCTCCGTCGACAGCTCGCCCTTCAGCTGCACCGTGATGCCGCACGCCAGGTCGACGATCTCCAGACCGCGGGCGACCTCGCCGAGCGCGTCCGAGTGCACCTTGCCGTGCTCGGCGACGATCAGCTCGGCGATCGCATCACGGTTGGCGTCGAGCAGCGCGCGGAACTTGAAGAGGACCGCGGTGCGCTTGGCGAGCGACGACGTGCCCCAGGTCGCGAAGGCCTCACGGGCGGCGGCGACGGCCGCGTCCACGTCGGCGACGTCCGCGAAGGCGACCTGCGTCGTGACGGCGCCGGTCGCCGGATCGGTGACCTGGCCGTACGTTCCGGACGCGCCCGCAGCTTGTTCGACGGACTTTCCACCGATCCAGTGGTTCACGGTCTTCGTCATGACAAGCATCCCTCTTCTCACAGGTGGCGGCGTCGGGCAGTGACGTGCCGGTCGTACTCTTCCCTGGCCTCGACCGCGGACACCCGGGTCGCGGTCTCGGCCACGGGCACATCCCACCACGCCTGTGCCGGGGGCGGGCCCGACACTGTGTCTGCCGTTTCCGTCTCCACATAGACACATGTGGGACGGTCTGCGTCGCGTGCCTCGCGCAGCGCCCCGCGCAGGTCGCGGACGGTCCCGGCGCGCAGCACCCGCATGCCGAGCGAGGCCGCGTTCGCGGCGAGGTCGACGGGCAGCGGGCCCTCGGTGTACGACCCGTCGGCCGCCCGGAAGCGGTACGCGGTGCCGAACCGCTCGCCGCCCACGGACTCGGAGAGGCCGCCGATGGAGGCGTACCCGTGGTTCTGGAGGATGACGACCTTGATGGGCAGGTTCTCCTGGACGGCGGTGACGATCTCCGTCGGGTTCATCAGGTACGTGCCGTCGCCGACCAGCGCCCACACGGGCCGCTCAGGGGCGGCCAGCGCGACGCCGATGGACGCGGGGATCTCGTATCCCATGCAGGAGTAGCCGTACTCGACGTGGTACTGCCGCGGCGACCGCGCCCGCCACAGTTTGTGCAGGTCACCGGGGAGCGAACCGGCGGCGTTGATCAGGACGTCGTCGTCCGTCACCAGCTCGTCCAGGAGGCCGAGGACCTGCGTCTGCGTGGGGCGCGCGTCCTCGTCGTCGGCCCGGAGCGCGGCCTCGACGCGCCGCTCCCACCGCTCTTTCCCACCCCCGTACTCGACGACGTACGCGGGCTCCACCCCGTACCCCCGCAGCGCCTCCGCGAGTGCTTCGAGCCCGGCGCGCGCGTCGGCGATCAGCGTCGCGCCCGCCATCTTGTGGCCGTCGAAGGGGGCGATGTTGAGGTTGAGGAAGCGCACGCCCGGCGCTTCGAAGAGGGTGCCGGAGGCGGTGGTGAAGTCGCTGTAGCGGGTGCCGACGCCGATCACGAGGTCGGCGGTGCGGGCCAGCGCGTCGGCGGTCGCCGTGCCGGTGTGCCCGATGCCGCCGATGTCCGCCGGATGGTCGTGGCGCAGCGAGCCCTTGCCGGCTTGAGTACAGGCGACGGGGATGCCGGTCGCGTCCACGAACTCCCGCAGCGCCTCCTCGGCAGCGCTGTGGTGGACGCCGCCGCCCGCGACGATCAGGGGGCGCCGGGCCGCGCGCACGGCGTCCGCGGCGGCGGCCAGTTCGCGGGGGTCGGGGGCGGGCCTGCGTACGGTCCACGTCCGCTCGGCGAAGAACTCCTCCGGCCAGTCGTACGCCTCCGCCTGCACGTCCTGCGGCAGGGCGAGCGTGACGGCGCCGGTCTCCGCGGGGTCGGTGAGGACGCGCGTCGCGGCGAGCGCGGCGGGGATCAGCGCCTCGGGGCGGGTCACGCGGTCGAAGTACTTCGACACGGGGCGCAGGCAGTCGTTGACCGACATGTCTCCGGCGTACGGGACTTCGAGCTGCTGGAGGACGGGGTCGGCGGGCCGGGCCGCGAAGATGTCGCCGGGCAGCAGGAGGACGGGCAGCCGGTTGACGGTGGCGAGCGCGGCGCCGGTGACGAGGTTGGTGGCGCCGGGGCCGATGGAGGTGGTGACGGCGTGGGTGGAGAGGCGGCCGCTCTGCCGGGCGTACCCGACGGCGGCGTGCACCATGGCCTGTTCGTTGCGGCCCTGGTGGAAGGGCATCTCGTCGGCGTACTCGACCAGGGCCTGGCCGACGCCCGCCACGTTGCCGTGTCCGAAGATGCCCCAGGTCGCGCCGATGAGCCGCTGCCGCGTGCCGTCCCGCTCGGTGTACTGCCGCGCCAGGAAACGGACCAGGGCCTGGGCCGTGGTGAGCCGGGTCATCGATATCCCTCCGTGTGGTCCGGGTGGAAGCAGATCCGCCACTCCCTCTCCTGCCCCGGCCCCGCCATCACGTTCAGGTAGTACATCGCGTGTCCGGGCTGGGCGACGGACGGGCCGTGCCAGCCGTCGGGCACCAGCACGGCGTCCCCCGTCCGGACCTCGGCGAGGACGTCGGTGCCGCCCTCCCTGGACGGAGAGACCCGCTGGTATCCAAACCCTTCGCGGTCGCCGTGCGCCTCGATCTCGAAGTAGTAGATCTCCTCCAGCTCCGCCTCGATGCCGGGCCGGTGCTCGTCGTGCTTGTGCGGCGGGTACGAGGACCAGTTGCCGCCGGGCGTGATCACCTCGACGGCGATGAGCCGGTCGCAGTCGAAGGCGTCCGCTGCCGCGAAGCCCCGCACCTCGCGTGCGCAGCCGCCGCTGCCGCGGTTCTCGACTGGTACCTCCGGCGCGGAGCCGTAGCGGGCGGGGAGTCGACGCTCGCACTTCGCTCCTGCCAGGGCGAAGCGGCCTCCCGCGCCGGAGGCGATCTGGATCCGGGCGTCACGCGGCACGTAAGCGAAGTCGGAGACTCCGCTGAACACGCTGTCGCGGCCCAGCAGTTCGATGATCCCGTCTGCTGTCTGCACCGTACAGCCGCCGGTCAGCGGGAGCACGATCCATTCACTCTCTCCGGTGGTGAAGGAGTGGGTGCCGCCCGGTTCGAGCTCGACGACGCGCAGCTGCGAATAGCTCCAACCGGCCCGTTTCGGATCGATGGCGAGGGCGTACGGGCCGTCGGCCGCACTGCCTTTCGGTACGTACGTCATGTGGGGCCTCCCGGGCCTGATCCGTCTCGCCTGCAACGGTCCTGAGCTCGTCTACAACAGTCCCACGGCGGTGTCGACCGCCCCCGCCACGTCGCCGTCGGGCGGGTACAGCAGCGCCCTGCCCACGACGAGCCCCTGCACGGTGGGCAGTTGCAGGGCGCCGCGCCACTTCTCGTACGCCGCCTCCTGGTCGCCCCCCGTGTCGCCGCCCAGCAGGACGGCGGGGAGCGTCGAGGTCTCCATGACGCGGGCCATGTCGTCGGGGTTCTCGGTGACGGGGACCTTCAGCCAGGTGTACGCGGAGGTGCCGGCGAGCCCGGAGGCGATGGCGATGGAGCGGATGACGGCCTCGGCGCTCAGGTCGTTGCGGGGCGGGCCCGTGCCGTCGCGCGCGGTCAGGAACGGCTCGACGAAGACGGGCAGCCCGCGTTCGGCCATGGCGTCGACGACGCGGGCGGCGGAGTGCAGGGTGCGCAGCGAGCCCGGGTCCTCGTAGTCGACGCGGAGCAGCAGCTTGCCCGCGTCGAAGCCGAGGCGCCCGATGTCCTCGGGCCGGTACCCGGTGAACCGGTCGTCCAGCTCGAAGGCGGCACCGGCGAGCCCGCCCCGGTTCATGGATCCCATGACGACCTTGCCGTCGAGGGCGCCGAGGAGCAGCAGGTCGTCGAGTACGTCGGCGCTGGCGAGCACGCCGTCGACCCCGGGCCGCGACAGCGCGAGACAGAGCCGTTCGAGGAGGTCGGCCCGGTTGGCCATGGCGAGCGGGTCCCGTCCCACGCCGAGGGACCCCCGGGCGGGATGATCAGCGGCGACGATCATGAGCCGCCCACTGTCCCCGACCAACTCCCGCCGCACTCGCCGAGAGGCGGCTTCGGCGATGGCTTCGGGGCGCCGGACGCGGGTCCGGACGAGCGCACCGATGTCCACTGGATCCAGCCCCTCCGGCGTTTGGGGAGCGGGGCCCGGGGCGGAGCCCCGAGAACGGTGCCCCCGTCGGGCGTGCACCCTCACGTGACGACCCCCGCTTCCACCACCGAGGCGACCTCGCCAGCAAACGGCATGGCGGACGAACACTCCAGCCGAGAGGCGACAATCGCCCCCGCCGCGTTGGCGTACCGCATGATCCGTTCGAGGTCCCAGCCCGCGAGCAGCCCGTGGCAGAGCGCCCCGCCGAACGCGTCGCCCGCGCCGAGCCCGTTGAGGACCTTGACCGGCAGGGGCGGGACCCGTGCCGCCTCCCCCGCCCGGTTCATGGCGAGCACTCCCTCGGGCCCCTGTTTGACGACGGCGAGTTCGACGCCCGCGTCGAGCAACGCCCGTGCCGCCGCGCGCGGTTCGCGCACCCCGGTCGCGACCTCCACCTCGTCGAGGTTGCCGACGGCGACGGTGGCGTGCGCGAGGGCCGCCTCGTAGTGGGGCCGCGCCTCGCCCGGGTCCTCGCCGTTCCAGAACATGGGCCGCCAGTCCAGGTCGAAGACCGTGGTCCCGTTCCGGGCCCGGTGCGCGAGCGCCGCCAGCGTCGCCGTGCGGCTGGGCTCCGCGCACAGCCCCGTCCCCGTCACCCAGAAGATCCGCGCCGCGGCGACCGCGTCGAGGTCCAGCTCGCTCTCGTGGATCTCCAGGTCGGGCGCCTTCGGCAGCCGGTAGAAGTACAGCGGGAAGTCGTCCGGCGGGAAGATCTCGCAGAACGTCACCGGCGTCGGCAGGCCCGCGACCGGGGTCACCCAGCGGTCGTCGACGCCGAAGTCGCGCAGCGCGCCGTGCAGGTACTCCCCGAAGGGGTCCTCACCGGTACGGGTGATGACGGCGACGCGGCGGCCGAGGCGGGCCGCGGCGACCGCGACGTTGCCGGCCGATCCGCCGAGGAACTTCCCGAACGCGGTCACCTCGGCGAGGGGCACCCCGCTCTGCAGGGGGTACAGGTCCACCCCGATCCGCCCCATCGTGATGACGTCGTACGGACCACTCACCCTGTGCGTCCCTTCGCCGGACCCGACGATCGTGTGCCCCCAGGTCTAATCCCGCTCCCGGAACCCTGTCAACATTTTGTCCTTACATTCGGACCACTGCTTGACACTCTTCCGAGGCGGCCTGGACGCTGGCTGCCATGACGACGCTGTCTCGCATCCGGATCGGTTCGGCGCCCGACTCGTGGGGCGTGTGGTTTCCCGAGGACCCGCGACAGGTCCCGTGGCGGCGCTTCCTCGACGAGGTCGCCGAGTCCGGGTACGAGTGGATCGAGCTCGGACCGTACGGCTATCTGCCGACCGACCCGGCCGAACTGACCGCCGAGACGGCGCGCCGCGGCCTCAAGGTGTCCGCGGGCACGGTCTTCACGGGGCTGCACCACGGGCCCGCCGTCTGGGACAGGACCTGGGCGCACGTGGCGGACAACGCGGCGCTCGCGCAGGCCATGGGCGCCGAGCACCTCGTCGTCATCCCGTCCTTCTGGCGCGACGACAAGAGCGGCGAGGTCCTGGAGGACCGCGTCCTCACGCCCGCGCAATGGCGCGAACTGACCACCCAGACCGAGCGCCTGGCCCACGAGGTCCGCGAGCGCTACGGCCTGCGGGTCGTGGTCCACCCGCACGCGGACACGCACATCGACACCGAGGAGAACGTCACCCGTTTCCTCGACGCCACCGATGCGGACCTCGTCTCGCTCTGCCTGGACACCGGGCACTACGCGTACTGCGGGGGCGACAGCGTCAAGCTCATCGAGACGTACGGCGAGCGGATCGGCTATCTGCACCTCAAGCAGGTCGACCCGGCGGTGCTCGCCGAGGTGCGGGCCGAGGAGGTGCCGTTCGGGCCCGCGGTGGCGCGCGGGGTGATGTGCGAGCCGCCCGCCGGGGTGCCCGCCCTGGAGCCCGTCCTCGCCGCGGCGCAGAAGCTGGGGGTCGAGCTCTTCGCCATCGTGGAGCAGGACATGTACCCGTGCGACCCCGGCAAGCCGCTGCCGATCGCCCGCCGCACCCGCTCGTTCCTGAGGTCCTGCGGCGCGTAGACCCGCATGCGTCTCTTCTGTCACAAACAATCCCGTCCTGTCACACATGTCTCACGTACGCGGGTCTTGCGTCACAGGGAGGCGACAGCTGCCTCCCGGCGGTCACTCTGCGTCGTTCACCGGGCACAGGCTGAGTGATCGCCGCGCGTCGCGCCCAGCTCCCCCGTCGGCCTCTCCGGCCGCCCTGGGCGCACGCAGGGAGGTGCCACCGATGACCGACCGCAGGCTCTGGTCGTACAAGGAGATCGCCGCGCACATCCGTGTGCAGCCCGACACGGTCCGCTCGTACCGCAAGCACGGGCTGCTGCCCGACCCCGACCACGTCGAGGGCGGCAAGCCCTACTGGTACGCGGACACCGTCCGCGCCTGGGTGGCGGCCAGGCCCGGCAACCGGGGACGCAGGGGCTGACCACGCGACCCCGCCGCACGCGACCCCACTCCGTTGAGAAAATACCCCCTAGGGGTATAGTCTCGAGTGCGTCAGGAGGTCGCCGGGGTTCCCGGGCCCCCTCAAGCACGCTACGCCGCATACGTACACACCCCCGAGGAGAACGACATGAGCGCCCACACCGAGCTCCCGCAGGCCGCTTCCGAGACGAACGGGTCCTGCTGCTCCCCCAGCGGGTCCTGCCACTCCGACGACGCCGCCGCTCCGCAGGGCGCCGTCACCACCGTGTACGAGGTGACGGGCATGACCTGTGGGCACTGCGAGGGCGCGGTGTCCGCCGAGATCTCGGAGATCGCGGGCGTCACCTCCGTCAAGGCGGTCGCCGCCACGGGCCTGGTCACCGTGGACTCCGAGGCCCCGCTGGACGAGGCCGCGGTGCGCGCCGCCGTCGACGAGGCGGGCTACGAGCTGGCCGGCGTCAAGGCCTGAGCCTGCCGGGCCGCGCCGCACGACCGGCGGCCTGCCGGGTACCCGGGCCCTGTGGTGTCGACACCGACACCACAGGGCCCGCAGCCGTCCCACGATCCCGGAAGCAGTACGAAAGAGTCATGAACGAAGTCGAACTCGCCGTCGGCGGGATGACCTGCGCCTCCTGCTCGTCGCGCATCGAGAAGAAGCTGAACCGCATGGAGGGCGTGACCGCCACGGTCAATCTCGCCACGGAGAAGGCGAAGGTCTCGTTCGGCGAGACCGAGGACGGCGCGGCGGTCGAGGTCGCCCAGCTGATCGCACTGGTCGAGAAGCTCGGCTACACGGCCGAGGAGATCGTGCCGCCCCCGCCGGAGCCCCTCGACGCCGCCCCCGACGGCGGCCCGGCCCCCACCACCGCCGACATCACCGAGCCCGACACCCTGCGGCAGCGCCTGATCGTCTCCGCGGTCCTGTCGCTGCCCGTCGTGCTGCTCGCGATGGTCCCCGCCCTGCAGTTCGACTTCTGGCAGTGGCTCTCGCTGACGCTGGCCGCGCCGGTGGTCGTGTGGGGCGGACTGCCCTTCCACCGCGCCGCGTTCACCAACCTGCGGCACGGGGCCGCGACGATGGACACGCTGGTCTCCGTCGGCACGCTCGCCGCGTTCGGCTGGTCACTGTGGGCGCTGTTCGTCGGGGACGCGGGGATGCCCGGGATGCGGCACGGCTTCGACTTCACGGCCTCGCCGGGCGACGGCGCCTCGACCGTCTACCTCGAAGTCGCCGCGGGCGTCGTCACGTTCATCCTGCTCGGCCGCTGGCTGGAGGCCCGCTCCAAGCGGAAGGCGGGCTCCGCGCTGCGCGCCCTGCTCGAACTGGGCGCCAAGGACGTGGCGGTCCTGCGGGACGGCACGGAGCGGCGCGTGCCGGTGGGGCAACTGGCGGTCGGGGACCGGTTCGTCGTACGTCCCGGGGAGACCGTCGCGACCGACGGCACCGTCGACGAGGGCGCCTCAGCCGTCGACGCCTCCATGCTGACCGGCGAGTCCGTGCCCGTCGACGTGGGCGTCGGCGCCGCCGTGACCGGAGGCACCGTGAACGTCTCCGGGCGCCTCGTCGTCCGGGCGACCCGCGTCGGCTCCGACACCCAACTCGCGCGGATGGCGCGGCTCGTGGAGGACGCACAGACCGGCAAGGCGCGGGTCCAGCGCCTCGCCGACCGGATCGCCGGCGTCTTCGTGCCCACGGTGCTCCTCATCGCCGTCGGCACGCTCGGCGGCTGGCTCGGCGCCACGGGCGACGCGACCGCCGCGTTCACCGCCGCCGTCGCCGTCCTGATCATCGCCTGCCCCTGCGCGCTCGGCCTCGCCACACCGACCGCCCTCATGGTCGGCACCGGCCGGGGTGCCCAACTCGGCATCCTCATCAAGGGCCCCGAGGTCCTGGAGTCCACGCGCCGCGTCGACACCGTCGTCCTGGACAAGACGGGGACGGTGACGACGGGCCGGATGGAGCTGACGGACGTCCACGTCGTCGGGGACACCCAGGAGCAGCTGCTGCTCCGCCTCGCGGGCGCCCTGGAGCACGCCTCCGAGCATCCGGTGGCCCGCGCCGTCACGGCGGGCGCCGCCGAGCGCCTCGGCCTCGACGCCGGCGAGCTGCCGGTACCGGAGCGGTTCGAGAACGTCGCCGGGGCCGGGGTGCGCGGCACGGTGGACGGGCACGAGGTGGTCGCCGGGCGCGAACGGCTCCTGGCGGAGGCCGGGGTGACGGGCCTGGAGGCCGTGGCCAAGCTGCGGGACGACGCGGAGGCCGCCGGGCGCACGGCCGTCCTGGTCGCCTGGGACGGCGCCGCACGCGGCGTCCTGGCCGTCGCGGACGCCGTGAAGGAGACCAGTGCGGAGGCGGTGGGCGAGCTGCGGTCGCTCGGCCTGACGCCGGTGCTGCTCACGGGCGACAACAAGGCCGTCGCCCGGACGGTCGCCGACGCGGTGGGGATCGCGCCGGACGCGGTGTTCGCGGAGGTGCTGCCGCAGGACAAGGTCGATGTAGTACGGCGACTTCAGGGGGAGGGCAAGGTCGTGGCGATGGTCGGGGACGGTGTGAACGACGCGGCCGCGCTCGCCACCGCCGATCTGGGCCTCGCGATGGGCACCGGCACGGACTCGGCGATCGAGGCGAGCGACCTGACGTTGGTGCGCGGGGACTTGCGGGTCGCGGCCGACGCCATCAGGCTCTCCCGGAAGACCCTCGCCACCATCAAGGGCAATCTCTTCTGGGCCTTCGGCTACAACGTCGCCGCACTGCCGCTCGCCGCCGCCGGTCTCCTCAATCCGATGATCGCGGGGGCCGCGATGGCCTTCTCGTCGGTCTTCGTGGTCACCAACAGTCTTCGGTTGAGGACGTTCAGATAACGATCGCGGACGTTCACATACCGTCTTCACAAGGTCGTTTCAGCACCTTCACCCGATTCCCGAGATCCACATATCGGGGATCTTGCGCATCTACTGGACATATGCAGGAGACGCAGATCACAGTGTTTGGAACGTAACCATTGAGGGGGGTCGCGAGTCTAATGGGGCGATGCAGGAAGATGTCTTGGGGGACGTCTTCCTGACATCGAGGGACATCTTGGGGGATGTTCCTGGATATTGCGTTGCCGGGGCACGTGCACCGGGGAGCTTTGAGCGGCCCTCCCGTACGTACGCGTCCCGGCAGACCGCAGGGCACGCCACAGACGCCCGGCCGGATCCCGTGGGGGGAATCCGCACCGGGAAAAAGGGAAGCGCCCCGACCGTCGACCCGTGGGGGGATCGATGGCGGGGCGCTTTCCGCTCTGCGGAGAGCCGAGGTGCGACCGGAGGGTCAGCGACCCTCGACGGGGACGAAGTCGCGGAGGACCTCACCCGTGTAGATCTGGCGCGGGCGGCCGATGCGCGAACCCGGCTCCTTGATCATCTCGTGCCACTGGGCGATCCAGCCCGGCAGCCGGCCGAGGGCGAACAGGACCGTGAACATCTCGGTCGGGAAGCCCATCGCGCGGTAGATGAGGCCCGTGTAGAAGTCGACGTTCGGGTAGAGCTTGCGCTCGACGAAGTAGTCGTCGGCCAGCGCGTGCTCTTCCAGCTTCAGCGCGATGTCGAGCAGCTCGTCGGACTTGCCGAGCGCCGAGAGGACGTCGTGCGCCGCCGCCTTGATGATCTTCGCCCGGGGGTCGAAGTTCTTGTAGACGCGGTGCCCGAAGCCCATGAGCTTCACGCCGTCTTCCTTGTTCTTCACCTTGCGGATGAAGGTGTCGACGTCGCCGCCGGAGGCCTGGATGCCCTCGAGCATCTCCAGGACCGACTGGTTGGCGCCGCCGTGCAGCGGGCCCCACAGAGCCGAGATGCCGGCGGAGATCGAGGCGAACATGTTCGCCTGCGAGGAGCCGACCAGACGCACGGTGGACGTCGAACAGTTCTGCTCGTGGTCCGCGTGCAGGATCAGGAGCTTGTCGAGAGCGTTGACCACGACCGGGTCCAGCTCGTACTCGGCGGCGGGCACCGAGAACGTCATGCGCAGGAAGTTCTCGACGTAGCCGAGGTCGTTGCGCGGGTAGACGACCGGGTGGCCCTGCGACTTCTTGTACGCGTAGGCCGCGATCGTCGGAAGCTTGGCGAGAAGGCGGATCGTCGAGAGGTGACGCTGCTTCTCGTCGAACGGGTTGTGGCTGTCCTGGTAGAACGTCGACAGCGCGCTGACCACGGACGACAGCATCGCCATCGGGTGGGCGTCGCGCGGGAAGCCGTCGTAGAACCGCTTGACGTCCTCGTGCAGCAGGGTGTGCTGCGTGATCTCGTTCTTGAAGGTGGCCAGCTCGTCGACCTTCGGCAGCTCGCCGTTGATCAGGAGGTACGCCACCTCGGTGAAGGTGGAGCGCTCGGCCAGCTGCTCGATCGGGTAGCCGCGGTACCGGAGGATGCCCTGTTCGCCGTCGAGATAGGTGATGGCGGATTTATAGGCGGCGGTGTTGCCATAGCCGCTGTCCAGGGTCACCAGACCGGTCTGGGCGCGGAGCTTCCCGATGTCGAAGCCCTTGTCGCCCACGGTCGACTCGATCACCGGGTAGGTGTACTCGTCGTCGCCGTACCGCAGTACTACACCGTTGTTAGCGTTCTCGCTCACGTCATCCCTCACCGACGTTGTGCCTCTTCTTCGAGGTGCCCTGACTGTCTCTACCATCCCCCATTTGGCCCTGGAGAGTGCACTCGGGGTCGACCATTGGGCCTATTGGCGGCACTCAGTGCCGCCAACCTGCTCATCCTGCCCCCTTCGCCCCGGTTCCGGAAGTGCTGTGTGAGGTTTCCTACTCGTTTGATCGATCAAAACGTCCAGGGCCTGCTCCGCGGCGCCCGGGAAGCCCGGAAAGCCGGAAGTCCAGGGCCGTGCAGCGCCTGCCCGCGGAGACCGTGCGCACTGCCTGCCCCAGAGCCTTGCGCGAACCGACCAGAACGACCAGCCTCTTGGCGCGTGTCACGGCGGTGTAGAGCAGGTTGCGCTGCAGCATCATCCACGCGCCGGTGGTGACCGGGATCACCACCGCCGGATATTCACTGCCCTGGGAGCGGTGAATGGTCACCGCATAGGCGTGGGCGAGCTCGTCCAGTTCGTCGAAGTCGTACGGAACTTCCTCGTCCTCGTCCGTCCGGACGGTGAGCCGCTGCTCGTCGGCGTCGAGGGCCGTGACGACGCCGACCGTGCCGTTGAAGACGCCGTTCTGCCCTTTTTCGTAGTTGTTGCGGATTTGAGTGACCTTGTCCCCCACACGGAACACCCGGCCGCCGAACCGCTTCTCGGGCAGGTCGGGCCGGGCGGGTGTGATGGCCTGCTGGAGGAGGCCGTTGAGGTTTCCCGCGCCGGCGGGACCGCGGTGCATCGGGGCGAGGACCTGCACATCGCGCCGCGGGTCCAGGCCGAACTTCTTGGGGATGCGGTGCGCGGCGACGTCCACCGTCACGCGACCCGCGTCCTCGGTCTCCTCCTCGACGAAGAGGAAGAAGTCCTTCATGCCCTGGGTGATGGGCGGGACACCGGAGTTGATGCGGTGGGCGTTGGTGACGACACCCGACTCCTGGGCCTGCCGGAAGATGCGGGTGAGGCGGACGGCGGGGATCGGGCTCTCGTCGCTGAGCATGTCGCGCAGCACTTCTCCCGCGCCGACGCTGGGCAGCTGGTCCACGTCGCCCACGAAGAGCAGGTGGGCGCCGGGCGGGACGGCCTTCACCAGTTTGTTGGCGAGCAGCAGATCGAGCATCGACGCCTCGTCGACGACGACCAGATCGGCGTCGAGCGGCCGCTCCTTGTCGTACGCCGCGTCTCCCCCGGGCTTCAGTTCGAGCAGGCGGTGCACGGTGGAGGCCTCGGCTCCGGTGAGCTCGGCGAGGCGCTTGGCGGCGCGGCCGGTCGGGGCGGCGAGGACGACCTTCGCCTTCTTCGCGCGGGCCAGCTCGACGACCGAGCGGACCGTGAAGGACTTGCCGCAGCCGGGCCCGCCGGTCAGGACGGCGACCTTCTGCGTCAGGGCGAGCCTGACCGCCTCCTTCTGCTCGGGCGCGAGCTCGGCGCCCGTGCGGGCCGCGAGCCAGGCCAGCGCCTTGTCCCAGGCGACGTCCCGGAAGGCGGGCATGCGGTCGTCGCCGGCCTTGAGGAGCCGCAACAGCTGTCCGGCCAGGGACAGTTCGGCGCGGTGGAACGGCACGAGGTAGACGGCGGCGATGTCGTCGCCCCCGTCCGGGTCGGGCAGCGCCTCGCGGACGACGCCCTCCTCCTCCCCGGCGAGCTCGGCCAGGCAGTCGATGACCAGGCCCGTGTCGACCTGGAGGAGCTTCACCGCGTCGGCGATGAGGCGCTCCTCGGGGAGGTAGCAGTTCCCCTGGTCGGTGGATTGCGAAAGGGCGTACTGGAGACCGGCCTTGACGCGCTCCGGGCTGTCGTGCGGGATGCCCACGGACTGCGCGATGCGGTCGGCGGTGAGGAAACCGATGCCCCAGACGTCCGCGGCGAGGCGGTAGGGCTCGTTCTTCACCACGGAGATCGACGCGTCCGCGTACTTCTTGTAGATGCGCACGGCGATCGAGGTGGAGACACCGACTCCCTGGAGGAAGACCATGACTTCCTTGATGGCCTTCTGCTCCTCCCAGGCGGCGGCGATCATCTTCGTCCGCTTGGGGCCGAGGCCCGGCACCTCGACGAGGCGCTTCGGCGCCGTCTCGATGATGTCGAGGGTGTCGACGCCGAAGTGGGTGGTGATGCGGTCGGCCATGACCGGGCCGATGCCCTTGATGAGGCCGGAGCCGAGATAGCGGCGGATGCCCTGGATGGTGGCGGGCAGCACCGTCGTGTAGTTCTCGACCGTGAACTGCTTGCCGTACTGCGGGTGGGAGCCCCAGCGGCCGTGCATCCGCAGCGATTCGCCCGCCTGGGCGCCGAGCAGCGCGCCGACGACGGTGAGCAGGTCACCGGAGCCGCGGCCCGTGTCGACGCGCGCGACCGTGTAACCCGTCTCTTCGTTGGCGTACGTGATGCGTTCGAGGACCCCCTCGAGCACCGCCGTCGCCGCAGCTGGACTCGACATGATCCGACGCTACCGCCCGGCACCGACAGCGCGGCGCGCCTGTGGACAACCGCACGGCCCGGGGAACTTCGAAGGGGCCCGGCCTCCCAGCCGGACCCCTTCGGGTTTTCCCTCCCCTGTCAGAACTCGCGATCCCCCCGGATACCCCCGGATCCCCCCAGATCCTGGTTCCCCCCTCATAAGCCCTGACGCCATATACGACACGCCTCGTGCCCGGAGGGTTGCACGGTGTTGCCAACTTTTTTTGCCCGTCTCCAGACCGCCGCCAGACCGTCTCCAGGTGCTGACAAAGCGGGGCGGACGTAGCGTTTGTCGCATGACCGATGATTCCCAGACCTCTGAGCCCCGGTCCTTCGAGCAGGACGTCCTGGACGAGCTCGGCGACGACCGGCTCCAGGAGATCGCGGGCCTGCTCGACACGGACGCGTCCGGCGCGCAGGACGTCGTGGGCACGACCGTGTCCGCGCTCTCCGGAGACATCCAGGGCCGCGCCGCCGACCCCGCGGAGGCCGACGAGGTGCGGCAGGCCTTCGACGAGGTCGGGCCCGCCGATCCGACCCTGCAAGGTGTGGCCACCCTCGGCGGCCTCGGTGGGCTCGCCGGGGGCGGGATGATGGCCGGCATGCTCGCGAAGATGAGCAGGCCGGTGGCGAACGCGGTCTCCAAGAAGACCGGCATTCCGGCGGCGAAGGTCACGCGTGTGATCGAGATGCTGATCCCCGTGGTGCTCGCGGTGCTCTCCAAGAGGGCGGCGCGGACCAAGGGACCCGGCGGCGCCCCGAGCGGCTCCGCGCCCTCCTCCGGCGGCGGCCTCGGTGATCTGCTGGGCCAGATCCTGGGCGGCAAGAAGTAGGCAGGCACCGGGACGACGAACGTGCCTCACGCGTGCGCGCGGAACCGATCGGCCGTCTCCCTCAACACCTCCCGCCCGTCCCGCGCCCACAGCTCCTCGTTGAAGATCTCCACCTCGATCGGGCCGCGGTATCCGGCGCCGTCCACGGCCGCCCGGAAGGCCCTGAAGTCGATGCACCCGTCCCCCACTTGCCCCCGCCCCAGCAGCACGCCCGCGGGCAACGGCGTGATCCAGTCGGCGAGTTGGAAGGCATGCAGACGACCGCCGCGGCCCGCCCTCGCGATCTGCGCGGGCGCCTGGTCGTCCCACCACACGTGGTACGTGTCCACGACCACGCCGACCTGGTGCGCGGGGAAGCGTTCCGCGAGGTCGAGAGCCTGGCCCAGGGTGGAGACGACGCAGCGGTCCGAGGCGAACATCGGGTGCAGCGGCTCGATGGCCAGGCGCACGCCCCGCTCCTCGGCGTAGGGCCCGAGGACGGCGAGCGCGTCCGCGATGCGCTCGCGCGCCCCCGCCAGGTCCTTGCTGCCGGCCGGGAGGCCGCCCGAGACCAGGACCAGGGTGTCCGTGCCGAGCGCCGCCGCCTCGTCGACCGCCGCGCGGTTGTCGTCGAGGGCACGCGCGCGTGCCGCCTCGTCGATGTCCGTGAGGAAGCCGCCCCTGCACAGGCTCGTCACCGTGAGGCCGGTGTCCCGCATGAGGCGGGCGGTGCGCTCGACGCCGTGCTCCTGGACGGGCGCGCGCCACAGGCCGACGGCCCCGACGCCCTCCTTGGCGCAGCCCTCGGCGAGTTCGGGGAGCGACCACTGCTTGATGGTCTCCTGGTTGACGCTCAGCCGCGACGACGGCACCTGCTCGGTCATTGGGGCACTCCGTGGACGGTGAGCAGGGATCGCATGCGGTGGGCGGCGAGGGCCGGGTCGGGGAACAGGCCGAGGCCGTCGGCCAGTTCGTAGGCGCGGGCCAGGTGGGGCAGTGAGCGGGCCGACTGGAGGCCGCCGACCATCGTGAAGTGCGTCTGGTGCCCGGCGAGCCAGGCGAGCAGGACGACGCCGGTCTTGTAGTAGCGGGTAGGGGCCTGGAAGAGGTGCCGGGAGAGCTCGACGGTGGGGTCCAGGAGGGCACGGAACCGCTTCACGTCTCCGGTGTCCAGGGCTCGCACCGCCTCCGCCGCGAGGGGGCCAAGGGGGTCGAAGATGCCGAGCAGGGCGTGGCTGAAGCCGTGGTCGTCCCCGGCGATCAGTTCGGGGTAGTTGAAGTCGTCGCCCGTGTAGCAGCGCACGCCGTCGGGGAGGCGGCGGCGCAGGGCGATCTCGCGGTCGGCGTCCAGGAGCGAGACCTTGATGCCGTCGACCTTGTCGGGGTGGGCGGCGATGACCTCAAGGAAGGTCTCGGTGGCCGCGTCCAGGTCCGCGGCGCCCCAGTAGCCCTCCAGGGCGGGGTCGAACATGGGGCCGAGCCAGTGCAGGATCACGGGTTCACGGGCTTGGCGCAGGAGATGGCCGTACGTCTCCAGGTAGGCGTCCGGTGACGTGGCCGCGGCGGCCAGGGCGCGGGACGCCATGAGGATCGGCTGGGCACCGGCCGCGTCGACGAGGGCGAGCTGCTCCTCGTACGCGCTCCTGACCTCCGGCAGGCTGGCGGGGCCCGTGAGTTGGTCGGTGCCGACGCCGCAGGCGATGCGTCCCCCGGCGGCCTTCGCCTCCGCGGCCGACCGCCGGATCAGCTCGGCCGCCCCCGCCCAGTCCAGGCCCATGCCCCGCTGGGCGGTGTCCATGGCCTCGGCGACGCCCAGGCCGTGCGACCAGAGGTGGCGGCGGAAGGCGAGGGTGGCATCCCAGTCGACGGCCGCAGGGCCGTCGGGGGACACGTCGGCGAACGGGTCGGCGACGACGTGCGCGGCGGAGAAGACGGTGCGCGAGGCGAGCGGGGGGCCGCCGACGGCCGTGGGCGGCGGTTCGGCGGACGGGGTGTACGCGCGCGTGCCGCCGCCTGCGACGGGGAGCAGGAGCGTGGTCACAGCGCGATCTCCGGTACGTCGATGCGCCGGCCCTCGGCGGACGACTTGAGCCCCAGTTCGGCCAGTTGCACGCCGCGGGCGCCCGCGAGGAGGTCCCAGTGGTAGGGGCCGTCCGCGTAGACGTGCTTGAGGAAGAGCTCCCACTGGGCCTTGAAGCCGTTGTCGAAGTCTCCGTTGTCGGGCACTTCCTGCCACTGGTCACGGAAGGAGTGGGTGGCGGGCAGGTCCGGGTTCCAGACCGGCTTCGGTGTCGTACTGCGGTGCTGTACGCGGCAGTTGCGCAGCCCCGCGACGGCGGACCCCTCGGTCCCGTCGACCTGGAACTCCACGAGCTCGTCGCGGTTGACGCGCACCGTCCACGACGAGTTGATCTGTGCGACGGCGCCGCCGTCCAGCTCGAAGATGCCGTACGCCGCGTCGTCGGCGGTGGCGTCGTAGGGCTTGCCCCGCTCGTCCCAGCGCTGCGGGACGTGTGTGGCGGTGAGCGCCTGGACGGTGCGCACGCGGCCGAACAGCTCGTGCAGGACGTACTCCCAGTGCGGGAACATGTCGACGACGATGCCTCCGCCGTCCTCGCTGCGGTAGTTCCAGGACGGGCGCTGGGCGGGCTGCCAGTCGCCCTCGAAGACCCAGTAGCCGAACTCGCCGCGCACCGACAGGATCCGTCCGAAGAAGCCGCCGTCGATGAGCCGCTTCAGTTTGCGCAGGCCCGGCAGAAAGAGCTTGTCCTGTACGACGCCGTGCTTGATGCCGGCCGCCTCGGCGAGGCGGGCGAGGCCGAGGGCCGCGTCGAGCCCGGTGGCGGTCGGCTTCTCGGTGTAGATGTGCTTGCCCGCGGCGATGGCGCGCTTGAGTGCGTCCTCGCGCGCGGAGGTGACCTGCGCGTCGAAGTAGATGTCGACGGCCGGGTCGGCGAGGACCGCGTCGAGGTCGGTCGAGTACTGGTCCAGGCCGTGCTGCTCGGCGAGGGCGCGCAGGGCGTGCTCCCTGCGGCCGACGAGGACGGGCTCGGGCCACAGCACGGTGCCGTCGCCCAGATCGAGGCCTCCTTGTTCCCGGAGGGCCAGGATCGAGCGGACCAGATGCTGGTGGTGGCCCATGCGTCCGGTGACGCCGTTCATGGCGATGCGCACCGTCTTACGTGTCACGAAAGTCCCTCCGTAGGTGCGTAGCAAGCGCTTTCTACCTGGAGGCAAGCTAGCCTGCCGCACAAGGTTCGGACAAGGGCCTCGGTCGAGAGCGGTGACCGGGCGGGACAAACGGGTGACCGGAGGACGATGAGATGACCGTGACCCTTGCGGACGTGGCGGCCCGCGCGCAGGTCTCCCCCGCCACCGTCTCCCGCGTGCTGAACGGCAACTACCCGGTGGCGGCCGCCACCCGCGAACGCGTCCTGCGCGCCGTCGACGAGCTCGACTACGTCCTCAACGGCCCCGCGAGCGCACTCGCCGCCGCCACCTCCGACCTGGTCGGCATCCTCGTCAACGACATCGCGGACCCCTTCTTCGGGATCATGGCGGGCGCCGTGCAGTCCGAGATCGGCGGGCCCGGCGGACGAGCGGGCGGCGAGCGGATGGCCGTCGTCTGCAACACGGGCGGCTCCCCGGAGCGTGAACTCACCTACCTCACGCTCCTCCAGCGCCAACGCGCCGCCGCCGTGATCCTCACCGGCGGCGCGATCGAGGACGCCGAGCACGCCGAGGCGATCTCCGGGAAGCTGCGTCGCCTCACGGAGGCGGGCACGCGCGTGGTGCTGTGCGGCAGGCCGCCGTCGCCCGACACCGACGCGGTGGCGCTCACCTTCGACAACCGCGGCGGCGGCCGGCAGCTGACGGAGCACCTCGTGAGCCTCGGCCACCGCCGCATCGGCTACATCGCGGGACCCGAGGAGCGCACGACCACCCGCCACCGCCTGGAGGGCCACCGCGCCGCGCTCGCCGCCCGCGGCGTCCCGGACGACCCGGCACTGACGGTCCACGGCCCCTACGACCGCCGCTCCGGCTACGACGCCACGGAGGAACTCCTGCGCCGGGCCCCCGATCTGACGGCCGTCGTCGCCGCCAACGACACGGTGGCGCTCGGCGCGTGCGCGGCCCTGCGCGACAAGGGCCTGCGCATTCCGGCCGACGTGTCGGTGGCGGGCTTCGACGACCTGCCGTTCAGCATCGACGCGGTGCCCGCGCTGACGACGGTGCGCCTGCCGCTCCACGAGGCGGGTGCCCGGGCGGGCCGCATCGCGATGAGCAAGGAGAAGCCGCCGCCGGGCGGTGTGGCGACGGTGCACGGGGAGCTCATGGTGCGGGGATCGACGGCGGGGCCTCGGGGCACCTGAGGTGCGCTCGGGCGCGATGGCCGACGCCCGTGGCACGGGGCCCGAGGCCTGACGACGCCCGCCACCCGCCACCCGCCACCTACAGCAGTCCCCCCAGCACCGACACGCCCTGTGCGATCTCCGTGGGTGTGCTCGCCGCGTAGCCGAGGACCAGGCCCGGGGCGTGCGGGAGTTGCGTGTGCCAGGACAGGGGGTGTGTCTTGACGCCCTGTTCGAGCGCGGCGGTGGCGAGGGCGGCGTCGGAGCCCTCGTACGCGCCCTCCCGGAAGGTGATGGTCAGGTGCAGGCCCGCCGCCGCGCCGTGCACGACCGCCGTCGGCAGATGCGTCCGGATCGCCGCGATCATCGCGTCCCTGCGCCTGCGGTGGTGCCTGCGGATCAGGCGGAGGTGGCGTTCGAGGTCGCCGGATTCCATCAGGTGGGCCAGGACGAGTTGGGGCAGGGCGGCCGTGCCGAGGTCGGTGAGGCGTTTGGCGTCGAGGAGCGCGTCCCGGTACGCGGGCGGGGCGAGCAGCCAGCCCAGGCGCAGGGCGGGCGCGAGGAGCTTGGAGACGCTGCCCGCGTAGCAGACGTGTTCCGGGAGCAGGGCGCGCAGGGCGGGGACCGCGGGCCGGTCGTAGCGGTGCTCGGCGTCGTAGTCGTCCTCGATGACGAGGCCGCCGTCGCGGGCCCACTTCATGAGCTCGCGGCGCCGTTCGCCGCCGAGGACGACGCCGGTGGGGAACTGGTGGGCGGGGGTGAGCAGCACGGCGCGCGCCCCGCTCGCGCGCAGGGCGTCGACGCGCACGCCGTGGGCGTCGACCGGCACGGGCGGTGTGCCGAGCGGCCGCAGGTGCTGCCGCACGCCGAGCGACCCCGGCTCCTCCACCGCCACCTCGCGGACCCCGTCGGCGTGCAGCACGTCGACGAGGAGCCGCAGCGCCTGGGCCGTGCCGTTCACGATCATCACGTCGCCCGGGTCGGCGCGGATTCCGCGGTTCCGGGAGAGCCAGTGGGCGACGGCCGTGCGCAGGGCCGGGGTGCCGCGCGGATCGCCGTAGCCGAAGTCCGACGGAGCGAGCCCGGCGAGCACGGAGCGTTCGGCGCGCAGCCAGGCCGCGCGCGGGAAGGCGGCGAGGTCGGGCAGGCCCGGCGAGAGGTCGATGCGGGCGGGCGCGGCACGGATGGCGTCGAAGACGCCGAGGTCGTCGTGCGGGGCAGCGAAGAGGTCCACATTCCCGTCATGAGCGCCTGTACGGGGCGGAGTTGACGCTTCCGGCCCAGGTCCCGGCGCATGCGGTACCGCCACGACCACCGTCCCGCCCCTCCCCCTGCCCGCGACATGGCCGTCCTCGGTGAGCCGCCGGTAGGCCTCGGTGACGACGCCCCGGGACACGCGCAGGTCGGCGGCGAGGGTGCGGGTGGCGGGGAGCCTGCCGCCGACGGGTAGGCGGCCGTCGGCGATGGCATCCCTGATCCGGCGCGCGAGCCAGTCGGCGAGGCCGCCCCTGGGGGCGTCGCCGGTGTCGAGCTGGAGGAAGTCGGAGACTCCGCCTCCTCCCGCAGTGGGAACAGACGTTGCGGCGGGAACAGGCGGTGCGGTGGAAACAGACGTTATGGACCTGTGGGGAGGTGATCCAATGGACCTGTTCATGGAGCCATTGTGGACGCCAGGGTCGGGGCATGGAATTCCTCCTCACCTCCCTCGTCGTCTGCGTGACCCCGGGCACCGGCGTCCTGTTCACGATCGCGGCCGGCCTCTCGCGCGGCACCCGCGCCGCGGTGACCGCCGCCGTCGGCTGCACGTTGGGCGTCGTCCCGCACATGGCGGCCGCCATCACCGGCCTCGCGGCGCTCCTGAACACCAGCGCCATCGCCTTCCAGACGCTCAAGTACCTGGGCGTGACCTACCTGCTGTACATGGCGTGGAGCACCTGGCGGGACAAGAGCGAGCTCACCGCGGCGCGGGAGAGCGAGCCGCGCTCGGCGGGCCGCACGATCCTGACGGGCGTACTGATCAACATCCTCAACCCGAAGCTGACGCTGTTCTTCTTCGCGTTCCTGCCGCAGTTCGTGAGCGCCGACGAGCCGTACGCCCTTCTGCGCATGACGGAGCTCAGCGTCTGCTTCATGCTGATCACGTTCGTGGTCTTCGTGGCGTACGGCAGGTTCGCCGCGGCCATGCGCCACCACGTCATCTCGCGCCCGCGCGTGGTGACCCGGCTGCGCCGCGTCTTCGCGGCGGCGTTCGCGGCGCTGGGGGCGAGGCTGGCTTTCCTCTGAGAGCGAGCGTACTGTTGACTCAGTCAAAGGTATCCCGGAGTGATGCGCCATGGCGACGACACCCATCCACGAGATGCGCGCCTTCAACCGCTTCTACACGAACCTCATCGGCGCACTCGACTACAGCCGTCACCTGTACGTCCCGTACACCCTCACCGAGTCGCGCGTCCTGTACGAACTGGCCCGCTCGCCCCGCACCGACGCGGCCGACCTCCGCACCGAACTCTCGCTCGACGCGGGCTATTTGAGCCGACTCCTCGCCAAGTTCGAGCGGGACGGGCTCGTCGAGCGGGCCCCGTCCGCCGACGACTCGCGACGCCAGCGCATCACGCTCACCGCGCGCGGGCGCGACGCCGCCGAACTGCTCGACGAACGGTCACGGGAAGCGGTCGGTTCCCTGCTGGCCGACGTGCCTCCCGCCGAGCGGTCCCGGCTCGCGTCGGCGATGCGCACGGTGCGGGAGATCCTGGAGAACGGCCGCGGACAGGGGCGGGGACGCCGCCGCGAGCGTCGCCCGGACGTGACGCTGCGGGAGCCGGGACCCGGCGACCTCGGGTGGATCGTGCAGCGCAACGCCGCCCTGTACGCGGCGGAGTTCGGCTGGAACACGGACTACGAGGGCCTGGTCGCCCGCATCGTCGCCGACTTCGCCCAGGACCACGACCCGCATCTGGAGCGGGTCTGGATCGCCGAGGTCGACGGGCGTCCCGCGGGGTGCGTGATGTGCGTACGGGACGAGGCGCCCGGCACGGCCAGGCTGCGCCTCCTGCTCGTCGAGCCCGACGCGCGGGGGCTCGGCATCGGCGATCAACTGGTCGCTTCCTGCGTGGAGTTCGCACGGGGCGTCGGCTACCGCGAGCTGACGCTGTGGACCAATGACGTACTGGAGTCGGCCCGCGGCATCTACCGGCGCCACGGCTTCGTCCTCGTCGCGGAGAAGCCGCACCGCTCCTTCGGCGTCGACCTCGTCGGGCAGGACTGGCTGCTCCCGCTGCACGAGCGGCCCTCATGAGTCCCGTCGCCGCGGCGGGGTTGACCACGGTCGCACGCCGCCTACTGTCGGGACCATGAGATTCGCCTTCTCCACGCTCGGCGTGCCCGGCCTGCCCGTACCCGATGTGCTGCGGCTCGCCACGACCCACGGCTACCACGGCGTCGAGCTCCGCGCGCACCCCGAGGAGCCGGTCCATCCCGGCCTCGGCATCGTCGAACGTGCCGATGTGGCGGCCGAGTTCAAGGCGGCCGGCGTCGAGATCCTCGGCATCGCCGGGTACGCGCGCGTGGCGGCGCCCGGCGAGGACGGGCCCGTGCTCGACGAGGTGCGTTCCCTCGTCTCGCTCGCCCGCGACCTGGGCGCCCCCTTCGTCCGCGTCTTCCCCGGCGGCGGCACCGAGCAGGGGGCGGCCGAGGCCGACGCGACGGCCGCGAGGCGGCTCGGCACCGCGGCCGGGTACGCCGCCGACGCGGGCGTACGCATCCTCCTGGAGACCCACGACTCGCACCGCACCGGCGCCGACGCCACCCGCATCCTCGGCACCGTCGGGCACCGCCAGGTCGGCGCCCTCTGGGACCTCATGCACACCTGGCTCGGCGGCGAGTCCGTCACGGAGACCTTCGCCGCCCTCTCCCCGTACCTCGGCTACGTACAGGTGAAGGACATCGCCTCGGCCGACGACACGACGCCCCTGGCCCTCGGCTCGGGAGTCCTGCCGCTGGAGGAGTGCGTGGCGCGGCTCAGCGCGGAGAGCTGGGAGGGGTGGCTGTGCTGGGAGTACGAGAAGCGGTGGTACGAGGACGCGGCGCCGCTGCCGGAGCTGCTGGGGCCGGGGCGGGAACTGTTGTCACGGCTGGTGAGCCGCTCCGGCTGAGCGGGGCCGGGGCGGCGGCGCCCGCTCTCGCGAAGGACGCCAGCGCGACCCCGCCCACCAGCAGCGCCGCCGCGCACCACCGCAGTCCGCTCACCGACTCGTCCAGGACCAGCGCGGCCGACGACATCCCGAAGACGGGGACGAGCAGCGAGAAGGGCGCGACCGTCGACGCGGGGTGGCGGCGCAGCAGGTACCCCCAGGCGCCGAAGCCGAAGACCGTGGTGACCCAGGCGACATAGACGATGATGCCCGCGCCCTGCCAGTCGAGGGAGCGCACGGCTTCGAGGTCACGGGACGGGCCCTCGAAGAGCAGGGAGAGCCCGAGCAGCGGCAGCACCGGGACCGTGCTCACCCACACCATGAAGTTCAGGGAGTCCGTCGGGGCCGCCTTGCGGGTGAGGACATTGGAGACGCCCCAGCAGGCCGCGGCGCCCATCAGCAGCGCGAACGCGGTCAGCGGTCCGGTCTCCCCCTCGTCGACGGCGGCCACGGCGATCCCGCCGAGTGCGATCACCATGCCCGTCACCCGCAGCCGGCCGGGCCGCTCCCCCAGCGCGAGAAACGCGAAGAACCCGGTGAAGACCGCCTGGACCTGCAACACCAGCGACGAGAGCCCGGCGGGCATGCCGGCGTCCATCCCGATGAAGAGCAGCCCGAACTTGGCCACGCCGAGTACGAGCCCCACCCCGACGATCCACTTCCACGCCACCTTCGGGCGTCCCACGAAGAAGACGGCGGGCAGGGCGGCGACGAGGAAACGGAGGGCGGAGAAGAGGAGCGGCGGGAAGTGGCCGAGTCCCACTTCGATGACGACGAAGTTGACGCCCCATACGGCGGCGACGAGGACGGCCAGGCAGATGTGTGCGGGTCGCATGCGTCGAGGATCACCCGGCGGGAATGTGTAGCACCAGCGCGAATGTCTGCATGGTTGAATCAAGCAACGCTACATGGTCGGACCTCAGGGGGTTCTCTCGTGCTCGATCTCGGCCGGCTCCGCGCGCTGCACGCCGTCTCCGTCCACGGCACGGTCGGGGCGGCCGCCACCGCGCTCGGCTACACGCCCTCCGCCGTCTCCCAGCAGATCGCCAAGCTGGAGCGCGAGACGCGGACGACGCTGCTCGAACGGCGGGGACGCGGGGTCGCCCTCACCGAAGAGGCGCTCCATCTCGCCGATACGGCACAGCAGTTGCTGGCCATCGTCGAACGCGCCGAGACCGAGCTGGAGGAGCGGCGCGGGGTGCCGGCGGGGCGGCTCACCATCGCGGCGTTCGCTTCGGCGGCGCGCGGGCTCATGCCGTCGGTCCTGGCGGACCTGGCACGGCGTCATCCTTCGCTCGACACCCGTATGACGGAGATCGATCCGCATCTGTCCATCGACCTCGTGGCCAAGGGGGCGGTCGACATGGCCGTCGCCCACGACTGGGACATCGCGCCGATCCCGACGCCGCCGGGGGTCGAACAGGCCGTCATCGGCGACGACTTCTGCGACCTGGTCGTCCCTCACGACCACCGGCTCGCGGGGCGGGCATCCGTGCGGCGCGAAGAGCTCAAGTCCGAGCGGTGGATCACGCAGCCTCCCGGGCTCGTCTGCCACGAGTGGCTCATCCGGACGCTTAGGGAGGCGGGGTGCGAGCCGGACATCGCCCATCAGGCGGAGGAGAACCCGACCTTGGTCGCGCTGGTCGCGGCGGGGCTCGGGGTCGCGCTCATCCCGCGCCTCGGGCGCGGGCCGATCCCGTCCGGGGCGGTCACGGTGCCGCTCGCGCCCGTTCCCGTGCGGCGGCTCTACGCCCTGTGGCGGGCGGGGGCGTCTCGGCGGCCTGCGATCGCCGAGACGGTCCGCACGTTGCAGTTGCACTGGGCTCCGTAGTGAGCGCGCCCCGCACCGCCCCGCGGGAGTAGGAGCACCGACCCCGCCGCTTCGCGGCGGATCACTCCCACCCACCCGCCCGTTCACCCCGCACCGCCCTTTCCGGGTAGGGGCGCCGAACCCGCCGCTTCGCGGCGGATGGTCCCCACCCACCCGCCCGTTTGCCCCGCACCGTCCAGTGGGAGTAGGGGCCCAGGGCCCCCACCCAGCCGCAGGCGCCCACGCGCCGGAGGGGACGTGGGGGTATGTGCGCACGGAGCACCGAGCCAGCCATAGCGGCCGGAAACGTCGGGCGCGGCGCAGGGATGGCGAGTACGGACATACCCCCGCGGCCCCGCACCCACAGACGGGCAATAGGCGCCGACCCCAGCCCAAGGGAACCCCCCGCCCGCTTCGTTCGTCCAAGCGGCACGCTGTCGGTGAGTCTCCGCACGGCGGTGTCGGCATCGCTGCTGGCTGCGAACGCTGACCACCCTCTCCGCCGCCCGCGGCCGGCAGCCCGCCGTCACCGGTGCGCCCCCCTCCAACAGCGCCGGTGACGGCCCCCACACCCGCCACCCACCCGCCACCCTTGACCGGCAGAAATCTTCGGGATATCCGTTGCTCCTGAAACAAACCTTCAGCCGAGCCGCAGGAGCATCACTTGTCCGACCGCCCCCTCCGCGCCCTCATCCGCGCCATGTCCCTGGAGGACAAGGTCGGCCAGCTCTTCGTGATGCACGTGTACGGGCACACCGCCACCGACCCCGACCAGGCGGACGTCGACACCAACCTCAAGGAGCTCGGCGTGCGCGACGCCGCCGAGCTCATCGCCCGGTACCGGCTCGGCGGCGTCATCTACTTCGGCTGGGCCCACAACACCCGCTCCCCGCACCAGATCGCCGAGCTCTCCGAGGGTATCCAGAAGGCCTCCCCCACCATCCCCGTCCTGATCTCCGTCGACCAGGAGCACGGCGCCGTCGCCCGCATCGGCGCCCCCGCAACCCTCCTCCCCGGCGCCATGGCCCTCGGCGCCTCCGGCTCGCACGAGCACGCCCGCGAGGCCGCCCGGATCGCCGGCACCGAACTCCGCGCCCTCGGCATCCGCCAGGACCACGCCCCGGACGCCGACGTGAACGTCGACCCGGCCAACCCCGTCATCGGCATCCGGTCCTTCGGTGCCGACCCCGACGCCGTCGCCGGATTCGTCACCGCCCAGATCGAGGGGTATCGGAGCGCGGGCATCGCCACCGCCGCCAAGCACTTCCCCGGCCACGGCGACACCACCGACGACAGCCACACCGAGCTGCCGCACATCCACCACACCCGCGAGGAGTGGGACCGCTACGACGCGCCCCCCTTCCGCGCCGCGATCGCCGCGGGCGTCGACTCCGTGATGACCGCGCACATCGTGGTGCCCGCCCTGGACCCCTCGGGCGATCCCGCCACGCTGTCCCACCCGATCCTCACCGGCATCCTCCGAGAGGAGCTCGGCTACGACGGCGTCATCTCCACCGACTCCCTCGCCATGCGCGGTGTCCGCACGAAGTACGGCGACGACCGCGTGGCCGTCCTCGCCCTCAAGGCGGGCGCCGACCAGCTCCTCAACCCACCCCGCCCCGACATCGCCTGGCACGCCGTGATCGAGGCCGTCCGGAACGGCGAGCTGACGGAGGAACGCATCGACGCGTCCGTCCTCCGCGTGCTCCGCATGAAGGCGCGGGTCGGCCTCCTGGACCAGGTGTTGGAGGGGGCACCAGGAGCGCCGGCACCACACGCCCCCACCCCCGCCCTCTCCGTCGACGCCACCGTCGGCACCCCCGCCCACCTCGTCGCCGCCGACCACATCGCCGACGCCACGACCACCCTCCTGGTCAACACCGACGCGCTCCTCCCCCTCTCCCCCGCCACCCACCCGCGCGTCCTGGTCGTCGGCGCGGACCCCCGTTCGCCGTCGGGCACCACGGGACCGCCGACCACCGTCCTCGCGGGCGCCCTCAACAGCCTCGGTTTCCAGGCCGTCGCGCTGCCCACCGGCACCGCGCCCGACGAGGCGGCCATCGAGAAGGCGGTGGCCGACGCCCAGGGCCGGGACGCCGTCCTCGTGGCCACGTACAACATCACCACGCACACGACCACGAAGGACAACACCCAGGCGGCGAACACCGCCCTCGACCAGACTCCGGGCCCGCACGCCCGCGCGCACCGCGCGACGGACCCGGGCGACGACACCGCCACCGGACAGACCCGCCTCGTCACCGCCCTCAAGGCCACCGGCCTCCCCGTCATCGCCCTCGCGATCCGCAACCCCTACGACGTGGCGCACCTGCCGCCCGTCGACGCCGCCCTCGCCTCGTACTGCTGGACGGACGTCGAACTGCGCGCCGCCGCACGGGTGATCGCGGGCCGGACCGTCCCGCAGGGGCGGCTTCCCGTGCCGGTGCGGCGGGCGGACGATCCCGCTCAGGTGCTGTATCCGATCGGGCACGGACTGACGTACTGAGAGCCCCAAAGCCCCCGCACGCCTGGCGTGCGCCCGCAGCGCCGGGTCACGCTGGGTGCACGTATCGGGGGGATGGCCATGATTGCCTGCGACTCGGGATGGCCGCGTACGGCCGGGCGAGCCGTCTGCGCCCTCCTGCTCGCCGTCACCGCGACACTGACCGGCTGTCAGAAGTCGCCCGGATCCGAGTCCTCCCCCAAGCCCTCCCAACCCTCCGGCACCAGCACCGGCTTCTTTGCCGTGGACGAGTGCAGTTCGCGGGGGCGCGCGTCGTTCACGGAGGTGCCCTGCGGCAGCGAGCGGGCCGCCGCGCGGGTCATCGCGCGCTACGACGGCAAGGTCAGGCAGGGCCCCGCCTGCCCCGCCCGTACCGACTTCGTGCTGCACATCAGCGAGAGCAGGCCGGCCGTCGACGAGGACGGTGACGGCGAGGTGCCCCAGGGGTACGCCTGCATGCGGAATCTGGAGGCGCCGCATCCGGGCGACCCCGGGCGCGGCGGCGGCCCGCGGACGGTCGTCGGTGACTGCGTGTACGGCGCGGGGCGCGGCGAGGTGCGGGAGACGGCTTGCGACGGTTCCGGCGAGCGGGCACCGGAGTACCTGGTGTCGTCGGCGGTGCGTGAGCGGGCGGAGTGCCCCGCCGCCACGCGGCTTTACGTGACGCTGGGCGGTACGCGTCCGGTGGGGTGCGCGGTGCGGATGTGAAGTGCCGACGTGCACCGCGGGCGGTGCGGGAACCCGATCGGTCCCCGCACCGCCCGCCATCTGTCACCGCCCGCTACCGCCTCACGGCCGCAGCGTCTGCTCCTTGCGCACGTCGCGCCGGTCGAGCTTCTTGTCGTACGCGGCGAGCGGTTTGCCCGCGGAGGAGGACACTCCGGCCCACGCCTGGATGCGCTGCGTCGCCTTCGCCTTGTCGGCGGCGACGAGCTGCGCCACGTTCGCGCCGTGGTTGGCGCCGGGCGCCGTGAAGACGTGCGTGTCGTGCTTGGCTCCCCGGGCGGGCCGGAACGGCTCGGCGCCCCACGGGTCGTACTCGCCGTACACGTACATCATCCGGTGCGCGTTGTGCCGCACCCAGCGGTCGACGTCCCGCATGGCCTGCGGCTTGAACTTCATCGGGATGTCGCGCGGCACGAAGTTGCGCGGCGGCTGGTAGCCGTAGCGGCTGAGGTCGCCGAGCCAGGGCTGGCCGATGGTGGGCGCGCCGAGTTCCGTGCCCGCCTGGTAGTAGTACGGCGTGTAGGGCTCCAGGCCCTGGTCGGTGTAGGAGGACCAGCCGCCCACCGAGTCGACGTAGTCGAAGATCTCCTGGTCGGTCGCGGCGGCCGCGTCCGGGATCGTGCCGCAGGCGGTGGCGGCCGGCTGGTACTGCCAGAAGCCCCACACGAGGTCCATGACGACGGCCTCGAAGGCCTTGTCGAGCGTGCCGACGGTCTTGAAGGTGTAGCCCTCGGCCTCGGCGTAGGCGGCGAGCTTCGCGGACAGCGGCTCCCTGCGCACCAGCGCCTCGCGCTGCACGTCCTGGATCCGGGTGCGGCACTCGCGCGGTCCGACGCCGGCGAGGAACTTGTCGTACGCCGAGTCCTCCTTGTCGACCACGTCGTTGGGGGCGACGTAGGCGACGACGCCGTCCATGTCACGCGGGTAGAAGCGCTCGTAGTACGTGGCGGTCATGCCGCCCTTCGAGCCGCCGGTGGCCAGCCACTTCTTGCCGTAGATCGACTTCAGTGCCTTGTGGATGCGGTGCTGGTCGCTCGCGGCCTGCCAGATGTCGAGCTTGGACCAGTCGGCGGGCTGGGGGCGCGAGGGCGTGAAGTAGCGGTACTCCATGGAGACCTGGTTGCCGTCGACGATCTGCGTCGGCTCGCGGCGGCTGGGGGCCGTGGAGACGCCGTAGCCGCTGGTGTAGAAGACCGTCGGCCGGCTGGTGTCCTTGTGCAGCACGGTCAGGCGCTGCTTGAAGGTGCCCTTGGACGGGTGCCGGTGGTCCACCGGCTGGGTGTAGTTGAGGACGAAGAATCGGTAGCCGGGATACGGCTTCTCCTCGATCAGGCTCATGCCGGGTATGGCGAGCAGCCTGTCCTTGATGTCGGCGATATCGGCGATGTCGGTGCTGTCAGCACGATCCGTGCTGCTCCTCGTGCGGTCCGCGGCCGTCGCCGTTCCGGTCGTCGCCCCGGCCACGCCCACGGTGCCTATCAGCACCACGAGCGACAGCACCCATCTGAGCGCCTTGCGCATGCACCCTCCCCTGTCGACACAGCAATGCCCCGGAACCTAACGGAGCAACTGGGTCCGCACCAGGGGGAGTTATGGGGGTATCGGGACATCGGGAATGCGGGGCACCATGCGGTCACAGACCGGACGTCAGCAGAGAATCCAGCCCGAACTGACCCCGCGACCGCTGATCCTGCCCTTCACCCACACACAGCGGTGGCCCGCGTGGACGGTCACCGGGCCCGCGTGGTGGCTGTAGTGGCCCTTGTCGCGGGCGGGGCGGCCGCCGCGTGCCTTGACGCTGACGGACATCGACTTGCGGGCGCCGGTGCGCTTGGCGACGGCCACGGCGCAGACGTAGCCGCGGGACTTGAAGACGTCGACGCGGCCGGTGCTGAAGGGGAGGGTGCGCACCTTGCGGCCCGCGCAGAGGCCGTCGACGGCCTGGGCGGACGAGGTGCCGGGGCCCGCGAGGGCGAGGAGTACGGCGGCCGCGAGCACGGCGGTGCCGAGCGTCAGCCGCCGTCGTATCCGGCCACTGCCTCGCCCACTGCTCACGATCGCCCCTCCCACCACTCCTGCCTCGACGTTATGAGGTACGGACGCAGACCGCGGCCCGCGCGGTTGCGGGGCGCCGCGTCTTTTTCGGCGCCTTTCCTCAGGCCGCCTCGACCGGCTCCCCCACGAACGTCCGCCACAGGCGCGCGTACCGCCCGTCCAGCGCGAGGAGCTCGTCGTGCGTGCCGTCCTCGGCGACCCGGCCGTGGTCCATCACGACGACGCGGTCGGCGCGGGCGGCCGTGGTGAGGCGGTGCGCGACGACGAGCGTGGTGCGCTTGCCCGCGATGCGGTCGGTGGCCTGGTTGACCTGCGCCTCCGTGGCGAGGTCGAGGGCGGCCGTCGCCTCGTCGAGGAGCAGGATGTCGGGGTCGACCAGTTCGGCGCGGGCCAGCGCGATCAGCTGGCGCTGTCCCGCGGAGAGGTTGCGGCCCCGCTCGCTGACCTCGTGGAGGTAGCCGCCGTCCAGGGTGGCGATCATGTCGTGGGCGCCGACCGCGCGGGCGGCGGCCTCGACCTGGGCGTCGGTGGCGTCGGGGCGGCCGTAGGCGATGGCGTCGCGGACGGTGCCCGCGAAGAGGTACGCCTCCTGCGGGACGACCCCGAGGCGGTGGCGGTACGAGGTGAGGTCGAGGGAGCGCAGGTCCGTGCCGTCGACCGTGACGCGGCCGCCCGTGGGGTCGTAGAAGCGGGCGACGAGCTTCACGAGCGTCGACTTGCCCGCGCCGGTCTCGCCGACGAACGCGACGGTCTGTCCGGCGGGTATCCGCAGGCGTACGTCGCTGAGCGCCTCCTCGGGGTCGCCCTCGCCCGTGGCCGCGTACGCGAAGTCGACGTCCTCGAAGGCGATCTCGCCGCGCAGGGAGAGCACCTCGAGGGGCTCGTCGGCGGCCTTCGTCGACGTGGGCTCCTGGAGCAGTTCCTGGATGCGGCCGAGCGAGACGGACGCCTGCTGGTAGCCGTCGAAGACCTGGGAGAGCTGCTGCACGGGCGCGAAGAACAGGTCGATGTAGAGGAGGTACGCGACGAGCGCGCCGGTCGTCAGGGTGCCCGCCTCGACCCGGCCCGCGCCGACGATCAGCACGGCGACGACGGCTACGGAGGACAGGAGCTGCACGAACGGGAAGTACACGGAGATGAGCCACTGGCCGCGGATACGGGCCTGGCGGTAGCTGTCGCTGTTCTCGGCGAACCGCTCGGCGCCCGCGCGCTCGCGCCGGAAGGCCTGCACGATGCGCAGCCCGGCGACGGACTCCTGGAGGTCGGCGTTGACGACGGACACGCGCTCGCGCGCCAGCTCGTACGCCTTCACGCTGGACTTGCGGAAGAAGTACGTGCCGACGATCAGCGGCGGCAGCGTCGCGAAGACGACGAGGGCGAGCTCCACGTCGATGACGAGCAGGGCGACCATGATGCCGAAGAAGGTGACGACGGAGACGAACGCGGTGACGAGCCCGGTCTGCAGGAACGTCGACAACGCGTCTACGTCGGTCGTCATCCGAGTCATGATGCGACCGGTGAGCTCCCGCTCGTAGTAGTCGAGCCCGAGCCTCTGGAGCTGCGAGAAGATCTTGAGCCGGAGCGAGTACAGGACCCGCTCGCCGGTGCGTCCGGTCATGCGCGTCTCGCCGGTCTGCGCCGCCCACTGCACGACGACGGCGACGAGCGCGAGCCCCGACGCGGTCCAGACGGCGCCGAGCGCGAGGTCGGAGACGCCCTCGTCGATGCCGTGCCGGATCAGGACGGGCAGCAGCAGCCCCATGCCCGCGTCGACGGCGACGAGGAGCAGGCTGAACAGCAGCGGCACGCCGAATCCGGCGAGCAGCCTGCGCAGTCCGTACGACTCCTCGGGCGTGACGGCCCGCGCCTCGTCGATGCCGGGGGTGTCGGTGGCCGGGGGCAGCGCGTCGACCTGGGCGAGGAGCTCGGGCGTGGACGGCATCCCGGCGAGGGCGGGGTCCTTGGCGCTTCTCGCGTCCCGGTCGCCGGTCCACAGGGCGGGCGTGATGCCGCGCTCCGCGTCGAACTCGGCGTCGAGCTCGTCGCGTACGGAGGTGTCCTCGGGAAGGTCGGCGGGGAGGGCGTGGCCCGGGGAGACGCCGCCGAGCTCGTCGGGGTCGGTGAGCAGCCGCCGGTAGAGGGCGGAGCGCTCCTCCAGTTCCGCGTGCGTGCCGAGGTCGGCGAGGCGTCCTTCGTCGAGGACGGCGATGCGGTCGGCGAGGCCGAGGGTGGAGCGGCGGTGGGCGATGAGCAGGGTGGTCCGCCCCGCCATCACGCCCCGCAGGGCTTCGTGGATCTCGTGCTCCACGCGCGCGTCGACGGCCGATGTGGCGTCGTCGAGGACGAGGAGGCGGGGGTCGGTGAGGATGGCGCGGGCGAGCGCGATGCGCTGGCGCTGACCGCCGGAGAGGGTGAGGCCCTGCTCGCCGACCTTGGTGTCGTACCCCTCGGGCAGCTCGGATATGAAGCCGTGGGCCTGGGCGGCGCGCGCGGCGGTCTCGATCTGCTCGCGGGTGGCCTCCGGGTGGCCGTAGGCGATGTTGGCGCCGACGGTGTCGGAGAAGAGGAAGGAGTCCTCGGGGACGAGCCCGATGGCGGAGCGCAGGGAGTCGAGGGTCAGCTCGCGCACATCGTGGCCGCCGATGAGGACGGCGCCGTGCGTCACGTCGTAGAAGCGCGGCAGGAGCAGCGAGACGGTCGACTTGCCGCTGCCGGAGGAGCCGACGACGGCGAGGGTCTCGCCGGGGCGGATCTCGAAGGAGAGCCCGTCGAGGACCGGGCGGTCGTCCTCGTACGCGAAGCTCACGTCGTCGAACTCGACCGTGGCCGGGGCGTCGGCGGGCAGCTCCTTGCGGCCGTCCGCCATGCTCGGCTCGGTGTCGATGAGCTCGAGGACGCGCTCCACGCCGGCGCGGGCCTGCTGGCCGACGGTGAGGACCATGGCGAGCATGCGCACGGGCCCGACGAGCTGGGCGAGATACGTGGAGAAGGCGACGAAGGTGCCGAGGGTGATGTCGCCCTCGACGGCGAGCCAGCCGCCGACGGCGAGCATGGCGACCTGGCCGAGCATGGGGACGGCCTGGAGCGCGGGGGTGTAGCGGGAGTTGAGGCGGATGGTCCGCAGCCGCCCGGCGAACAGCTTCCGCCCGACTTCCCTGAGCTTCCCGGTCTCCTGCTCCTCCTGCCCGAAGCCCTTCACCACGCGTACGCCGCTGACGGCGCCGTCGACCACTCCGGCGACGGCGGCGGCCTGGGCCTGCGCGTACCAGGTGGCGGGGTGCAGCCGGGAGCGGGAGCGGCGGGCGATGACCCAGAGGGCGGGGGCGACGGCGAGGGCGACGAGGGTGAGCGGCAGGGAGAGCCACGCCATGATCACGAGAGAGATCACGAAGAGCAGGATGTTGCCGATGGTCATCGGCAACATGAAGAGCAGGCCCTGGATGAGCTGGAGGTCGCTGGTGGCGCGGCCGACGACCTGCCCGGTGGACAGCTCGTCCTGGCGCCGCCCGTCGAGCTTCGTGATCGTCCCGTACATCTCGGTCCGCAGGTCGTGCTGGACGTCGAGGGCGAGGCGGCCGCCGTAGTAGCGGCGGATGTAGGTGAGGACGTACACGACGAGGGCGGCGCCGATGAGGGCGCCCGCCCAGGGCCCCATGGAGCGGGTGCCACCCTCCCCGTCCTGGCCTATGACGTCATCGATGATCACCTTGGTGATCAGCGGTACGAGCGCCATGACGGCCATGCCGCCGAGCGAGGAGCCGAGCGCGAGCACGACGTCCTTGGGGTACCGCCACGCGTACCCGGTGAGTCGTCGTGCCCATCCCCGTTGCTCTGCCACTCGGTGCCTCCCGGTCGTCTGTCCTGCCGGAAGGCACCAACACCGTGACGAGCGGTTTTCATCCCGCCGCAACAAACCGCGCCCCCAAGGGGCGCGGGGAACTGCGCGACAAGCCACGACGCGCCCGCAGCGAATGACTCAGCTGCTGGGCACAGCCACGAACGCTTCCTTCGGCGTGGTGGTCGGGGCGTACGTGCTGACCGCCGAGGCCCTGGGCGCCAGATCCTTGTGGATGGCCTTGGCCACCCCCTGAATCGTGGCGACGCCATAGTTCATCGTGCTGTTCCCGTGCGTGAGCACGGAGATCGTGTAGTCGTGGCCGCCGCCCTTGAACGCGCCGATGCTGTGCACGCGCCACCCGTGGGTCGACCGCTGCAGCCAGCCGTTCTTGACGTGGATGGAGACGCCGGACGGCGTGCCCGCGGGGGTGCCCCAGCGCTGGGAGGAGACGACCTTGCCCATCAGCTTGAGGATGTAGGCGCGCGCGTTGTCGCTCAGGACGGAGTTCTTCGCGGTGATCAGCGCGAGGAGCTTCTGCTCGTCGGTGGCGTTGATGCGGGTCAGGCCCCAGTAGCCGCCGGATCCGGGCACGGTCTTCGTCATCTTCGCGGCCTTGAGGAACGCGTTGATCTTCCCCGTGCCGAGCTGCCGCCAGAGCTTGCTGGTCGCGTCGTTGTCCGACTTGGTGATCATGGCGTACGCGAGGTCCGACTCGCGCTCGGTCAGCTTCCGCTCGGTCTTCTTCGCGTCCCACAGGAGCGCCGCGAGGACGGTCGCCTTGACGACGCTCGCGGAGTCGAAGGCGGTGGACCCGCGCAGGGTGCAGGTCGTCTTCGTGGTGCGGTCGTAGAGGCCGACGGCGACCGTGCCCTTGCGGTTCTTGAGCGCCGCCGTGATGTCCTTCTTGAGCTTGGCGGCCAGGCCGGCCTGCGCGGAGCTGCAGGTGACCTGCGGCGCGGGCGCGGCGACGGCGGGCGCGGCGGTCGCGACCGCGCCGAGCGGCACGAGCACCCCGGCGGCGAGTCCCGCCGAGAGCACGCGGGCACGCCTGGATATACCGGATGTCCGGTGAGTCATGGAGCTTCCCATCCCCTGTGTGCGAAACGAGTGCGCCCCCGGCGCACTCACCCCGCATGACTCACCGGTACGGGTGAATGGTTGTACGAAACCGGGCCGATCAGTCGAGATGTGTCGGAGCGAACATCCGCAGCAGCGCAGGAAGCACCACGACCGAAGGACCCGGCTCGGCCAGCGCCTTCGCGAGGTCGTCCCGGAGCGTCTCCGGGGAGGACCGCACGCCCGGCACGCCGAAGGACTCCGCGAGCTTCACGAAGTCCGGCCGCGCGAGCTCCGTGGCCGTCGCCTCGCCGAAGGCCTCGGACATGTACTCGCGCAGGATGCCGTAGCCGCCGTCGTCGACGATCAGCCAGGTCACGTTGAGCCCGTACTGCCGCGCCGTCGCCAGCTCCGCGATCGAGTACATCGCGCCGCCGTCACCCGATACGGCGAGCACCGGCTGGGAGGGGTCCGCGACCGCCGCGCCGAGGGCGGCGGGGAAGCCGTAGCCGAGGCCGCCCGCGCCCTGCGCCGAGTGCATCGTGTTGGGGCGCCGCGCGTCGAACGCGGACCACGCCCAGTACGCGAGGATCGTCATGTCCCAGAAGGACGGTGACGCGTCCGGCAGGGCCTCGCGGACGGCGGCGAGGATCCGCTGTTCCAGGGTGAGGTCCTGGGCGTCGATGCGCTCGCGGACCTTCGCGAGGACGGCGGACACCCGCTCCGGGGCCTCGGGGTCCTCCCTGGGCTCCTCGATGGTCTCCAGAAGCGCCGAGAGCGCGGTCCGCGCGTCCGCGTGGATGCCGAGCGCGGGGTGGTTGGACTCCAGCTTCCCGGCGTCCGCCTCGATCTGGATCACCCGGCCGCGGGGCGCGAACGTGTGGTAGTTCGAGGAGAGCTCGCCGAGGCCGGAGCCGACGACGAGCAGGACGTCCGCGTCCTCCAGGAAGTCCGTGGTGTGGCGGTCCTCAAGCCAGGACTGGAGCGAGAGCGGGTGCTCCCAGGGGAAGGCGCCCTTGCCGCCGAAGGTCGTGACGACGGGGGCGTTCACGAGCTCGGCGAGCGCGCGGAGCTTGCCGGAGGCGTCCGAGCGCACGACGCCGCCGCCCGCGATGATCGCGGGGCGCTCGGCACGGAGGAGCAGGTCGGCGGCGACCGCGGTCAGCTCGGGGCGCGGCACGACCTCCTCGGGCGTCGCGTCCATCGCGGTGACGACGGGCAGCGTCGTCTCGGCGAGCAGCACGTCCTGCGGGATCTCCACCCACACCGGGCCGTGCGGCGCGGTGAGCGCGGACTCCCAGGCGGCGGCGACGGCGGACGGGATCTGCGAGGCCGTGCGGACGGTGTGCACGGACTTCACGACGTCCCTGAACGAGGCCTGCTGGTCGCGGAGTTCGTGCAGGTAGCCGTGGCGGCCGCCGCCGAGCCCGGCGACCGGGACCTGGCTGCCGATGGCGAGGACCGGCGAGGAGCCCGCGGCCGCCTCCTGGAGCGCGGCGAGCGAGGTGAGCGCGCCGGGCCCGGTGGAGAGGAGCAGCGGGGCGACCTCGCCGGTGATGCGGCCGTACGCGTCCGCCGCGAAGCCCGTGTTGTTCTCGACGCGGAATCCGACGTACGAGAGCGAGGAGCGCCGCAGCGCGTCGAACATGCCGAGCGCGTGCTGGCCGGGCAGGCCGAAGACGGTGGTCGCGCCGAGTCCGGCGAGGGTCTCCATGACGAGGTCGCCGCCGTTGCGCCCGGCGGGCGGGTTCAGAGCGGCCTCGGTCTGTGCGGCGGTGGGGCGCAGGACGATGTCGTGGTCGTGGCTCACCGCTCGCTCACCGTCCCGCGGGCCTCCGCGATCTGCCTGCTCATGATCGTCGTCAGTTCGTACGCCGTGTGGGAGGCGGCGACGGCCGTGATCTCCGCGTGGTCGTAGGCCGGGGCGACCTCGACGACGTCGGCGGAGACGAGGTTGCAGGAGGCGAGGCCGCGCAGGATCTCCAGGAGCTCGCGGGAGGTCATGCCGCCGGCCTCGGGGGTGCCGGTGCCGGGCGCGTGGGCCGGGTCGAGGCAGTCGATGTCGATGGAGATGTAGAGGGGGCGGTCGCCGATGCGCTGGCGGAGCTGGTCGGCGACCTCGTCGGCGCCGCGGCGGTAGATGTCCGCCGAGGTGACGATGCCGAAGCCCATCTTCTCGTCGTCGGTGAGGTCCTTCTTGCCGTACAGCGGGCCGCGCGTGCCGACGTGGGAGAGCGCCTCGGTGTCGAGGATGCCCTCCTCGACGGCGCGGCGGAACGGCGTGCCGTGCGTGTACTCGGCACCGAAGTACGTGTCCCAGGTGTCCAGGTGCGCGTCGAAGTGGAGCAGCGCGACGGGACCGTGCTTCTTGGCGACCGAGCGGAGCAGCGGCAGCGCGATGGTGTGGTCGCCGCCGAGAGTCATCATGCGGGCGCCGGAGCCGAGGAGGTCGTCGGCGGCGGCCTCGATGGTCTCCACGGCCTCGTTGATGTTGAACGGGTTGGCCGCTATGTCGCCGGCGTCGGCGACCTGCGCGAGGGCGAACGGCGAGGCGTCCTGCGCCGGGTTGTAGGGGCGCAGCAGGCGGGAGGCCTCGCGGATCGCGTTGCCGCCGAAGCGGGCGCCGGGCCGGTACGAGACGCCGGTGTCGAACGGCACGCCGACCACCGCGATGTCGGTCCTGCCGCCGACCTCGTCGAGGCGGGGCAGCCGGGCGTACGTCGCCGGGCCCGCATACCGCGGGATGCGGGAGGAGTCGACGGGGCCGCGCGGCGTCTCGTTGCTGCTCATGGAATGCCTTCCTTCTTACGCTTCGATGCGCTTTGTGGGCGCTTTCTGACTCTACTGAGGTGTGGGGGCCGGTTCCGCCACGGGCTGCTCCGCCCCGGGCCCGGCGCCGCGTCCGGCGAGCCGCTCCCGCCAGGCCGCGAGGACCCGGGCGTCGGTCGGCCTCGTGGCGAGGGAGACGACGACGTACACGGCGAGGGAGGTCAACAGGCCGTAGTAGACGGGCTCGTTGGCGAGGATCCCGTACCACCACATCAGGCCGATCACGGACAGGCCGCCCGCGACGACCGCCGCGAGCGCGCCCGGCGCCGTCCCGCGCCGCCAGAGCAGTCCGCCGAGGATCGGCACGAGGAGGCCGCCGACGAGCAGGTTGTACGCGACGGTCAGCGCCTCGACGACGTCGTTGAGCGCGATGGCGATGACGATGACGGCGACGCCCATGACGAGGATGAAGGCGCGGTTGCCCTTGACCTCGTCGTGCTCCTCGCCGGCCGGCTTCCCCACCGCGCCGCGCAGCCGCGACCAGATGTCGTTGTTGGCGACGGTGGCGCAGGCGATGAGGGCGCCGGAGGACGTCGACATCACGGCGGCGAGCGCCGCGGCGAGGACGAGGCCGCGCACGCCCATGGGCAGCTCGTCCTTGACGATGGTGGCGAAGGCCGCGTCGGCGCTCGGCAGCTTCGGGTACATGGCCTTGGCGGCGGTGCCGATGACGGCGCCCGCGATGGCGTACACGAGGCAGTACGTGCCGGCGACGGTGCCTCCGTAGCGGGCGACCTTGTCGCTGCGGGCGGTGAAGACGCGCTGCCAGATGTCCTGACCGATGAGCATGCCGAACGTGTAGATCAGCACGTACGTGAAGATCGTCTCGCCGCCGACGCCGAGCGGGTCGAAGTACTCGGTGGGCAGCTTGGCCTTCATCTCACCGAACCCGCCCGCCTTGACGACGGCGATGGGCAGCAGGAGCAGCAGCACGCCGATGGTCTTCACCACGAACTGCACCATGTCGGTGAGCGTGATCGACCACATGCCGCCGAGCGTGGAGTACGCGACGACGATCGCGCCGCCGATGATGATCGCCACGGTGCGGTTCAGGTCGAAGAGGACGTCGAAGATCGTGGCGTACGCGATGGTCGAGGTGACCGCGAGCATCAGCGTGTACGCCCACATGACCACTCCGGAGATGACGCCCGCGCGCCCTCCGTAGCGCAGGTCGAGCATCTCGGAGACGGTGTAGACCTTCAGGCGCGCGATGCGGGCCGAGAAGAACACGCTCAGCGCGAGCAGACCGAGGCCGATGGTGAACACCATCCAGGCGCCGGAGAGCCCGTACTGGTAGCCGAGGCCGACGCCGCCGATGGTGGAGGCACCGCCGAGGACGATCGCGGCCATGGTCCCGGAGTACATCCACGGCCCGAGGCGACGCCCGGCGACCAGGAACTCGGCTTTGGACTTGGCGCGGCGCATGCCCCACCAGCCCATGGCCAGCATCCCTGCGAGATAGACGACGATCACTGTGTAGTCGACGGCCATTTGGGGGGCCTCCTTCGCGCACCTCGGTGGCGTGTCGTGCAGATGGGAGTGAGGACCGGCCGCGGGGACATCCGCCCGTACCCACGGCCTCCGGTCGGCACGACCTTAGGTGGCCGGAAAGCAACGCTGAAGTGTACGTTTCCTCTACTTTCCGCGCCCTGTACGGATGGAATGCCCATATGGCCGACCCCACGGCACCCCCCACACCGCCCGTGCCGCTCGCCGCGCTGCTCGCCCGCGAGGACCTGGGCCTGCGGCAGCTCGCCGGGCCCGACGCGCGGGCGGCGGGCACGGCCGTGCAGTGGGTGCACACCTCGGAGATGGCGGACCCCTACCCGTACCTCCTCGGCGGCGAGCTGCTCCTCACGGCGGGCGTGCACATCACGGACCCGTCGGACGCGGCCGGCGACTACCTCGACGCGTATGTCTCCCGCATCGTCGCCGCGGGCGGCGCGGCCCTCGGCTTCGGCGTGGCGCCCGTGCACGACACGGTGCCGCGCGCCCTGGCCGAGGCGTGCGACCGGCACGGGCTGCCGCTCGTCGAGGTCCCGCGGCGGACCACGTTCAGCGGAGTCGCCCGCGCGGTGTGGCGGCTGATGGCGGAGGCGCGGCACGCGGAGCTGCGCCGGGTCACGGAGGCGCAGCAGGGCCTCGCCACGGCGGCGGCGAGGACGGACCCGGTCCCGGCGGTCCTGCGTCAGCTGGCGTCCCGCCTCGGCGGCACCGCCGTCCTCTACGGCCCTGACGGCACCGAGCTGCAGTCGGCGGGCCGCACGCGGGAGACGGCACGGGACGCGCTGCGGGGACTGACCGGTGTCGTGGGGCGCGGCGAGCCCGGGACGCCCGCGTCCGCCGCCGACACGGCCGGGGACGTCCACCTCGCGGCGTACGCGCTCGGCGGCGGCCGCGGCTTCGTGCTCGCCACCGCCACCGAACGCCGCGAGCCCGGGGACCACACCATCGCGGGGGCCGCGGTGGTGCTGCTCTCGCTGCTCACCGGGGAGCACCAGAGCACCTCCGAGGCGGCACGCTCGGCGGCCCTCGTGCGGCTGCTCGTCGGCGCGGCCCCGGCGGAGGTGGCGCCGCTGCTGGGTGCCGGGCACTGGCATGTGGTGCACGCGCGCGTGGGCGTCGGCCTCGTCGCGGGCCACACTCCACTGGCGGCCGCCGCGCTCGCCGCGGCGCTCGGCACCGCCCTGGTGGACCCGCCGGACGCCGCCGACTCCGTCGAGGGCGCGGTACGCCTCCTGGTCCCCGCCGACCGCGAACCCGCCGTCACCGACGGCTGGGTCCTCGGCGTCTCCGCACCCGCCACGGCCACCGGCCTGTCCGCCGCCGACGCGCAGGCGGCCCGCGCGTTGCGCCGCGCGGAGGCCACGCGAGCCCCCCTCGTCCGCCACCACGCGAACGGCCTCGCCGCCCTGATGGCCCCCGAGGAGGCCGACGCCCACGCGCGCGTGCTGCTCGCCCCGCTGACGGACAACGAGGCCCTTACGTCGACCCTGCGCACCTGGCTCTCCCTGCACGGCAGTTGGGACCGCACGGCGGTGGCCCTGGGAATCCACCGCAACACGGTCCGCCAACGCATCACCCGCTGCGAGTCCCTCCTGGGTTCCGACCTGAACGACCCGGACATCCGCATGGAACTCTGGTTCGCCCTCACCCGGACGACCACCTAGGAGCAGGTACGGACAAAGGAGCGCGGGGAACTGCGCGACCAGCCCCCACAGACCCGCACCGCAGCCGCAGCCGCAGGCTGAGCAAACCCGCCCCCCTGCGCAGAGCACTCGTCCCGCACTCGTCCCGCAGAATGGGAGACATGCCGATACCCAGCCGCGCCGCGCTCGTCGATCACCTCGTCCGCACCCGCATCGCGGGCGACGTGGCCACACCCCGCGACAACAACCTCAGCCACTACAGGAAGCTCGCGAACGGCGACCGCCACTACTGGCTCGGTCTTGAGCTCGGCGACCGCTGGACGGACGAGCAGGACGTCCTCGCGGTGATGGCGGAGCGCTGCGGCGTCATCGACGACCCGGAGCACCGGTACGGCCAGGACACGATCGACCCGGAGCTGACGGTCGACGCCCTGGAGCGGATGGCCGCACGCCTGCGGAAGGCGGCCGCAGGCAAGGAGAGCGTGCTGTTCGCGACGGGCCACCCCGGAGGCCTGCTCGACGTGCACCGCGCGACGGCCGCCGCCCTGCGCGCGGCGGGCTGCGAGATCGTCGTGATCCCCGAGGGCCTGACGGCCGACGAGGGCATGGTCTTCCAGTTCGCGGACGTGGCGATGCTGGAGCGCGGCGCGACGCTGTGGCACACGCACTCGCCGGAGCCGATGAACGCGATCCTGGACGGCCTGGAGCGCGAGGGCCGGCCGCAGCCCGACCTCGTCGTCGCCGACCACGGCTGGGCGGGCCGCGCGGGCCAGCGCGGCCTGGACTCCGTCGGTTACGCGGACTGCAACGACCCGGCACTGTTCATCGGCGAGGCCGAGGGCACCGTCCAGGTGACCGTGCCGCTCGACGACCACGTGACGAGCCCGCGCCACTACGACCCGATGACGGCCTACCTGCTCGACGCGGCGGGGCTGACGCCCGGCTCCTGAGCGGGCCCCGGCGTCGGGTCCAGGTAGACCCTGCGGACCGCGGGGAAACGTTCCTGGACGCGGAGCGCCATCCGGTCGCAGGCCCGCTCGATGTCCGCCGCGCTCGACATGTCCCGGAAGTCGACCTTCGCGGCGACCAGCGCCTCCTTGGGGCCCTGGAGGAGCGTGGTCAGCTCCAGTACGTCCACCACGTGCGGGTCGGCGAGGAGTTCGGCGCGGACCGCCGCCCGCATGTCGGGCGGCAGCGGACGCCCGATGAGGAGCTCGGAGTTGGCGTGTCCGAGGACCCAGGCGACGTACACGAGGAGCACGCCGATGCAGAGCGAGGCGATGCCGTCCCACACGCCGGACCCGGTGAGCTGCCCGCCGAGGAGCCCGGCCGCGGCGAGCACGAGGCCGACGAGTGCGGCGGAGTCCTCCATCACGACCGCCTTGACCGCGGTGTCGGGGGTGTGGCGCAGATAGCGCTTGATGCGGACTCCGAAGCGGTCGGCCTCGCCGCGCGCCTGCTTGAGTCCGGTGCGCAGCGAGTAGCCCTCCAGGAGGAAGGCGATGCCGAGCACGACGTACGAGATGAGGGGGTCGCCGGGGTCCTCGCCGTGGGTGAGGGTGTGGATGCCGTCGTAGACGGCGAAGACGCCGCCGCCGACGAACGTGGCGACGGAGGCGAGGAGCGCCCAGATGTAGCGGGCGCCGCCGTAGCCGAGGGGGTGCTCCTCGTCGGCGGGCTTGTCGCTCGCCTTCAGGGAGACGAGCAGCATCAGCTCGGTGACGGTGTCGGCGACGGAGTGCGCCGCTTCGGAGAGCATGGCGCTTGAGCCGCTGATGATGCCCGCGACGGCCTTGGCCAACGCGATCCCGAGGTTGGCGACGGCGGCGACGATGACGGTGAACGTGCTCTCGCCGCCCGCCTCGGAGGGTTGCTCACTCATGTATCGGACGGTATGTCCGATCAGCGGCAGACGCGAACTCCGGACCGCACCGGCCCCGGCCTCATCGCGGGACCCGGACGACACCCTCCTGGATGACCGTGACCGCGAGCCGCCCGTCCTGCGTCCAGATCCGCGCCTGGCCGAGCCCGCGCCCGCCGGAGGACGACGGCGACTCCTGGTCGTAGAGGAGCCATTCGTCCGCGCGGAAGGGCCGGTGGAACCACATGGCGTGGTCGAGCGAGGCGCCGACCACGTCGCCGACGGCCCAGCCGCCCCTGCCGTGCGCGAGCAGCACCGAGTCGAGGAGCGTCATGTCGGAGACGTACGTGGCGAGGCAGACGTGCAGCAGGGAGTCGTCGGCCAGCTTGCCGTTGGCGCGGAACCACACCTGGGAGCGCGGTTCGCGGGGCTGTCCGACGGTGCCCCACGGCGGTACGTCCGCGTAGCGCAGGTCGACGGCGGCGCGCGCCTCCACGAGCCGTTCGGCGACGTGCGCGGGCAGGTGGCGCGGGAGCATCTCGGCGGCGGTGGGCAGCGTCTCCGGGTCGGGCGCTTCCGGCATGCCGGTCTGGTGCTCCAGGCCTTCCTCGTACGTCTGGAAGGACGCGGAGAGGTGGAAGATCGGGTGCCCGTGCTGGACGGCGACGACGCGGCGCGTGGTGAAGGAACGGCCGTCCCGGATCCGGTCGACCGTATACACGATGGGCGCGCCGGGGTCCCCGGCACGCAGGAAGTACGCGTGCAGGGAGTGGGCGGGGCGGTCGTCGGGGACGGTGCGTCCGGCGGCGACCAGTGCCTGCGCGGCGACCTGCCCGCCGAAGACGCGGGGCACGATGGACGGGCGGCTCACGCCCCGGAAGATGTCCTCCTCGATCTGCTCCAGGTCGAGCAGATCGAGGAGGCCCTCAAGTGCCTGGTTCATGAACGCAGTTCTACAGGGCTGTCTTCGCGGACCGGGCTTACAGGCCCATGTTCTTCGCGATGATCATCTTCATGACCTCGCTGGTGCCGCCGTAGATGCGGTTGACGCGGTTGTCCGCGTACAGGCGGGCGATGGGGTACTCGTTCATGAAGCCGTAGCCGCCGTGCAGCTGGAGGCACTTGTCGATGACGCGGTGCGCGACCTCGGTGTTGAACAGCTTCGCGGACGCGGCCTCGGCGGCCGTGAGCTCGCCCGCGTCCAGGGCTTCGAGGGCGCGGTCGGCGACGGCCTCGGCGGCGTCCACCTCGGCCTGGCAGGCGGCCAGTTCGAACTTGGTGTTCTGGAAGGAGGCGACGGTCTTGCCGAAGACCGTGCGGTCCTGGACGTACTCCTTGGCGAACCGGACGGCGGCCTTGGCCTGTGCGTACGCTCCGTAGGCGATGCCCCAGCGCTCGGAGGGCAGGTTGCTGCCGAGGTAGTAGAAGCCCTTGTTCTCCTCGCCGAGGAGGTCCTCGACGGGCACCTTGACGTCGACGAACGCGAGCTCGGCGGTGTCGGAGGTCTTCAGGCCGAGCTTGTCCAGCTTGCGGCCGATGGAGTAGCCCTCGGACTTGGTGTCGACGGCGAAGAGCGAGATGCCGTACCGGCGGTCCTCGGCGGTGGGGGCGGAGGTGCGGGCGCAGACGATCACGCGGTCGGCGTGGACGCCGCCGGTGATGAAGGTCTTGGAGCCGTTGAGGACGTAGTGGGTGCCGTCCTCGGAGAGCTTGGCCGTGCTCTTCATGCCCGCGAGGTCGGAGCCGGTGCCCGGCTCGGTCATCGCGAGGGCCCACATCTCCTCGGCGGAGACGAACTTCTCCAGGTAGCGCTTCTTCTGCTCGTCGGTGGCGAGCGCCTTGATGTAGGGCAGGGCCAGCAGCACGTGCACGCCGGAGCCGCCGAAGGTGACGCCCGCGCGGGCCGTCTCCTCGTACTGGATGGCCTCGAACTTGTGGGTGTCCAGGCCGGCGCCGCCGAACTCCTCGGGGACGTTGATGCCGAAGAGGCCCAGCTCGGCGAGCTTGTAGTAGAACTCGCGCGGCACCTGACCGGCGGCGAACCACTCGTCGTGGACGGGGACGACCTCGGCCTCGATGAAGGCGCGCAGGGTCTCCCGGAACGCCTCGTGGTCCTCATTGAAAACGGTACGGCGCACGGAGAACTCCCTCTGCCTGCATCTGCCTACGTCGACTAAGCGCTTGCTCAGAGCAAGGTTACCCGGCAGTCACCAGAGCGTCCAGAGATGCGTGTCACTCGGCGGCGGCCTCGAAGGCCCCCCGGGCCAGGCGGTGCAGGAGTTCCGCCATGGCCGCCCGGCTGGGCAGCGCGTCGCGGCGGCTCAGGTGCGGCGTGGAGTTCAGCAGCCCGAAGACCGCGTGCACGGCCACGCGCGCCGCGTTCTCGGCGAGGTCCGGGTAGACCTTGCGGACGATGTCGACCCAGATCTCCACGTACTGCCGCTGGAGCTGGCGGACCAGCTTGCGGTCGCTGTCCCGCAGGCGGTCGAGCTCGCGGTCGTGCAGGGTGATCAGGGAGCGGTCGTCGAGCGCGAAGTCGATGTGGCCCTGGATGAGTGCGTCGAGCACCCGCTCGGGCGAGCCGCCCACGTCGGCCACGCAGTGCTTGCCGCCCGTGAGGAGCTGCCCGCTGATGCCGACGAGCAGCTCGGCGAGCATCGCGTCCTTGCCCGCGAAGTGCCGGTAGAGACCGGGCCCGCTGATGCCGACGGCGGCTCCTATCTCGTCGACTCCGACTCCGTGGAAGCCACGCTCGGCGAAGAGCCGGGCGGCCTCCTTGAGGATCTGCTCGCGCCGGGTGGGGGCGTCGGTTCTCGTGGCCATGGAATTGATTCTAGACAGGCCGGTTAGCGCTCGTTAACCTAAAGGAAACCGTTAACGGTCATTAACCGAGCAAGGGGGCTCGACTGATGCGGCAGGCACCAGTGCTGACGAGCGCGGCTGATCCCGCGTCCGAGGCATGGCGGGCGAACGAGGCGGCCCACACGGCCCTCGTCGACGAGCTGCGGGCCAAGCTCGCGGCGGCCGCGCTCGGCGGCGGGGAGCGGGCCAGGGCCCGCCATGTGGCGCGCGGCAAGCTGCTGCCCCGCGACCGCGTCGACACGCTCCTGGACCCCGGCTCGCCCTTCCTGGAGCTGGCCCCGCTCGCGGCGGACGGGTTGTACGGCGGGGGTGCCCCCGCGGCGGGCGTCATCGCGGGCATCGGCCGCGTCTCGGGCCGCGAGTGCGTGATCGTCGCCAATGACGCCACGGTCAAGGGCGGCACGTACTACCCCATGACCGTGAAGAAGCACCTCCGCGCCCAGGAGGTGGCCCTGGAGAACCGCCTCCCGTGTCTCTACCTGGTCGACTCGGGCGGCGCCTTCCTGCCGATGCAGGACGAGGTCTTCCCCGACCGCGAGCACTTCGGCCGGATCTTCTACAACCAGGCGCGGATGTCGGCCGCCGCCATCCCGCAGATCGCCGCCGTCCTCGGCTCCTGCACGGCCGGTGGAGCGTATGTGCCCGCGATGAGCGACGAGGCGGTGATCGTGCGCGAGCAGGGCACGATCTTCCTCGGCGGACCGCCCCTGGTGAAGGCCGCGACCGGCGAGGTCGTCACGGCGGAGGAGCTGGGCGGCGGCGAGGTCCACTCGCGCACCTCCGGCGTCACCGACCACCTCGCGGAGGACGACGCGCACGCCCTGCGCATCGTCCGCACGATCGTCTCGACCCTCCCCGAGCGCGCCCCCCTGCCCTGGCCGGTGCAGCCCGCCGAGGAGCCGAAGGTCGACCCCCTGGGGTTGTACGGCGCGGTGCCCACGGACTCCCGCACCCCCTACGACGTGCGGGAGGTCATCGCGCGCGTGGTCGACGGCTCCCGCTTCGCCGAGTTCAAGTCGGAGTACGGGACGACGCTGGTCACCGGCTTCGCCCACATCCACGGCCACCCCGTCGGGATCATCGCGAACAACGGCATCCTGTTCTCCGAGTCCGCCCAGAAGGGCGCCCACTTCATCGAGCTCTGCGACCAGCGCGGCATCCCCCTGGTCTTCCTGCAGAACATCTCCGGCTTCATGGTCGGCCGGGACTATGAGGCGGGCGGCATCGCCAAGCACGGCGCGAAGATGGTCACGGCCGTGGCCTCCACGCGCGTGCCGAAGCTGACGGTCGTCGTCGGCGGTTCGTACGGAGCGGGCAACTACTCGATGTGCGGCCGGGCCTACAGCCCCCGCTTCCTGTGGATGTGGCCGAACGCCAAGATCTCCGTGATGGGCGGCGAGCAGGCCGCCTCCGTCCTCGCCACGGTCAAGCGCGACCAGTTGGAGGCCCGCGGCGAGCAGTGGAGCGCCGCGGACGAGGAGACCTTCAAGGACCCGATCCGCGCGCAGTACGAGGAGCAGGGGAATGCCTACTACGCCACGGCCCGCCTCTGGGACGACGGCGTGATCGACCCCATGGAGACCCGGCAGGTGCTGGGTCTGGCCCTGACCGCGTGCGCGGGCGCACCGCTCCCCCAGCGGGACGAGACGGCGCCCGGCTTCGGCGTCTTCCGGATGTGAGGAACGAATGACGATGTTCGACACGGTTCTGGTCGCCAACCGGGGCGAGATCGCGGTCCGCGTCATCCGTACGCTGCGGGAGATGGGCGTCCGTTCGGTCGCCGTCTTCAGCGACGCGGACGCGGACGCACGGCACGTGCGCGAGGCCGACACGGCGGTGCGGATCGGCCCCGCGGCCGCCACTGAGAGCTATCTGCGCGTGGACCGCATCCTGGAGGCGGCGGCGAGGTCCGGCGCCCAGGCGGTCCATCCGGGGTACGGATTCCTGGCGGAGAACGCGGAGTTCGCGCAGGCCTGCGCCGACGCGGGCCTGACCTTCATCGGCCCGCCCGCCGGGGCCATCTCCCTCATGGGAGACAAGATCCGCGCCAAGGCGACCGTCGAGGCGGCCGGTGTGCCGGTCGTTCCCGGCTCCTCGGGCAGCGGCCTGACGGATGCCCAACTGGCCGACGCGGCGCGCGAGATCGGTACGCCGGTGCTGCTCAAGCCGAGCGCGGGCGGCGGCGGCAAGGGCATGCGCCTGGTCCGTGACGAGGCGCTCATCGCCGACGAGATCGCGGCGGCCCGTCGTGAGGCCCGCGCCTCCTTCGGCGACGACACGCTGCTCGTGGAGCGGTGGGTCGACCGCCCCCGGCACATCGAGATCCAGGTCCTCGCGGACGGCCACGGCAACGTGGTGCACCTCGGCGAGCGCGAGTGTTCGCTCCAGCGCCGCCACCAGAAGATCATCGAGGAGGCGCCGAGCGTCCTCCTCGACGAGGCCACGCGCGCGGCGATGGGCGAGGCCGCGGTCCAGGCGGCCCGCTCGTGCGGGTACGCGGGCGCGGGCACGGTCGAGTTCATCGTCCCCGGCGGCGACCCGTCGTCGTACTACTTCATGGAGATGAACACCCGCCTCCAGGTGGAGCACCCCGTCACGGAGCTCATCACCGGTCTCGACCTGGTGGAGTGGCAGCTGCGCGTGGCGGCGGGCGAGCCGCTGCCGTTCGGCCAGGACGACATCACCCTCACCGGGCACGCGGTGGAGGCCCGCGTCTGCGCCGAGGACCCCTCGCGCGGCTTCCTGCCCTCCGGCGGCACGGTCCTCGCGCTGCACGAGCCGCAGGGTGACGGCGTGCGCACCGACTCCGGCCTGAGCGAGGGCACGGAGGTCGGCAGTCTCTACGACCCGATGCTGTCGAAGGTCATCGCGTACGGCCCGGACCGCGCGACGGCCCTGCGCAAGCTGCGGGCCGCCCTCGCCGACACGGTCACCCTCGGCGTGCCGACGAACGCGGGCTTCCTGCGCCGCCTCCTCGCGCACCCAGCGGTCGTCGCGGGCGAGCTGGACACCGGCCTGGTGGAGCGCGAGGCGGTCGGTCTCGTCCCGGACGGCGTGCCCGACGAGGTGTACGAGGCGGCGGCCGCGGTCCGCGAGGACGCCCTCAAGCCCACGTCCGCAGGCGCCGACGGCTGGACCGACCCGTTCTCCGTGCCGAGCGGCTGGCGGCTCGGCGGCACCCCGGCACCCGTGACGCACTGGCTCAAGGCCGCGGGACTCGACCCCGTCACTCACCGCCTGCGCGGCACCGGCCGCACCGTCACCGCCGACCGCGTGCGCGTCACCGTCGACGGCACCCTGCACACCTTCCGCCGCGCGGGCGACTGGCTGGGCCGGGACGGCGACGCCTGGCACGTGCAGGACCACGACCCCGTCGCCGCCTCCCTCACCGGCGCCGCGCACGCCGGGGCGGACGCGCTCACCGCCCCCATGCCCGGCACCGTCACCGTCGTGAAGGTCTCCCCCGGCGACACGGTGGCCGCGGGCCAGAGCCTGCTGGTCGTCGAGGCGATGAAGATGGAGCACGTCATCTCCGCCCCGCACGCCGGCACCGTCACCGAGCTCGACGTCACCCCGGGCACGACCGTCGCCATGGACCAGGTCCTCGCCGTCGTCACCCCCGAGGAGGAGCAGGAATGACCAGCACCGAGCCGAAGGCCGCACCCGGCACCGCGGGGGACGAGCCGCTGGAACTGGCGTCCGCACCGCTCCCCATGGTCGTGCCGACCCGCGGCCTGCCCACCCGCGTCCGCATCCACGAAGTGGGCGCCCGCGACGGCCTGCAGAACGAGAAGACGGTCGTCCCCACCGAGATCAAGGCGGAGTTCATCCACCGCCTCGCCGACGCGGGCCTCACCACCGTCGAGGCGACCAGCTTCGTGCACCCCAAGTGGGTGCCCCAACTGGCCGACGCCGAGGACCTCTTCCCGCTCCTCGGCGACCTCCAGGGCGTCCACCTGCCGGTCCTCGTGCCGAACGAACGCGGCCTCGACCGCGCCCTCGCCCTCGGCGCGCACCGCGTCGGCGTCTTCGCGAGCGCCACCGAGTCGTTCGCCCGGGCCAACCTGAACCGCACGGTGGACGAGGCCCTCGCGATGTTCGCGCCGGTGGTCGCCCGCGCGCGCGAGCAGGGCGTCCATGTGCGCGGCTATCTGTCGATGTGCTTCGGCGACCCCTGGGAGGGCGCCGTGCCGATCTCCAAGGTCGTCCGCGTCTGCCGCGCGCTGCTCGACATGGGCTGCGACGAGCTGAGCCTCGGCGACACGATCGGCGTGGCCACACCGGGCCACGTCTCGGCGATGCTCGCCGCGCTCAACGCGGTGCAGGTGCCGACCGAGCGCATCGGCGTCCACTTCCACGACACGTACGGCCAGGCGCTCACCAACACCCTCGCCGCCCTCCAGCACGGTGTGACGACGGTGGACGCGTCGGCGGGCGGCCTCGGCGGCTGTCCGTACGCGAAGAGCGCCACCGGCAACCTCGCCACCGAAGACCTCGTGTGGATGCTCCACGGCCTCGGCATCGACACCGGGGTCGACCTCGTCCGTCTCAGCGCCACCAGCGCCTGGATGGCCGACCAGTTGGGCCGACCCAGCCCGTCCCGCACCGTTCGTGCCCTGACGGCCCGCTCCCACGAAGAGCAGACCGTCTCCCCGCAGACCGCCGCCCCACAGGAGCAGTGAACAACGATGGACCACCGTCTGAGCCCCGAGCACGAGGAACTGCGGCGCACGGTCGAGGCGTTCGCGCACGACGTCGTCGCCCCCAAGATCGGCGACTTCTACGAGCGCCACGAGTTCCCGTACGAGATCGTCCGCGAGATGGGCCGCATGGGCCTGTTCGGCCTCCCCTTCCCGGAGGAGTACGGCGGGATGGGCGGTGACTACTTCGCGCTCGGCATCGCCCTGGAGGAACTCGCGCGCGTCGACTCGTCCGTGGCGATCACCCTGGAGGCCGGTGTCTCCCTCGGCGCCATGCCGCTGCACCTCTTCGGCACCGAGGAGCAGAAGCGGGAGTGGCTGCCGCGGCTCTGCGCGGGCGAGGCCCTCGGTGCGTTCGGCCTCACCGAGCCGGACGGCGGATCCGACGCGGGCGGGACGCGCACGACGGCGGTGCGCGACGGCGACGAGTGGGTGATCAACGGCTCGAAGTGCTTCATCACCAACTCCGGCACGGACATCACGGGTCTGGTCACGGTCACCGCCGTCACCGGCCGCAAGGACGACGGGCGCCCGCTGATCTCCTCGATCATCGTGCCGTCGGGGACGCCCGGGTTCACGGTCGCCGCGCCCTACTCGAAGGTGGGGTGGAACGCCTCGGACACCCGCGAGCTGTCCTTCTCGGACGTCCGCGTCCCGGCGGCGAACCTGCTCGGCGAGGAGGGCCGGGGGTACGCGCAGTTCCTGCGCATCCTCGACGAGGGCCGGATCGCGATCTCCGCGCTCGCCACCGGTCTCGCCCAGGGGTGTGTGGACGAGTCGGTGAAGTACGCGCGGGAGCGGCACGCCTTCGGCAGGCCGATCGGTGCGAATCAAGCCATCCAGTTCAAGATCGCCGACATGGAGACACGGGCGCACATGGCGCGCGTGGGCTGGTACGACGCGGCGTCGCGGCTGGTCGCGGGCGAGCCCTTCAAGAAGCAGGCGGCGATCGCGAAGCTCTACTCGTCGACGGTCGCGGTGGACAACGCCCGCGAGGCCACGCAGATCCATGGGGGGTACGGCTTCATGAACGAGTACCCGGTGGCCCGCATGTGGCGTGACTCGAAGATCCTGGAGATCGGCGAGGGGACGAGCGAGGTGCAGCGCATGCTGATCGCCCGGGAGCTGGGTTTCGCGAGCTGACCGCGAGCTGATCGCGGGCCGTGCCGCGAGGGGCCGTCGGCCCGGGGGTTAGCTTAGGTTAGCCTAAGCTCTAATTCCGGCCAGCGGCCCCGCCGCCGTACGTCCACGAAAGCAGAGACCCACATGCGCCAGGTCCGCCTCCCCCAGCCGTCCCGCCGAGGCATCCTCGCCGCCGGCGGAGCCCTCGGCCTCACCGCCGCGCTCGCGGCCTGCGGCAGCGAGAAGAAGGACGGGTCGGGCAAGACCGAGGGCGGCGGCAAGACCGGCCCCTGGAGCTTCAAGGACGACCGGGGCCAGACCGCCGAGCGGGACGCGACGCCGAAGAACATCGTGGCGTTCACGGGCGTCGCCGCGGCCCTGTTCGACTACGGCATCGAGGTCAAGGGCGTCTTCGGCCCGACGAAGACCAAGGACGGCAAGGCCGACGTCCAGGCCGGCGACATGGACATCAGCAAGCTGACGATCATCGGCAACGAGTGGGGTCAGTTCAACATCGAGAAGTACGCGGGCCTCGCGCCGGACGTGCTGATCTCGACGATGTTCGACGACAAGGGCACGCTCTGGTACGTGCCGGAGGAGAGCAAGGACAAGATCCTGGGGCTCGCTCCGAGCGTCGGCATCAGCGTCTACGACCGCCAGCTCACGCACCCGCTGCAGCGCATCCAGGCGCTCGCCGAGTCGCTCGGCGCCGACGTGAAGGCCGACAAGGTCGTCAAGGCGAAGAAGCGCTTCGAGGACGCGTCCGAGCGGCTGCGCAAGGTCGCCAAGGCGCACAAGGACATCAAGGTCCTCGTCGGCTCCGCGAGCCAGGACCTGTTCTACGTCTCCGGCTCCAACCTCTCCGTCGACCTGGAGTACTTCAAGGCGCTCGGCGTGAACCTCGTCGAGCCCTCCGAGGCGGCCAAGAAGGAGTCCGGCGGCTGGTTCGAGAACCTGAGCTGGGAGAACGTCGACAAGTACCGGGCGGACGTCATCATGATGGACAACCGCACCTCGGCGATCCAGCCGGCCGACATCGCCAAGCCGACCTGGAAGAAGCTGCCCGCGGTCAAGGCCGGGCAGGTCATCCCGCGCATCGCGGAGCCGATCTTCTCGTACGACAAGTGCGCACCGATCCTCGAGGACCTGGCCGACGCGATCGAGAAGGCGAAGAAGCTCAAGTAACGGCCGTTGCCCGCCGCCCCCTTCACTCCCGGAGGGGGCGGTTTCGTTTTCCGGCTCCCGGCCTCCACGCCGAGACGGGATTAGGTTAGGCTTACCTAAGTTAACCCCTCACCCGGAGGACAGCCCATGCGCGCGCACCTGCTCAACGGCACCACCGCGAAGCGGTACCGCACCTCCGTGACCGCGGGCGTCGCGGCCGTCGACCTGGACGAGCCCCTGTACGACACCCTCGCGGCCCTCGACGAACTCGACCAGCTGCAGGTGCGGGACGCCGTACGCGCCCATGGCCCCCGCCACCTCGGCACCTGGGACCAGCCGGCCGGCGCCCCGCTCATCGAGCGCCGCGTCCTCGACTGGACCGCCGAGCGCATCGGCCTCGGACCGGCCGCCGACGGGGCGTTCACCGAGGGCGGCGGCGACGCCGAACTGCAGGCCCTGCTCCTCGCCCGCGAGGAGGCCGGGGACCGGGACCCGGCCACCCTGCGGATCTTCGTCTCCGAGGCCGCGCAGACCGGCGTCCGGCGGACGGCCCGGCTGCTCGGCCTCGGCGAGGAAGCCGTCGTGACCGTCCCCACCGACCGCGACAAACGCCTGCAGACCGTGGCCCTCGCCCGCGCGCTGGAACGCTGCGCACGCGACGACCTCTCCCCCATGGCGGTCGTCGCCACCGCGGGCACCGCCGACTTCGGCTCCATCGACCCGCTGCCGGAGATCGCCCGGCTCTGCACGCAGTACGGCACCTGGCTGCACGTCGACGCCGCGTACGGCTGCGGGCTGCTCGCCTCGCGCCGCAACCGGCACCTCCTCGACGGCATCGAGCGCGCCGACTCCGTCGCCGTGGACTTCGACAAGTCCTTCCACCAGCCGGTGGGTTCGTCCGCCGTCCTGGTACGGGACCGGGCGCTGCCCGAGCCGCGGGCGGGCCGCCGCTTCGACGCGCTGAAGCTGTGGATGACGCTGCGTGTGAGGGGCGCGAACGACATCGGCGACCGCTTCGACGAGGCCTGCGGTCTGGCCACCCGCGGCTGGGAACTGCTCGTCGCCGACCCGCGGTTCGACGTCGTCTCCGAGCCCCAGCTCTCCACCCTCGTCTTCCGGTACATCCCGGCGACGATCTGCGCGCCCGCCGCGATCGACCGCGCCAACCTGTACGCCCGCAAGGCGCTCCACACCTCCGGCGACGCCGTCGTGGCGACCACCCGGGCGGGTGGCCGCCAGTACCTCAGGTTCACCCTGCTCGACCCCGGGACGACCATCGCCGACATCGAAGCCGTCCTCGACCTGATCGCCGGCCACGCCGAGCAGTACCTGGGAGAGCACCTTGTCCGCGCTTGCTGACCTCCACCTGCCCACCGTCCGTCTCGACGGCACGGTGCGGCCGCTCGATCCCCTGACCGACTCCGAGCTGGTGCACGCCTGGGTGACGCGCCCCCGGGCGGAGCACTGGATGCCGCGGGACGCCACCTTGACGGACGTCGAGCGCGCCTACATGGCGATCGCGGCCTCCAGCCACCGCGAGGCCTACCTCGGGCTGTGCAAAGGCGTGCCCTCCTTCCTCATGGAGTGGTACGACTTGCGGGAACTGTCGGCGGGCCAGGGCACCTGCGGCGACGCGTAGTAGCCGATGCCCAGCGCGTCCCAGCGCGGTGCCTGCGCGGCGAGCCGCACCTTGTACGTGTCCCAGTCGTGCGTGGCCGCGGGCGACCAGCCGAGCTCGGCGATGCCGGGCAGCCGCGGGAACGCCATGTAGTCCAGGTGCGCCGGGGTCGAGAGGGTCTCCGTCCACAACGGCGCCTCGACGCCGATGACCGCGTCCTCGGGCGCGCCCTGGAGGTAGGTGGCCGGGTCCCAGTCGTAGGAGCGCCGCACCTCGACATAGCCGGCCCAGGAGAGGCCGAGCGGGGTGTCCTTGGTGTACTTGTGGTCGATGTAGGCGCGGTCGGCCGGCGAGAGCAGCAGCTTGGTGCCGTTCTTCGCGGCGTTGACCACCTGCTCGCGCTCGGCGGCGCCGGTCCTGTCGTAGCCCCAGTACTGCGCGACGGCGCCCTTGGCCGGGTTGGCGCCGGCCAGCTGGTGCCAACCCATCACCGTCTTGCCGTACTTGGCGACGATCGGCTGCACCTTGTCCATGAAGGCGACGAAGTCCTCGTGGCTGGTGGAGTGCGCCTCGTCGCCGCCGATGTGGAGGTACTTGCCGGGCGTAATCGCGGCGAGCTCGCGGATCACGTCGTCCACGAAGTCGTACGTGACGTCCTTCTTGACGCACAGCGAGCTGAAGCCGACCTCTGTGCCGGTGTAGAGCGGCGGGGCGACGCCGTTGCAGTTGAGGTCGGCGTACGAGGCGAGAGCGGCGTTGGTGTGCCCCGGCATGTCTATCTCGGGGACGACTTCCAGGTACCGCGACGCGGCGTAGTCGATGATCTCCTTGTACTGCGCCTTCGTGTAGTAGCCGCCCTTGCCGCCGCCGACCTGCGTGGAGCCGCCGTACGCGGCGAGGCGCGGCCAGGAGTCGATGGCGATGCGCCAGCCCTGGTCGTCGCTGAGGTGCAGGTGCAGCTTGTTCATCTTGTAGAGGGCGGCCTGGTCGATGTAGCGCTTGACCTGGTCGACGGTGAAGAAGTGCCGTGAGACGTCGAGCATCGTGGAGCGGTAGCCGTAGCGCGGCATGTCCTTGACGGTGCCGCCCGCGATCCGCCAGGGCCCGCGCTGTTTCGTCTTCTTCTCCACGGCGGCGGGCAGCTGCTGCCGCACGGTCTGTACGCCGTGGAAGAGTCCTGCGCCGCTCCAGGAGGTGATGGTGAGGGAGCCGCGCGCGGAGATGACGCGGTATCCCTCGTCGCCGAGCGCCTTGTTCGCCGGTTCGGCGCTGATGCGCAGCCGGATGCCGTCGGATCCCTTGTCGCTGGTGACGGGGAGCCGGTATCCGGTGGAGGGGCGCAGCAGCTCGGCGAGGTACTCGGCGACGCGGCGTTCCTCGGCGTTGCCCTTGCCGACGCGGATGCGGGTCTTGGCGGTGATCTCGTACCCGGCGCCGCCCGGCTCGGCGGCCAGCGGCGCGGGCACGACCTGGCCGAGCGGTGTGGTGGCCGGGGCTCTCGCCTCACCCGGTGCGGGTGCGGCGGCGAAGGAGGAGATCCCGGCGGCCGCCACGAGCAGGAGCGAACCGAGGATGCGTGTCGTTCTTCTGTGCGATCTCACAAGCGGGTCCCTTCGATGGGCCGGCGTGGTTTGTGGTGCATCGCAATCGAACGGTTCCCATTGGTAACCCGGCCCTCACAAGGGGTCAAGGGGTGTAGACCATTTGTCCAAGGGCTCGGTGCGAGAATCCCCGTATGGCGGAAATCATCCAGCGCGACGGGACCTGGACCTTCGACGGGGAGACGCTGCGCCTTGTGCCGGGCCACGACAAGAACGTGTCCCTGCTGCGCAAGACACTGGGCGAACTGACCGTCCCGCTCACGGCGTTGGCGGGCATCGCCTTCGAACAGGGGAAGAAGTCGGGCCGGTTGCGGCTGCGGCTGCGCGACGGCTCCGACCCGCTGCTCCAGGCGACGGGCGGTCAGCTGACGGACTCCTCCGACCCGTATCAGCTGACGGTCGAGCCCGACCGGTACGGGGTGGCGGAGTATCTGGTCGACGAGGTGCGCAACGCCCATCTGATCGAACAGGTGCCGGCGACGCCCTGCGACGCGTACCTCCTGACGGGTCCTTCCGTGCCGCTCTCCGTCTCCGCGGGGGACGGCACCGCGAGCTTCGACGGGGAGACGATCCGTCTTGAGTGGAACTGGAAGACGGAGGAGGCGAAGACGGCGGCCGGCACGCGGTCGCTGGCGCTCGCGGACATCGCGGCGGTGGAGTGGCAGCCCGCGGCCGGACTGGAGAACGGCTGCCTGCGGTTCACGGTGCGGAACGCGCCGACCAAGGCCCCGCCGAAGTACGACCCGAACTCCGTCGAGCTGTGGGGCTTCAAGAAGGACCCGCTGATGGCACTGGTGGCGGCCGCCGTCCAGGCCCGTCTGCCGCATCCCTCGGCCCCGGCCGCCGCCCCGAAGTCGCTCGCGGGCCCGTCCGCGGCGGAAGCGGGGGCCGGAGCGGAGCGGCCCGCCGCCGACGACCACGACGCGCTCCTGCGCCGCCTGCGGGAGCTGGGCGAGCTGCACCAGGCCGGGATCCTCACGGACGAGGAGTTCACGACGGCCAAGCAGGCGGTCCTGCGCCGCATGTGAACGCGGCACGTGAGCCGCATGTGAACGCGGCACGTGAGCCGCATGTGAGGGCCGATCGCGCCACGGAATGGCCCGTTCGACACGCCCCTGCCCGATTCCGGGCAGGATTCTTGCGAAAGGGTGTCCGATACCCCAGGATCAACGAATGCACGACGACCTGGTGGATCACCTCACCCGCAGCACCCCGCTCCAGCGGGGCGAAGCGCTGCGGGTGATCCAGGACGTGCTCGCCTACTTCGACGAGACGACCGAACAGTTCGTCCGTCGCCGCCACCGCGAGCTGCAGGGTCAGGGCCTGCTGAACGCGGCGATCTTCCAGCAGATCTCGGCGGATCTCGAATACCGCGCGGTCGCACCACCGGAGCTCACCCTCAGGCAGCTGCGCCGCATCGTCTACGGCTAGGACACCCTTTATGTGCGGAATCGTCGGATACATCGGCAAGCGTGACGTCGCCCCGCTCCTCCTCGAAGGCCTGCAGCGCCTGGAGTACCGCGGCTACGACTCCGCGGGCATCGCCGTCACCGGCCCCAAGGCCAGCGGCCTGAAGATGGTGAAGGCCAAGGGCCGCGTCCGCGACCTGGAGGCCAAGGTCCCGGCCCGCTTCAAGGGCACGACCGGCATCGCCCACACCCGCTGGGCCACCCACGGCGCGCCCTCCGACGAGAACGCCCACCCGCACCTCTCCGCGGACGGCAAGGTCTCCGTCGTCCACAACGGCATCATCGACAACGCCTCCGAGCTGCGCGCCAAGCTCACCGCCGACGGCGTCGAGTTCCTCTCCGAGACCGACACCGAGGTCCTCACCCACCTCATCGCCCGCTCCCAGGCCGACAAGCTGGAGGAGAAGGTCCGCGAGGCGCTGCGCCACATCGAGGGCACGTACGGCATCGCCGTGCTGCACGCCGACTTCAACGACCGCATCGTCGTCGCCCGCAACGGCTCGCCCGTCGTCCTCGGCATCGGCGAGAAGGAGATGTTCGTCGCCTCGGACGTCGCCGCGCTGGTCTCCCACACCCGCCAGGTCGTCACGCTCGACGACGGCGAGATGGCCACCATCAAGGCCGACGACTACCGCACCTACACCACCGAGGGCTCGCGCACGACCGCGTCGCCGACCACCGTGGAGTGGGAGGCCGAGTCGTACGACATGGGCGGCCACGACACCTACATGCACAAGGAGATCTTCGAGCAGCCCGACGCGGTCGACCGCGTCCTGCGCGGCCGCATCGACGACCGCTTCTCCACCGTGCACCTCGGCGGCCTGAACCTCGACGCGCACGACGCCCGCAAGGTGCGCCGCGTCAAGATCCTCGGCTGCGGCACCTCGTACCACGCGGGCATGATCGGCGCCCAGATGATCGAGGAGCTGGCCCGCATCCCCGCCGACGCGGAGCCGGCGTCCGAGTTCCGCTACCGCAACGCGGTCGTGGACCCCGACACCCTCTACATCGCGGTCTCCCAGTCCGGCGAGACGTACGACGTGCTGGCCGCCGTCCAGGAGCTCAAGCGCAAGGGCGCCCGCGTCCTCGGCGTCGTGAACGTGGTCGGCTCGGCGATCGCCCGCGAGGCGGACGCGGGCGTGTACGTCCACGCGGGCCCGGAGGTCTGCGTCGTCTCGACCAAGTGCTTCACCAACACCACGGTCGCCTTCGGCCTGCTCGCCCTGCACCTGGGCCGCATCCGTGACCTGTCGGTCTCCGACGGCAAGCGGATCATCGAGGGCCTGCGCAAGCTGCCGGGACAGATCTCGGAGATCCTCAAGCAGGAGGACGAGATCAAGAAGATCGCCAAGCAGTACGCGGAAGCCCGCTCGATGCTCTTCATCGGGCGCGTGCGCGGCTACCCCGTCGCCCGCGAGGCCTCGCTGAAGCTCAAGGAGGTCTCGTACATCCACGCCGAGGCCTACCCCGCCTCCGAGCTGAAGCACGGCCCGCTCGCGCTCATCGAGCCCGCCCTGCCGACCGTCGCGATCGTCCCCGACGACGACCTCCTGGAGAAGAACCGCGCCGCCCTGGAGGAGATCAAGGCCCGCAGCGGCAAGATCCTCGCGGTCGCGCACCAGGAGCAGGAGAAGGCCGACCAGACCATCCTGGTGCCGAAGAACGAGAACGAGCTGGACCCGATCCTGATGGGCATCCCGCTCCAGCTGCTCGCCTACCACACGGCGCTGGCGCTCGGCCGGGACATCGACAAGCCGCGCAACCTCGCGAAGTCCGTGACCGTGGAGTAGTCACCACACGGCCTCCACAAGTGAACGACCCCCTGTGCGTGCCACCAGCACACAGGGGGTCGTTCCTCAAGGGGTCGGGGTCGCCCATTACCCCGACCCGCGCCCGCCTCGTCCGGTGGCCGTCACCCGCCGTTCCGAGACGCCGTTGTGACCCTTATGTACCCCTCCCCGGGGCACGAACCACCTCTACGCGCGAGTAGATTTATCTGTCCACAAAAGCACTGCACAAAGCGAGTTGGGCCTCATACGCCCCAACTCCCCGACAGCGGGCGGGCGTTACGGAATGACGACGACGGGGCGCTGCGCACGACGCGCGAGACGGCCCGCGACCGAGCCGAAGATGCGCCCGACGATGCCGTGCGTGGAGCCGACGACGATCGCGTCCGCGCTGTACTCGCGGCCGACCTCCTCCAGCTCGTGGCAGATGTCCCCGCCACGCTCGACGAGGATCCACGGCACCTCTGACAGGTACTCCGCGCAGGCCAGTTCGAGTCCGAGCACTTCCGTGCGGTGGTCCGGTACGTCGACGAAGACCGGAGGCTCGCAGCCCGCCCACACCGTGGTGGGCAGCCGGTTGGCGACGTGGACGATGATCAGGCCCGATCCGGAGCGGTGGGCCATCCCGATCGCATAGGCGAGGGCCCGCTCACTGGAGGTCGAGCCGTCGAATCCGACGACGACACCGTGCAGGAAGGCGGGATCGCAGGCGTGACGCGGTTCTTCCGCCGCTCGGGGGGTCGCCGTGGGATCGGCGACCTGCCGTTTGCGGTCCGCGGGTTCGGAGAATTCGTGACCGGCCATGGGTGTCTCGGCGAAGGAGTCCTCTGTGGGAGGGTCGGCGTTTTCAGGTGGTGCGACGTTCAGGACCTGGAAGGTCGTCCGGGAATCATCTTCCCAACCCCATACCCTCAAGGGTACGGCGACACTCCTCCTCTGCCCAGAGCCTGCGAAAAGCCCCGCTCGGAGCCCTTCCCGGGCCCCACAGGGGCCTCCCGGCGTTCACCGGAGCATGCATGAGCCGCGCCCGTATGGCAATGGTTGCTGCCTCCTACAGGCGTTTTGCCCACCCGTCCGGCGCCACCCGGGCGCTCCCGCAGTGACTCGCCGACGTGCCCCGCGTTGGACAGCGCTGGACCGTCCTACGCCATATGCCACAGGGAGCACGCCGTGCCTGGACCTTCGACCGCGTCCCCACCCTCCACCCGCCTCCCTTCTTCACCCGAGTCTTCACCCGAGCAAGGGGCAGTGGACCGCCGGCCCCTCGCGGTGCCCGCGCCGCGCACCCACGAACCGCCGGCCGCAACCCCGCAGGACTCGGTGAGCGACGTGGTCCGCTGGGCCGCGTTCAGCTGCGTCCTGGTCCCCGTCGTCCTTGTCGGGTACGGGGGCTCACTGGCCGGCGCGACCGGCGCGGCGCTCGGCCTCGTGGCCGTCACCGGGGTGTGCCGGGTGCTTCTGCGGCAGTCGGAGCGGGGCGCCGCGCGACTGCTTGCAGAACAGAACAGAGGACATCGCGGACGGCACGGCAGGACCGGCGTAGGGACGCACAGGGGGACCCGTCAGAGTGCCGATGGTGCACCGTTGGACTGACCAATTCACACACACGCTCCCGTATGTTTTCAGCCAACTTCCGGGGGCCGTCGATTTCTTGGCCGAACGCCCCCTCAACCCCCGTCCGACCAGGGCCGAAAGCCGCGCTCAGGCCGCCTGCACCCTACGGGGACCGGCCACGGCGCGGAGGCGCACTTCCCAGCAAGCCGCCCGAGTGCAACGCTTCGTGATCGAATGCTTCACGCCAAGTTGCCATGTCGACAATCTGCCGAGTGATGAACTGGTCACCCCGGCAGCACGGGACGCAGTAGATTCGATCTTGACTGTATTACGGCGGGGGACTGGTGGAGGACCGAGGGGAAACGTGCAGGAGCGACAAGCGAGGCAAGCGCGTCAAGCACGTCAAAAACGTCAAGCACGCCAGGAACAAGGAGCCGCGAAGCCCGAGGGGGGTTTAGCACCATGAGCCACGACTCCACAGCCGCGCCGGAGGCCGCGGCTCGGAAACTCTCGGGGCGGCGCCGCCGGGAGATCGTAGCGGTGCTGCTGTTCAGCGGCGGACCCATTTTCGAGAGTTCCATACCGCTCTCCGTCTTCGGCATCGACCGGCAGGACGCGGGAGTCCCCCGCTACCGGCTGCTCGTCTGTGCCGGCGAGGAGGGCCCGCTGCGGACCACCGGCGGCCTTGAACTCACCGCGCCACAGGGCCTGGAGGCGATCGGCCGGGCCGGCACGGTCGTCGTGCCCGCCTGGCGGTCGATCACATCGCCACCACCACCCGAGGCGCTCGACGCACTGCGTCGCGCGCACGAGGAGGGCGCCCGCATCGTCGGACTGTGCACGGGGGCGTTCGTGCTCGCCGCGGCCGGGCTGCTCGACGGCCGCCCGGCGACCACCCACTGGATGTACGCGCCGACGCTCGCGAAGCGTTATCCGTCCGTCCACGTGGACCCGCGCGAGCTCTTCGTAGACGACGGGGACGTCCTGACGAGTGCCGGCACCGCGGCCGGAATCGATCTCTGTCTGCACATCGTGCGCACGGACCACGGCAACGAGGCGGCGGGCGCGCTCGCCCGCAGGCTCGTGGTGCCACCGCGCAGGGCCGGCGGCCAGGAGCGCTACCTCGACAGGTCTTTACCCGAGGAGATCGGCGCCGACCCGCTCGCCGAGGTCGTCGCCTGGGCGCTGGAGCACCTCCACGAACAGTTCGACGTGGAGACGCTGGCCGCGCGCGCGTACATGAGCAGGCGGACCTTCGACCGCAGGTTCCGCTCGCTCACGGGCAGCGCTCCGCTGCAGTGGCTGATCACCCAGCGGGTGCTCCAGGCGCAGCGGCTCCTGGAGACCTCCGACTACTCGGTGGACGAGGTCGCGGGCCGCTGCGGCTTCCGCTCGCCGGTGGCACTGCGCGGACACTTCCGACGCCAGCTGGGCTCGTCCCCCGCCGCCTACCGGGCCGCCTACCGCGCCCGCAGGCCGCAGGGCGAGCGGGCACTGGAGTCCGTGCCGGCGACGGCGCAGGCTATGCCCGCGCTGCTGGAGGCGGGACCGGTGCCGTCCCAGTCACGGCGTACGGCCGCCGCGAGCGCGCTCGGCCCCTCGACCTCGGTGCCGACCGATCCCGGCAAGCCGAACTCGGACGTGTACGCGCCAGGACGTGCTCCTCTGCCCGGCCAGAGGAGCGCGCCGTAGGGTAAGACGCATGAACGATCGCATGGTGTGGATCGACTGCGAGATGACCGGGCTCTCGTTGACGGACGACGCACTTATCGAGGTGGCCGCACTGGTCACCGACTCGGAACTGAACGTGCTCGGCGACGGAGTGGACATCGTGATCCGCCCGCCGGACGCGGCGCTGGAGACCATGCCCGAGGTGGTGCGCACCATGCACACCACCTCGGGGCTCCTCGACGAGCTGGCCGGCGGCACCACGCTGGCCGACGCCGAGGAGCAGGTCCTGGCGTACGTACGTGAGCACGTCAAGGAGCCGCGGAAGGCCCCGCTGTGCGGAAACTCCGTCGGCACCGACCGCGGCTTCCTCGCGCGGGACATGCGGACACTGGAGGAGTACCTCCACTACCGCATCGTCGACGTCTCCTCCGTCAAGGAGCTGGCCCGGCGCTGGTACCCCCGGGCGTACTTCAACAGCCCGGACAAGAACGGCAACCACCGCGCGCTCGCCGACATCCGTGAGTCCATCGCGGAGCTCCGGTACTACCGCGAGGCGATCTTCGTCCCGCAGCCGGGCCCGGACTCGGAGACGGCGCGGACGATCGCGGCCAAGCACGTCCTGCCTGCGGAATAGCCCCGGCGGGAGCCCTGTGTACGGGGTCCGGAAAACGTGTGCGCGAGCACCCCTCCAGACCCTGTACACTTTTTCTCGGCCGGTCGGAAGAACGACAAAAGACCGGGCATGGTGGGTGTAGCTCAGTTGGTAGAGCACCTGGTTGTGGTCCAGGTGGCCGCGGGTTCAAGTCCCGTCACTCACCCTGATTGATCAAGGCCCGGCCTGCGGAAGCAGGCCGGGCCTTCTTCGTGCCCGCACGTCCGGCGCCCGTGATCGTGACATCACGAAACGGCCACTCCTCCTCCACATCCCCCACACATCGGCGCATGATGCGCTGACAGCGCACAACCGCAGGGGGGACCCATGAGCAACGCCACGCCGCCACCGCCGCCGATGTATCCGCCACAGCCTCCTCCGCCGCGGCGGGGGCCCAGCAACGCGGTCGTCATCGGCTCGGCCGCCGCGGTCATCGCGGCCGTCGTCGCGACGGGCATCGTCGTCGTCAACAGCGGAGACGACGACAAGAAGCCGGAGAAGACCAGCGGCGCCGCCGTGTCCGCGCCGGCCGACGACGTGGTCGCGGACGAGGAGGAGCCGCCCGAGGAGCCGGCGGCCGAGCCGGAGGACGCCGAGGGAGAGGTGGCCGGGCTCAACGACACCGTGGAGTACGGCAACGACGTCCAGCTGAGCCTGTCGAAGTTCACCCGGGGCACGTCCGGCCCGTACGGAGCGCCGGAGAACACCCCCTACGTCAAGTTCGGCGTGCGGGTGAAGAACAACGGCAAGTCGACCGTGGACACGTCGATGTTCACAACCAGCTGCTCGTACGGCAAGGCCGGCAAGTCGAGCGAATCGGTCTACGACTCGGACCAGGGGCTGAACGGCGGGCCCGACACGAAGCTGCTCGCGGGCCGGTCCATCACGGTGACGTGGGCGTGCGAGATGCCGAAGGCCGAGAAGACGATTCAGATCGAGGTCTCGCCGGACATGGACATGGAGGCGGAGGCCGCGATCTTCACGGGCGACGTGAAGTAGCGGAGGGAAGTCAGCGGGCCGTCACCCGGCGTCGGGCACGCGGCACCAGGCGCCGACGCGGCTGTCCACCCAGCGGGCGCGGGGACGGGTGCAGTCAGCGCCGACCTGATGCCTGTCCAGATAGGGGTGGGCGGCCCGCACCGTCTCCATGTGGCCGTCGCACACGAACGACGTCCTGATCTCGTCCGGGCCCTCGTGCTCCCACGCGATGTGCCACGTCCCCGCCTCCGCGCAGCGGACGGCCGTGCCGTCCGGGTGGTGGTCGACGACGCCGCACCCGTCGCCGTCGCCCGGCCCCCCGTACTGGGGAAAGTTCATGTTCGTCGCTCCTCGGCCGTGAGTGTACGGGCCGTATCGCGCGTTCCCGAGGCGGCGGACGGGAGCATACTGCCGCTATGGGATCCGATCCGCAGAGCAGCCCTTCCGACCCGGACGACCGCGCGCGCGTGGAGGCGGCCGACGTCCGCGACCGGCTGGCCGACGCTCGTGAGCGCACGGCCGACGAGCGCGAGCGGGTCGCCGACGACCGCGACGCGGCCGCCGACGAGCGGGAGGGGGACACGGACGACCGGGAGCACCGCATCGCGGACTGGGAGGCGAAGGTCGACGAACGCGAGCGGATCGTGAGCGGTGCCGCGCCCAGTCGGCGGCAGCGCTCGTACGAACAGATCGACCGGGTCCAGAAGCTGCTGACGGCGAGCCACGCGCGGCTCGACCGCAGTGAGTCGGCGCTCCGTCGCGCGGATGCCGGCGACGCGCGGGAGCAGAGCACCGTCGACCGGGAGTCGGCGGCCTCCGCCTCGCGGCAGACCGCCGACAGCGCACGCGCGGGGGACTTCCTGGAGGCCCGGGTGGTGCGTGTGCAGCAGCGGGCCGCGAAGGCCCTCGACACGCTGTCCGGCGCCCAGGGCCGGCTCGCCCGCGCCCATGAGGAGCACGACAGGCCGCGGGAGGCCGCCGAGCACCGGCGTCTGGCCGAGCTGGCCCACGAGATGGCGGAGACCCTGCGCGCGGCCCCCGGGACCGACGACGGGCAGGCCGCGGGGTAGGGCCGCGGCGCCGCTCAGGAGGAGGCCCGCTCCACCAGCCGCGTCGGGAGCACCAGCTGGCGCCGTTCCAGGCGCCGGACGGCGGCGGGGCGGCTGTCCGCGATCTCGGCGAGGAGAAGGTCGATCATCGCGCGCCCCATCTCCTCGATGGGCTGGCGCACACTCGTCAGCGGCGGGTCCATGTGGCGGGCGATCGCCGAGTCGTCGAAGCCGACGAGCGCCACGTCGTCGGGTATGCGGCGCCCCGCTTCGCGCAGCTCCTGGCGCGCGCCGGCCGCCATCACGTCGGAGCCCGCGAACACCGCGTCGATCCCGGGGCGGGCGGCGAGGAGCTCCCGCATCGCACGGCGGCCGCCCTCCTCGGTGAAGTCACCCGCCACGATCAGCTGCTCGTCGACCTCGCGGCCCGCCTCCCGCAGCGCGGCGCGGTAGCCGTCCAGGCGGCGCTGGGCTCCGTACACGTCGAGGCGGCCCGTGATGGTGGCTATGGCGGTGCGGCCGCGGGCCAGGAGGTGTTCCACGGCGGAGCGGGCCCCCGCGTAGTTGTCGGAGTCGACGGAGGGCAGCGCTTCCTCGGCCGAGCGGCGGCCGCTGATGACGGCGGGGATCTCCAGCTGGGAGAGCAGGTCGGGCAGCGGGTCGTCGGCGTGGACGGAGACGAGCAGGACGCCGTCGACGCGGTGGGCGGCGAGGTACTGGGCCAGCCGCTGGCGCCTGCGGTCGTTGCCCGCGAAGATCAGCAGCAGCTGCATCTCGGTCTCGCCGAGCTCGGCGCCGACACCACGCAGGACGTCGGAGAAGTACGGCTCGGCGAAGAAGCGGGTCTCGGGTTCGGGGACGACCAGGGCGATGGCGTCCGTGCGGTTGGCCGCGAGGGCGCGGGCCGCGGTGTTCGGCACGTACCCGAGCTCGGCCACGGCGGCCTCGACGGCGGTCCTGGTCGCCTCGCTCACCCGCGGCGAACCGTTGATCACGCGGGAGACCGTGCCGCGGCCGACCCCCGCCCGCGCCGCCACCTCTTCCAGAGTGGGCCGTCCGCCGCTGCGGCCGCGCGCCGCGTGAGCTGCCATAGTCCGCCTCCCGTCACACTTCCCCCGGCGAGGAATGTAACAGCCCGATCTTCACCGGGCCCCTGGGCCGATTACACGGACGATCCCCGGGTGACCACGGACGATCCGCGGGCGTCCCGTAACGGCCCGATAACCGAAGACACAACTCCCTGTCCGGTCCCTTGACACCCCTGGCGGTAGCCACGAGTCTTCAACTCATCACGTGTGGGAGCGCTCCCACACTACCTGACACGTACACATCCCGCACGTTCCCCGCCCGAGCCGCAGAGTGAACCAACGGGCCCAGCAGTGCAGTTGGCCGGGGGGTCGGCACGTCAGGCAACAGGAGGACGTCATGCGCAGCAGCACTTTCCGCCGGTCCCGCAGGTCCCGTCGGCTCGTCGCGTACGCGGCCACGGCCGCGCTGGCCACGAGCCTGCTCGCCGCTTGTTCGAGCGACGACGAAGGCGGCTCGGCGGGCGACGGCAAGATCACGCTCAACGTGGGCACGTTCGGCGTGCTGGGCCTGAAGCAGGCCGGTCTCTACGACGAGTACGAGAAGTCGCACCCGAACATCAGGATCAAAGAGAACGTCATCGAGCGGAACGACGCCTACTACCCGAAGCTGCTCACCCAGCTGCAGTCCGGCGCGGGCGTCAACGACGTCGCGGCCATAGAGGTCAGCAACATCACCGAGGTCGTGCAGACGCAGGGTGCCAAGTTCGAGGACCTCGGGAAGGCCAAGGGCGTCAAGAAGTCCACGTATCTCGACTGGAAGTGGGACCAGGCCACGACCGAGGACGGCAAGACGATCGGCCTCGGACTCGACATCGGCCCCACCGCGCTCTGTTACCGCAAGGACCTCTTCGAGAAGGCCGGGCTGCCCACCGACCGCGAGAAGCTCGCGAAGGAGTGGGCGGGCGACTGGGACAAGTACGTCGCGCTCGGCAAGAAGTACATGGAGAAGGCGCCCAAGGGCACCAAGTTCGTCGACTCCGCCGCCAGCGTCTACAACCAGGTCTTCGCCGGCGCGACCGAGCGGTACTACGACAAGAGCGGCAAGGAGATCTACGAGGACAGCCAGGGCCGCAAGGACGCCTGGAACGCGGCGATGAAGGTCGCGCGGGGCGACATGTCCGCCAAGCTCAAGCAGTTCGACCCCACGTGGGACCAGGGCTTCGCCAACGCCAAGTTCGCCACGGTGGCCTGCCCGGCCTGGATGGCCGGGTACATCCAGGAGAAGACGGGCCCCGAGGGCAAGGGCCAGTGGGACATGGCCAAGGCGCCGACGGACGGCAACTGGGGAGGGGCGTTCCTCGGCGTGCCGAGCGCGGGCAAGCACAAGAAGGAGGCGACGGAACTCGCCGTCTGGCTGAGCAGCCCCGAGCAGCTCGCGAAGGTCTTCGCCAAGCAGGCCAGCTTCCCGTCCACCCCGTCGGCGTACGCCTCACTGAAGCCGTCACCCGCGACCAAGGCGTACTTCAACGACGCGCCCATCACGGAGCTCTACGCCGACATCGCGAAGAACATCCCCTCGGCCGTCTACGGCATCAAGGACGCCCAGATCGGCCAGTCCATCACCGACATCGGTGTGCTCCAGGTGGAGCAGCAGGGCAAGTCTCCCGAGGAGGGCTGGGAGGCGGCCCAGAAGGAGATCAAGGACGTTCTGGGACAGTGACCCACATGTCCGACACCGCTGAGTACGCCGAGACCGCGCCCCCCGGCAAAGGGGACGCGGCCCCGGCCGCGACCGGGGGCAAGGCCTCCCGCACGCCGTCGCCGTGGCGCAGCCGCCTGTACCGCTGGGACATCAAGGCGTCGCCGTACGTCTTCGTCGCGCCGTTCTTCCTCTTCTTCGGCGCCTTCGGCCTCTTCCCGCTCCTCTACACCGGCTGGGCCTCGCTGCACCGTCTTGAGCTCACCAACCTCGACGACAGCACCTGGCTGGGCCTGGACAACTACACCAACCTGCTGCAGAGCGAGTACTTCTGGAACGCGCTCGGCAACACCTTCACCATCGGCGTCATCTCCACCGTCCCCCAGCTGGCCGTCGCGCTCGGCATCGCGCACCTGCTCAACTACAAGCTGCGCGGCTCCATGCTGTGGCGGGTCGCGATGCTCGCCCCGTACGCGACGTCGGTGGCGAGCGCCTCACTGGTCTTCACCCTGCTGTTCGCGTGGGACGGCGGCATGGTCAACTGGCTGATCGGGTCGGTCGGCTTCGATCCCGTCAACTGGCGCGAGTCGTCGTGGGGTTCGCAGTTCGCCGTGTCGTCGATCGTCATCTGGCGCTGGACCGGGTACAACGCGCTGATCTATCTGGCGGCGATGCAGGCCGTGCCGCACGACCTGTACGAGTCGGCCGCGCTGGACGGCGCCTCGCGCTGGCAGCAGTTCCGGCACGTGACGATCCCGATGCTGCGGCCGACGATCCTGTTCACGGTCGTCGTCTCCACGATCGGCGCGACCCAGCTCTTCGGCGAACCGCTGCTGTTCGGCGGCACGGCCGGGTCCAAGGGCGGCGCCGACCACCAGTTCCAGACCCTGGGGCTCTACCTGTACGACCAGGGCTGGATCAACGGACACCTGGGGCGTGCGTCGGCCGTGGCCTGGCTGATGCTCGTGATCCTGCTGCTCATCGCCGCGGTCAACATGCTGATCGCCCGACGCCTGAGGAAGGACCGATGAAGACGCGCCCCCGCGGTCAGAAGGCCGGCCGGACGATGCACGCGGGCCCGTTCACCTACGTGGTCCTCGCACTGTTCACCGCGGTCTCGCTGGCGCCCCTGATCTGGACGGCCGTCGCCGCCTCGCGCACCAGCGGGCGGCTCGCCCAGACACCGCCGCCCCTGTGGTTCGGCGGCAACCTGTTCAAGAACCTCGAACGGGCGTGGACGGAGGCGAGCCTCGGCGACGCGATGCTGAACACCACGATCGTGGCGGGCAGCATCACCATCGGCACGGTCCTGTTCTCCACCGTCGCCGGATTCGCCTTCGCCAAGCTGAAGTTCAGGTTCAGCGGGGCGCTGCTCCTGCTGACCATCGGCACGATGATGGTGCCGCCGCAGCTCAGCGTCGTACCGCTGTACCTGTGGGTCGCGGACCTCCAGTGGACCAACCAGCTCCAGGCCGTCATCCTGCCGACGTTCGTGAGCGCCTTCGGCGTCTTCTTCATGCGGCAGTACCTGCTGCAGGCGCTGCCCGGCGAGCTGATCGAGGCGGCGCGGATGGACGGGGCGAGCAGTCTGCGCATCATCTGGCACGTGGTGTTCCCCGCGGCGCGGCCCGCGATGGCGGTCCTCGGGCTGCTGACGTTCGTCATGGCGTGGAACGACTTCCTGTGGCCGATCATCGCGCTCAACCAGTCGAACCCGACGGTGCAGGTGGCGCTCAACTCGCTGGGCACGGGGTACATCCCCGACCGGGCCGTGATCATGGCGGGCGCGCTGCTCGGCACGTTGCCGCTGCTGCTCGCGTTCGTCCTGTTCGGCAAGCAGATCGTGAGCGGCATCATGCAGGGCGCGGTCAAGGGCTGACCCTCGGAACGCCTCCGGGAGCCCCCGGGCTCCCGGATTTCCGCCGCCCGCTTCCCCTCTTCCCACCTACGCCTCTTCCCTCCACCCATGGGAGCGCTTCCATGCCCGAACCCATCACGTTTCCGGCCGACTTCCTCTGGGGCGCGGCCACCTCCGCGTACCAGATCGAGGGCGCCGTGCGCGAGGACGGCCGCACCCCCTCCATCTGGGACACCTTCAGCCACACCCCGGGCCGCACCGCGGGCGGCGACACCGGCGACGTCGCCGTCGAGCACTACCACCGCTACCGCGACGACGTGGCGCTCATGGCATCGCTGGGCCTGAACGCCTACCGCTTCTCCGTCTCCTGGTCGCGCGTGCAGCCCACCGGGCGCGGCCCCGCCGTCCAGCGCGGCCTCGACTTCTACCGGCGGCTGGTCGACGAGCTGCTCGCCCGGGACATCCGGCCCGCCCTGACCCTCTACCACTGGGACCTGCCGCAGGAGCTGGAGGACGCGGGCGGCTGGCCGGTGCGCGAGACGGCGTACCGGTTCGCCGAGTACGCGGGCATCGTCGGCGAGGCGCTCGGCGACCGCGTCTCGTCCTGGATCACGCTCAACGAGCCCTGGTGCAGCGCCTTTCTCGGGTACGGCTCCGGTGTCCACGCCCCCGGCCGCACCGACCCGGCGGCCGCCCTGCACGCCGCCCACCACCTGAACCTCGCACACGGCCTGGGCACGCAGGCGCTGCGCGCCGCCCTGCCGGCCCGCGCCCAGGTCGCGGTGAGCCTCAACTCCGCGGTGGTCAGGGCGGTTTCCGACGACCCGCGCGACCAGGACGCGCGGCGGCGCATCGACAACCTCGCCAACGGCGTCTTCCACGGGCCGATGCTGCACGGCGCCTACCCGGAGGACCTGCTCGCGGACACCGCGCGCGTCACCGACTGGTCCTGCGTGCGCGAGGGCGACCTGGCCGCAGCGCACCAGCCGCTGGACGCGCTGGGCCTCAACTACTACACGCCCTCGCTGGTGTCCGCCGCGCCGGAAGGCGCCAGGAGCCGGCGTGCCGACGGGCACGGGGCCAGCGACCACTCCCCCTGGCCGGGCTCCGACGACGTCGCCTTCCACCAGACGCCGGGCGAGCGCACCGAGATGGGCTGGACGATCGACGCGACCGGACTGCACGAGCTGATCATGCGGTACGCGCGCGAGGCGCCCGGACTCCCGCTGTACGTCACGGAGAACGGCGCGGCCTACGACGACAAGCCCGACCCCGAGGGCCGTGTCCACGACCCGGAGCGCATCGCCTACCTCCACCAGCACCTGGCGGCGGTCCGCCGGGCCATCGCCGACGGCGCGGACGTCCGCGGCTACTACCTCTGGTCGCTCCTGGACAACTTCGAATGGTCGTACGGCTACGGCAAGCGCTTCGGCGCGGTGTACGTCGACTACGAGACGCAGGTCCGCACGCCGAAGTCGAGCGCCCACTGGTACGCGGGCGTCGCGTCCGCCGGTGAGCTGCCGCGCGAGTACGCCGCGGACTGACCCGCGGGGCAGGCAACCCAAGGAGCCGAGTGGCAGCACGCCATCCGGCTCCTTAGGTTGCCCATATGGAATATAGGGTTCATATATCAACAGACCGGGCGCGGTGAGCGCCGGTGGGTGTACTCCGTGATCACCCCGAGTTCGCGCTGTTCATCTGCCTCGCCCTGGGCTACCTCGTGGGCAAGGTGCGCGTCGGCCCCATCACCCTGGGCGGCATCTGCGGCACGCTGATCGTCTCGCTGCTGATGGGCGCGTGGGCCAAGGTCGTCGTCTCGGACGACGTCAAGACGATCTTCTTCGCGCTCTTCATCTTCTCCCTCGGCTATCTCGCGGGCCCGCAGTTCTTCTCCAACCTCAACCGCGAGAGCCTGCGCTTCTTCGCGCTCTGCGGCATCGAGCTGGTCTGCGTCCTGGGCATCGCGTTCGGCCTCGCCAAGGCCTTCGACCTGGACGTCGGCACGGCGTCGGGCATCCTGGCGGGCGCGGCCACCGAGTCGGCCGTCGTCGGTACGGCGACCGAGGCCATCGGCAAGCTCGACGGCCTCACCCCGGACCAGATCACCCAGTACCAGGGGCACGTGGCCACCGCGTACACGGTCTGCTACCTCTTCGGCCTGATCACCATCGTGCTCTACACCAGCCAGATCATGCCGATGATGCTGCGCATCAACCTGCGGGACGCCTCGCGCGAGCTGTGGGAGAAGATGCGCGGCTCGGGCGGCGGTCTGGAGCCCGACGAGCGCCAGGCACTGCCGGGCATGGTCGGCCGCACCTATCTGGTGACCACGGCCGACGGCAGGACCGTCGGCGACCTGGAGTCGGGCCTCGACGGCCGGGTCACCGTCGAGGCCGTCAAGCGGGGCAGCAAGAACCTGACGCCCGCGCCCGGCCTGGCGCTCACCCTCTCCGACCTGGTCCTGGTGGTCGGCCGCCGCGCCAACGTCATCGAGTCCGGGCAGCTCATCGGCCCCGAGACCCCCGGCATCCCCGGCGTCGACACCCCGCTGGCCACCGCCCAGGTCGCCGTCACCGACAAGTCGTCGGACGGCATGAGCGTGGACGACCTCCAGCGCGAGCATCCCGAGTTCATCAAGGACGGCGTGTACGTCACCGACGTGCTCCGCGGCGACCAGCATCTGCCCGCGGCCGGCGGCACCACCGTGCGCCGCGGCGACGTGCTCACCCTGGTGGGCGCGCGCTCCGGTCTGAACAAGCTGGTCGCGAGGATCGGCTCGGTCGTCAAGAACGACGCCACCGACTTCATCTACCTGGGTCTGGGCATCGCCGCCGGTTCCCTGCTCGGGCAGGTCGTCGTGCACTTCGGCGATGTACCCATGTCGCTCGGCACGGGCGGGGGCTGTCTGATCTCCGGGCTGCTCTTCGGCTGGTTCCGCTCCCGCAGGCAGACCTTCGGGGCGTTCCCGCCGCAGGCCGCGAACACCCTCAAGGACATGGGCCTGGCGATCTTCATCGCCTGTACGGGGCTCGTGTCGGGGCCGCAGGCCTGGCCGCTGCTCAAGGAGTACGGGGCGCTGCTCCCGTTCGCCGGGATCGCGATGGTCCTGGTGCCCGCGACGATCTCGCTCCTCGTCGGCCGAAAGCTCCTGAAGATCGAGAAGCCGCTCCTGATCGGCGCCATCGCGGGCCAGCAGTGCTCGACCCCGGCGATCACCTCCGTCACCCAGGTGGCCCAGAGCTCGGTCCCGCTGCTCGGCTACACGATCACGTACGCGCTCTCCAACTTCCTGCTCCCCCTGACCGGGCCGATCCTCGTCGGCGTACTCGGCGCCTGACGTGGCGCGTCCGGAGCGTAGAGAATGATCGACTTCCTCAACCGGAACATCTTCCAGCCCCATCCCGAGCTGCTGGTCTTCATCACCGTGGCGATCGGCTTCCTCTTCGGCAAGCTCCGCTACAAGGCCATCGGGCTCGGCGCGGTCACCGGCTGCCTCATCGCGGGGCTGCTGCTCGGGGCGCAGTTCAAGGTCGACATCGACGGCACCGTGAAGAACCTCTTCTTCACGATGTTCCTGTTCGCGCTCGGCTACAAGGTCGGCCCGCAGTTCTTCCGCGGCCTGAAGAAGGACGGCCTCCCGCAGGTCCTCAACGCGGTCGTCGTCTGTGTGACCGGCCTGCTCGTCTGCTGGGCCTTCGCCGCGATGCTCGGCTACGGGCCCGGTCTCTCGGCGGGCCTCCTCGGCGGCGCGCTGACCCAGTCCGCCGTCATCGGCGTCGCGGGCGACGCGATCTCCAATCTGCCGGGGCTCAGCTCCGCGCAGGCCAAGAGCGAGTCGAACCTGGTCGCCATCGGGTACGCGGTGACGTACCCCCTCGGCACGATCCTCTGCGCGATGCTGCTCGCCAACGTCCTGCCCAGGCTCTACCGCAAGGACCTCGCGGCCGAATCCGCCGCCCTGGCCAAGGAGCTGGACGCCCCCGGCGACAACCCCGACCTCGCCGAGGGCTACTACGAGGTCGTCCTGCGCGCCTACACCATCCAGCGCCCCGACCTCGTGGGCCGCACCGTCGAGGACTTCGAGAGGCAGCAGCGCGAGCTGGGCCGCCGGGTCTACATCACCCGCGTCCGCAGGGACGGGAACATCCTCGACCACGACCAGCGGCTCGCCCTGCGCGAGGGCGACGTCGTGGCGGTGAGCGCGCTGCGCGGCTCGCTCGTCGAGTTCGACGCCCGGACACACATCGGCGCCGAGACCGACGACGTCGAACTCCTCGGCTACCAGACCGAGTCACTGCACGTCGTCGCCTCCGAGAGGAAACACCTGGGCAGGACCATCGCGGACCTGCGGCGCGAGCCCTTCATGGTCGGCGTCTACATCGACAAGCTGTACCGGTCCGGCGCCGACTTCCCCTACCGCCTCACCACGAAGCTGGAGCGCGGCGACACCCTGATCCTCACCGGCCCCGAACGCCTGGTCGACCCGGCGGGCAAGGAGCTCGGCAAGCCCGTCCCGACGTCCTTCGCCACCGACATGATCTGGGTGGGCCTCGGCATCTTCCTCGGCGGCTGCATCGGCATCCCGGCGCTGACCGCGGGCGGCGTGCCGATCTCGCTCTCCACCTCCGGCGGCGCGCTGATCATGGGCCTGGTCTTCGGCTGGATCCGCGGCAGGTACCCGACCTACGGGAACGTGCCGCCCGGCGCCCAGTGGTTCATGGACACGCTCGGGCTCTGCCTGTTCGTCGCGGTGGTCGGCATCAACGCGGGCCCGAGCTTCACCTCCGGCCTCTCGACGGCCGGTTGGGGCCTGCTCGTGTTCGGCGCGATCGCCACGGTGGTCCCACTGATCGTCGGCTTCCTCTTCGGGCACTACGTCCAGAAGATCCGCTTCCCCATCCTGATGGGCGTCCTCGCGGGCGGCCAGACGACCACCGCGGCGATCGGCGCGATCAACGAATCGTCCCGGTCCCAGATCCCGACGCTCGGCTACACGATTCCGTACGCCGTCGGGAACGTGCTCCTGACCATCTGGGGAGCCGTCATCGTCCTGCTCCACCACTGAACCCCCGGAGGAACGAGTCGTGCCCAAGACCACCTTCACCCGCGAGGAAATCCAGTCCTTCGCCCGGCTCAGCCCCTTCGAGCTGAAGGACAAGTTCATCCAGATCGCCCAGGCGGTGCAGGCCGACAAGCCGGGCCAGAAGGAGACGTCCAGCGTCCAGATGCTCAACGCGGGCCGCGGCAACCCCAACTGGATCGCCACCGGGCCCCGCGAGGCCTTCTACGCGCTCGGCTACTTCGCCCTCTCGGAGTCGAGGAGGGTATGGACCGCGGACAACCTCGGCGGCATGCCGGAGAAGAAGGGAGCCGGCGACCGCTTCGACGCCTTCGTGCGGCAGCACCCGGACCTGGCCGGCATCGAGCTGCTCCAGAAGTGCGTCGATCACGCCGTCGAGCGGTTCGGCTTCGACCGGGACGACTTCGTCCACGAGCTGACGGACAGCTCGGTCGGCGACAACTACCCCGTCCCGGACCGCATGCTGACCCACGCCGAGCAGATCGTTCGTGGCTACATCGCCGACGAGATGTTCGACCACAGACCCCCGCCGGGCAACCTCAGCCTGTTCGCCACCGAGGGCGGCACGGCCGCGATGTGCTACATCTTCGACTCGCTCATGAAGAACGGGGTCCTGCACAAGGGCGACAAGATCGCCCTGATGGTGCCGGTGTTCACGCCGTACGTCGAGATCCCCGAGCTCGACACGTACGAGTTCGACGTGACGTACGTCGAGGCCAGCATGTTCGCCGAGGCGGGCGTGCGGGAGTGGCGCTACCCGGAGGAGGAGGTCGCCAAGCTCGCCGACCCGGACATCAAGATGGTCTGCCTGGTCAACCCCTCCAACCCGCCCTCGCTCGCGCTGAGTCAGCGGGTGGCGGACCAGCTCCAGCAGATCGTCGCCACGTCGAACCCGAACCTGCTGATCGTGACGGACGACGTGTACGGAACGTTCATCGAGGGCTTCCGGTCCGTCGCCGCCGACCTGCCGCGCAACACGCTGCTCGTCTACTCGTACTCCAAGCACTACGGAGCCACCGGCTGGCGGCTCGGCGTCATCGGGCTGCACGACGACAACGTCATCGACGAGCTGATCGCGGCGCTGCCGCAGCCGGAGAAGGACCGGCTCGCCAAGCGGTACGGCACGCTGACGCTGGAGCCGGAGAAGATCAAGTTCATCGACCGGCTGGTCGCGGACTCCCGGCAGGTGGCGCTGAACCACACCTCGGGGCTGTCCCTCCCCCAGCAGATGATGATGGTGCTCTTCTCCCTCTTCGACATGCTCGATGAGGGGCAGGCGTACAAGCTGCGCATCCGCGCGATCGTGCGGCAGCGGCTCGAACTCCTCCTGGAGGGTGCCGGGATGAAGATCTCGGACGATCCGCACCGGGCGGCCTACTACATCGAGCTCGATCTGCTCGCCGAGGCCGAACGCACCCACGGCAAGGACTTCGCCGACTTCCTGGAGAAGAACTACGAGCCGGTCGACCCGCTGTTCCGCCTCGCCGAGCAGACCCACGTGGTGCTCCTGAACGGCGGCGGCTTCGAGGGTCCCGAGTGGTCGGTGCGGGTGTCGCTCGCGAACCTCGACGACCTCGACTACCTGAAGATCGGACATCACCTGCGGTCGATCTTCAACGACTACGCGTCGGAGTGGCAGGCGTCGAAGGCGTAGTACGGGAGGTACAGGACAGAGGCGGGCGCCCCGGCCGGGTGGGGGGGGATACCGGCCGGGGCGCTTCGGGGTGCCCTTGGGGTGGCACCCGGGGGGTGGCTACTTGTACGCGGCGAACGCCTTCGTGAACTCGAGCGGCCGCTGCTCGATCGACGAGCACGTCGGCTGCGCGGAGCCGGACGCGCCGCCCTCGCAGGCCTTGTCGCGGGTCGAGGACCACATCGACAGCCAGGCGAGGTCCTTCTCCTGAGCGAACTTCACGAGTTCGGTGGCGTCGTCGGTCGTGAAGACCTCCGTCGCCACATCGTTGACGCCGATCATCGGGGTGACGGCGACGGCCTGCCAGGCGGCCTTGTCGGAGAGCCCGAGGGCGGTCTTCAGCTGCTTCTGCGTGGCGGTGGCGGCCTGGACGGCGTACTCGCCCATGTCACCGCTGTAGGACGGCCCGTAGTCCATGGCCATGATGTTCACCGCGTCGACCTGCACTCCGTTCTTCTTGGCGTTGGCGAGCAGGTCGACGCCGGGCTGCGTCAGGCCCTCGGGCATGACGGGCAGCGTGAAGGAGACGTTCAGGCCGGGGTGCTCCTTCTGGAGCCGCGCGATCGCCTCGGAGCGGCGTGTGTTGGCCGCCGTGTCGGGCAGGGCGGCGCCCTCGATGTCGAAGTCGACCTTGGTCAGCTCGTACGCGTCGACGACCTTGCCGTAGGCCTTGGCGAGCGCGTCGGCGCTGTCGCACTTGAGGCCGAGCTCGGAGCCGGCGGCCCCGCCGAAGGAGACCCGGACGTCGCCGCCCTTGGCGCGCAGGCCGTCGATCTGAGCGGCCACCTTGTCGTCACCGAGACCGGTGGCGCCGCCCCAGAGCGGCTCGCAGCCGCCGCCGGAGGTGACGAAGGCCAGGTTGAACTCCTTCACGCCGGTCTTCTCCGCCGTGTCGAGGAGGTCGTAGGCCGGGGCGAGGGAGGTGTCGACGAAGGGGGCGAACCTGGCGGGGGCCGCAGCCCCGGTTCCCTCTGCGGGCTTCTCGGCCGGGGCCTTCGTCGCCAGTGCCGTGCCGGAGAAGAGGAAGGCGCCGCCGCCGACGAGGGACGCGGCGACGAGACCGCCGATGACCTTGGACCGGGTGCTCACCGTGCGCCGGTGCGTGCTGCTCATCGCGTTCCTGCCTTAGCTGTACGGGGGTGGGGGTGCGTGGGGGTGCGATCAAGCTAGCTCCGCCGGAAACGACAAATCGGTTATCCGGGCGCCGAGTTGAGGTTCTTAGGGTGCGCTTAAGGGAGGGATGGGGGTCGATTAAGGGCTGGGGCACGCCGACGACGACGTCGACGCACGACAGGCGGCCCAGGGCCATCCCGGAGAACCTGGGGACATGACTCGTACGCACCGTAGAGCGCTGATCACAGGAATCGTTCTCCTCGCGACGCTGCCCGCCTGCCCGTCGCCCTCATGGGCGGCGCCCGCCCAGTGGCGCCCCCGCCCGGCCGACCTGGTCGAAGAGGTCAATCGGCAGCGGGCCGGAGCGGGCTGCCGGCCCGTGCGGCTGCGGGTCTCCCTCAGCCGGGCCGCTCAGCGGCACAGCGCCGACATGTCACGCCACGAGCGCCTCAGCCACACCGGATCCGACGGCAGCCGCCCGCCCGGCCGCATGCGGGCCGCCGGATTCCGGGCGGGCCCCACCGGCGAGGTCATCGCGTCGGGGCCGGACACGGCACGCGCCGCCGTACGGACGTGGCTGCGCAGCCCGTCCCACCGGACCGTCGTCCTCACCTGCCGCTACACCGACGCGGGCGTCGGCGTGGCCCGCGGCCCCGGCGGCCCGTGGTGGACGCTGGACCTGGCCGCACGCCGCTGAGGGCCACCCCGGGGAAGCGCGGCGTCTCAGGCGGTGCCGGCCGGGCGCTTGCGGCGGCGTACTGCGGGGCCGCGGTGTCCCCGGCGTCCCTCGCCGGGGCGGCGGGCGTCCAGCTGTATCCAGAGGCGGACCTCCGTGCCGCCGAGGACCGAGCTGCCGATGCGGAGGTCGCCGCCCGTGGACTCGGCGAGGCGGCGCACGATGTCGAGGCCGAGGCCCGTGGAGCCGTCCTCGCCGGAGCCCGCGCCCCGGGCGAGCGCGGCCTCGGGGTCGGCGATGCCGGGGCCCGCGTCGGAGACGAGCACGATCACGGCGTCCTCGCCGTTGTGGACGTCCACCGAGAACGCCGTGCCCTCCGGCGTGTGCCGGAAGACGTTGCCGAGCAGCGCGTCGAGGGCGGCGACCAGTTCGGGACGGGCGACGGGGATGCGGACCGGCCGGTCGACGCCCGCGACCCGGACCTCGCGGCCCTCGTCCTCGGCGAGCGCCGACCAGAAGGCCATCCGCTCCCGGATGACCTCGGCGGCGTCGCAGCCCGTGCCGGGTCCGGCCGTCGCGGTCTGCGGTTTCGCGTCGCGGGCGGTACGGATGATCGTGTCGACCTCGCGCTCCAGCGTCTCGACCGCGGTACGGGTCTGCTCCGCCGCGGGTCCTTCGCCGAGCGAGGCCGCGTTGAGCCGCAGGACCGTCAGCGGCGTCCGCAGGCGGTGGGAGAGGTCGGCCGCGAGCTCCCGCTCGTTGGCGAGGAGTTGGACGACCTGGTCGGCCATCGAGTTGAACGCCACCGCGGCGAGCCGCAGTTCGGTGGGCCCCTCCTCCGGGACCCGTGCCCCCAGCTTGCCCTCGCCGAGGTCGTGCGCGGCGCCCACCAGGCGTTTGGCGGGCTGCACCATGCGTACGCCGAGCCGGTCCGCGACCGCCACCGAGCCGATGATCAGGGCGATGCCGACGCCCGCGAGCACCACCCACGCCGTGGTCACGCCGTTGCTGACCTCGGCCTCGGGGACGTAGATCTCCACGACGGCCGTGCCCGAGCTGAGCGCGGTCGGCTGGAGCACCACGAAGCCGCCGGGGACCCCGGTGGTCCTGGCCCGGCCCTCCTTGCGGGTGGCCTCGACCGCGCGCGCCCCGGCCCGCGGGTCGCCGACCTCGAAGGCCTCGGCGTCCCCGACGGCCGGCACGTACACGGCCATCCGTCCATCGCCGCCCGCCTCCGACGAGGCGACGGCCCGGGTGAGCTCCTCGCGGTCGGTGGTGATGGAGAGCGTGGGGCCCATGCCCGCGCCGTGCCGTTCCGCGTTGGAGATGGCACGGTCGCGCGCCATCTCCTTGACGACGAGTCCGAGCGGTACCGCGAAGGCCACCACGACCATCGTGGTGACGGCCAGGCACACCTTGACCAGGGCCCATCTCACTGCTGCGGCTCCGGCATCGGCGGCTCCAGCTTCACGCCGACGCCGCGCAGCGTGTGCAGGTAGCGCGGCCGGGCGGCCGTTTCGCCCAGTTTCCTGCGCAGCCACGACAGATGTACGTCGATGGTCTGGTCGTCGCCGTAGCTCTGCTGCCAGACCTCGGCGAGCAGTTCCTTGCGCGGTACGACGACGCCGGGCCGCCCGGCGAGGAAGGCGAGCAGGTCGAACTCGCGCCGGGTCAGGTCGAGCCGCGCGCCGTCCAGCTCGGCCTGGCGCCGCAGCGGGTCGATGCTGAGGCCGCCGACCTGGAGGACGTCGCTCGGCGGCGCCTCGCCCGCCGTGGTGCGGGCGCGGCGCAGCACGGCGGCCATGCGGGCCGACAGGTGCTCCACGGAGAACGGCTTGGTGAGGTAGTCGTCGGCGCCGTCGTTGAGGAGCCGGACGATCTCCGCCTCGTCGTCCCGCGCGGTCGCGATGATCACGGGGACGTCCGTGATGCCGCGGAGCATCTTCAGCGCCTCAGACCCGTCGAGGTCGGGCAGCCCGAGATCCAGGATCACCACGTCAAAACGGAAATGGGCGACCTCCCGCAGCGCCTCCAGGGCGGTGCCGACGCTGCGCACGGTGTGCGATGCCTCGGTCAGATGCCGGATGAGAGCGGAGCGTACGAACTGGTCATCCTCGACGACGAGCACACTTGCCATGGGCGGCACCGTACGCCATACGGCGGAACGTGGTCTTCCCCGGGAAGCGCGCCCGTCGGGACGTGGGGTGCCGGGTGCCCTGCGGGACAGGCGTGTGCGACGTGGTGCAGTATGGCCCGCGATGCACAGAGGACTCGTACACGGAATCGCATGGTCGCTCGCCACGGGTGCGGCGGTCACGCTGTCCTGGTGGGGCGTCCACACGGTGATGGCGGGCACGGCCTACGACCCGCCGCGCGCCCTGCCGCTGGCCGCGGACGACGGCGGCGGTCCGGACCACGCGGAGCCGCTCGCCTCCTCGACGCACCGCCCGGAGTCCTCGCCGTCGAAGAAGCCCACGACGTCACGGACCCCGTCGAAGCCGTCGAAATCCCCCACGGCATCCGGAACCCACTCCGAGCAGCCGCCCTCCCCCGACCCGACGGACTCCGGTGCCGGTGCGGGCATCGGCACGGTGAAGAGCTACAACACCCCCGGCGGCCGGGTGGCCTTCGACCTGGGCAAGAGCTCGGCGACGCTGGTCTCGGCGACCCCGGCGGCGGGCTGGTCGGTCCAGACGTGGAAGCAGGACAAATGGATCCGCGTGGAGTTCACGGGCGGCGCGGCGAGGGTGTCGGTGTTCTGCACGTGGCATGACACGGAGCCACGAGTCGAGATCGACAAGTACTGAACGCGGCGACTCCGCCCTGTCGCCGGTCCCGTCAACGGAAGACCGACGGTGGCGGTGCCGGTGACGCGACGGCCGCGGCGTCGGTGACGGCCGCCGCTCCCCCGCTGAAGTCGAGGAGCCCCCGGCCGTGTTCGACCCGGCCGGGGTGGGGGTCGCCGGCGCAGCGCCGGGTCAGTTCGGCGATGGGCAGCGCCCGGTCGGACGCGAGCAGCACGGCGTTGCCGAAGCGTTTGCCGCGCAGGACGGCGGGGTCGGCGGCGAGGGCGAGTTCGGGGAAGAGCGCCGCGGCGGTGGCGAGCTGGCCGCGCAGGTGCGCGAGCGGGGGGCCGTCGGCGAGGTTGGCCGCGTAGTACCCGCCGGGCTTCAACACCCTGCGGACATCGGCGAGGAACTCGGTGCTGGTGAGGTGGGCGGGGGTGCGGGCCCCGCTGAAGACGTCGGCGATGACGAGGTCGGCCCATCCGTCGGCGACCTTGGCGAGGCCTTCGCGGGCGTCGGTGCCGCGCACGCGGATGCGCGTCTGCGGGTCCAAGGGGAGTTCGCGCCGGACGAGTTGGACGAGGGCGGTGTCGCGCTCGACGATCTGCTGGGTGGAGCGGGGGCGGGTCGCGGCGACGTAGCGGGCGAGGGTGAAGGCGCCGCCGCCGAGGTGCAGGGCGTGCACGGGCTTGCCGGGCGGGGCGACGAGGTCGGCGATGTGCCCGATCCTGCGCTGGTACTCGAAGTCGAGGTACGCGGGGTCGTCGAGGTCGACGTGGGACTGCGGCGCCCCGTCGACGAGCAACGTCCAGGCGCGCGCCCGGTCCCGATCCGGTATGAGCTCGGCGAGCCCCCCGTCCACTTCCTCCACAACGGCTCCCCGCACTTCCCGGGCCCGCTTGTTCCTTGCCATCAGCCCATTATCGACGCAGGGGGGCGCTTGGGCCTGCTGTGGGGTGGGGGGATCGGGGGCGTGGGCGCTGCGGGCGGCAGGCGGGCCTTGGCGTGGTGCGCGGACGGGGTTCGGCCAACTGACTGGGCGGGGGCCTTGGGGCGGGGGTCAGCGGCAGTTGTCTGCTGCTTCGATCGTGCGGGCCGCTTGGCCCAGCGCCGCCCGCAGCACCGCCGGGTCCGTCACCGGGTCCGTCTCGCCGTCCGGCGGGAGCAGCCAGCCGGTGCCCGCGACCGGCGGGTCGGGGACGACGGGGCCCGCGGGTCCCGGCTCGGGGTCCGCGTACACGCTCATGCCGCGCCCGAACGTCTGCGTACACGCACTGCCCGGCAGGTCCCAGCCGTCCGCGGTGCCGGGCGGCACGAGGAAGCCGAGGGTGTCGCAGCCCCCGTCGTGCAGGACGGGGCCGATCGTGTCGGCCGCGCCGCGGCGCAGGATGTCGACCGCTTCGAGCCCCTGTCTGGCGGGGACGGTGACGAGGTCGCAGCACTCGTCGTCGCAGGGCTCCTCGCCGGGGGGCGGGGCGCTGCCCTCGGGGGTGGGCCAGTGCCGTGCCGTCGTGCGGGATGCCTGGGGTACGGGTACCCGGGACGCCGGGGACGTCGGGGGCGGGCCGCTCGCGCCGCGCCCCGTACGGGAGTCGTTGTTCTCCGTGCCGATCTCCAACAAGGAAACCCTCCTCGCCCGTGCGGCAGCCGCCCTGCTCCCGCTCGTCAAGGTTCAACGCGGCGAGGCGTCAACAGGCACTGCGGCGCGCCGCCGCAAAGGATGGCAGTTCATGGCGGATCACGGGTGAGATATCCGTTTTGTAGCCAAACCCTGTGTGGCGGACCCGTCACAGCCGGTACGTTCGTGCTCCGCCGGAACAGGGGCAGCCCCGCGAGATCCCGTGCGCGGGCGCGGCGTCCCGTGCGCGAGCGTGCACGATCCGGCACGATCCGCACGAGAGGGTCCGGCCATGGCGTCGTCACCGATGACATCGTCAACTCAGTCCAAACGACCGAACCTTGCTTTCCGGCAGCTCCGCGGACAGCGCTCGCCCGGCGAGTTCGCGGCGGCGGTCCGGCGGGCCGCCCGCGAGATCGGCGAGCGGGTCAGCTGCGACGCGCGCTACGTAGGGCGCGTGGAGGCGGGCGAGATCCGTTGCCCCAACTACGCCTACGAGCGGGTGTTCCTGCACATGTTCCCGGGCCGGACCCTGGCGGACCTGGGGTTCGCCCCTCGCGCGCTGGTGCGCGGCAGAGGGGCGCGCACCGCGCCGGAGCCCACGCAGTTCCCACCACCGACCACGATCCAGTTGTACGAGTCCCATCCGTCCGGGTCCGACCCCCGCGCCTGCGATCCGTACGCGGTCCAGACCCACGAGGAGAGCGACGTGCGGCGTCGCGCGTTCATGACCGGCTCGACGGCCACCGCGGCCGCGGCCCTCGGGCCCATCGGCCTCACCCTCGGCGACCCCGCCGAGGCAGCCGCCCGGCACGGCCGCCGGATCGGCGAGACAGAGGTCCACGCGGTCGAGGAGGCCGTACGCAGGATCAGGCTGCTCGACGACCGGCACGGCGCCGACGGCCTCTACCGGCGCGCCGCCGCCCCCCTGCGCACCGCCTACACCCTGCTCGACGCGGGGACCACGGTCCGGCAGTCCACCTCGGACCGGCTGCACGCGGGCGCCGGTGAACTGGCGATCTCCGTGGGCTGGCTGGCGCACGACTCGGGCCGCTTCGACGACGCCCGCTCGCACTACGCGGAGGCCCTCGCGACGGCCCGCGTCTACGGAGACGCCGCCCTGGAGGCGCACGCCTTCTGCAACACGGCGTTCCTGGCACGCGACGCCGGGCGTCCGAGGGAGGCGGTGCGGGCCGCGCAGGCCGCCACCCGGGCCGCCCGGCACCTCGGCTCGCACCGGCTGAGCTCCCTCATCGCGCTGCGCGAGGCGGGGGGCTGGGCGGGACTCGGCGACCGCGCGGGCTGCGAGCAGGCGCTGTCCCGCGCCCACGGCCTCTACGACCGGGGCGCCGGGGACGATGATCCGGAGTGGATGAGCTTCTACGGCCCGGCCGAGCTGGCCGGCCTGGAGGCGCAGTGCTGGTCGGCGCTCGGCGAGTGGGGCCGGGCCGCGGGCCACGCCCGGCTCGCCGCGTCCGTCGCGTCCTCGCAGACCCCGCAGTTCACGCGGAACATCGCGCTGTACACGGCGGAGCTCGCCGACGACCTGGCCCGCTCGGGCTGTCCCGACGAGGCCGCCGAGGCGGGACTGCGGGTCCTCGCACTCCTCGGCGAGGTGCAGTCCTCACGTATCCAGTCGATGCTGGCCACGACGGCGCGGCTGCTCCTGCCGCACCGCAGCGCCACGAGGGTGGGCGAGTTCCTGGAGGCGCACGCCGGACTGTCGCGCGCGGGGTGAGACCGCGGCGTCTACGCCAGGTGGCCCGTCTCGTTCCACGCCTCGATGGCGGGCTCTCCGTAGGCCCAGCCGAGGACCGAGAGGGACGTCGGGTTGAGGCGGATGCGGGCGGCGAACTCGATGCCGAAGCCGAGCCAGCGCGCCCCGATGACCCGCAGGATGTGGCCGTGCGCGAAGACCAGCACGTCGCGGTCGGTGCTCCTGGCCCACTCCACGACCTCGTCCGCGCGCGCGGAGACCTGCGCCAGGGTCTCGCCCTCGGGCACACCGTCGCGCCAGATGAACCAGCCGGGGCGGACCGCCTGGATGTCGGCGGGGGTCATCCCGTCGTACGCGCCGTAGTCGAACTCCATGAGCGCGTCCCACTCGGTGGCGCGGTCGCCGAAGCCGGCGATCTCGCAGGTCTCCCGCGCGCGGGAGAGCGGACTCGTGCGCACCTCGACATCCGGGAGGCCGTCATAGGGCGCGCGGTGCAGCCGCTCGCCCAGGAGCTTCGCGCCGCGCCGGCCCTCTTCGAGGAGGGGGATGTCGGTCCTGCCGGTGTGCTTCCCGGACAGCGACCACTCCGTCTGTCCGTGCCTGGCCAGCAGGATGCGGGGTGCCATGGGGATCTCTCCAAGTCGTACACATGCCGTTCCGGCCATGAGTGCCGGAGACACTTTTGATGCTTTTTACGGACAGCGGGCGACTGCCCCCTCCATCATCACCCACCCGCGGCAGCCCACCGGCCCTGCCTGGCAACCCCGTCGCCGATCTCTGCGTCTAAGACGACCGGGGGATGCCTCGACCACCCTGGCGTGAGCCGTAAAGTGAGGCCGCGGTATATGCCGCATGAACAGAGACGATGGGGGACCCTCCGGATGCCGAAGACCGACGTGCCGGGCACCACGGGCATAACCGGGCACCGGCTCCGCTGGTGGACCGAGCTGCCGCTGATCGTGCTGGTGTACGCCGCGTACTCAGCGGGCCGGCTGATCGTGCGGGGCGACGTGGCCAGCGCGATCGACCACGGCGTGGGGATCCTCAAGGCCGAGCAGTTCCTGCGCATCGACGCGGAGAGCCCCCTGAACCGCCTGTTCACCGCCAACGCCTGGATCGGTGTCCCCGCGGACTTCTGGTACGCCTCGCTGCACTACCTCGTCACGCCCGCCGTGCTCATCTGGCTCTTCCGCAGCCGCGCGGTCCACTACCGGGCCGCACGCGCGTGGCTGATGATCTCCACCATGATCGGCCTGATCGGCTTCACGCTCCTGCCGACCTGCCCGCCCCGGCTGCTGGACAAGGGGTACGGCTTCGTCGACACCATGGCGCAGTACAGCAACTTCGGCTGGTGGGGCGGCGAGGCGAGCGCGCCGCGCGGGCTCGGCGGGATGACCAACCAGTACGCGGCGATGCCGAGCCTGCACGTCGGGTGGGCGCTGTGGTGCGGCGTGATGCTGTGGCGGTGCGGGCGTTCCCCGCTCACCAAGGTGGCCGCCGTCGCCTACCCGCTGATCACCACGATCGTGGTCATGGGCACCGCCAACCACTACTTCCTCGACGCGCTCGCGGGCGCCGCCGTGATGGGTGTCGGCCTGCTGCTCGTGCGTCCCGTGCAGCGGCTCACGGAGCCCGCGATGAACCGCCTGCGGGCGCGCTTCCTGCGGAGCCCCGACACCTCGTCCGCCACAGAGTCCTCGATTGTCGGTGCCGGATGCCAGACTTCGACAGGTGAGCGAATTCCCCGACAGCGCAAGCAGAGTGCCCCCCAGGGCGCCGAGTCGAGTGCCCGCCCAGCAGAGGCAGGACGACCCGCCGACGTCTCGGGGGACGGCGCTCCGGCACCAGCTCACTGAGCTGCGCGGCGCGGACCTGCCGGCCCGGCCGCTGGACGCCCGTGCTCTGGCCGCGCTCGCGGCCAACCCCGGGTGCAGACGGCGCGCGCTGCTGGACGGCGCCGGTGTGGACAAGACGGCGCTCGCGGAGTCGCTGGGCTCGCCCTCCGGTTTCGGGCAGTCCCAGTTCGCGTTCATGCGGGGCAACGCCTTCGAGGCGCGGGTCAAGGCCGACGGCGGCGCCGAGCTGCTGCGCCTGACGCACGGCAGCCTGGGCGGCGGGCCCGAACCGGTGCCGGGCGAGGCCGCCGTGCCCGACCTGTCGGCGGCGGGCCCCGAGGGGCGTGCCGCGCGGACCGCGCTCGCGCTGCGGGAGGCGACCGCGTCGGGCGGCTGGACGCTCCTGGACCACCCGATGCTGGCGCTGGACGTCGCGGGAACGCCCGCGTTCCTGGAGCCGGACGCGGTGGTGGTCCATCCGGACGGCGGCTGGACCGTCGTCGAGATCAAGTCCTTCCCGATGATCGACGGCTCGGCGGACGCGGCGAAGGTCGGCGGGGCGGCGCGGCAGTCCGCGGTGTACGCGCTGGCGCTGGAGCAGGTCGCCGCGCGCATGGACCCGGCGCCCCCCGTGCGCCATCACGTCCTGCTCGTCTGCCCGAAGGACTTCTCCAACCTGCCGACGGCGTCCGCGGTCGACGTCCGCAAGCAGCTGTCGGTGACCCGCCGCCAGCTGGCCCGCCTCACTCGTGTCGAGGACATCGCGGCGGAGCTCCCGGAGGGCACGACCTTCGACGTGCGGCGCCCCGCGGCGGAGCTGACGGCGGCGGTCGAGTCGGTCCCCGCGACGTACGCCCCCGAGTGCCTGGCCGCCTGCGAGCTGGCCTTCCACTGCCGGGCGCGGGCCCGCCAGGAGGGCGAGGTGACGTCCCTGGGCCGCGCGATCCGCGGCGAGCTCGGCGGTCTGACGTCCATCGGCGACGTCCTTGCGGCCGCGCGCGGCGAGGCGGGCGACCCGGACGACCCGGCGGTGGCCACGCTGCGCAGGGCGGCGGGACTGCGCCGGGAGGCCCTGTCGGGCGTGGCCGCCTCGGGCGGTGGGCCGTGCTGAGCCCGGCCTCCGCGGCCTCGCGGCACGGGCGGCCTGGCCGGGAGGGTCGGCAGTGCGGCGGCAGGATGGGCCTGCACCATCCGCTGACGAGAGAGGGACAACCGTGTCGCTGATCGACAACCTCGCCCGTCTTGAGGCGGTCACCACGGGCCGCGCCCAGCCGCGGGCGACCGTGCGGCACCGGCACCTCTCGCAGCGCCCCCTGGTGCTGGTCCCGCTGATCACCGCCGGTGAGGCGGGCGCGCCGCTCGGCGCGCTGGTCGGGACGGAGCGGACCTCGCCGCGGCTCCTCGTCGTGCCCCAGCCCCGCGACCGCGACCTGCGCTTCGCGTTCCTCGCGCAGCTCGCCGAGATCGTCCTTCCGTACGTCGAGGGGTACGGGGATGACGTCGAGGCCGCCGAGCGCAACGAGACCGACCCGGAGACGGGCAAGCGCGTCAAGGTCGAGGTCGAGCTCTGCGCGGACGCCCCGCAGCTGGTCGTGCCGAGCCGCGCTGGCATCGACTTCGTCCGGCTCCTCGGCCGCTCCACGCGCTTTCGCCGCACCGCGGAGCAGGACCCGGAGGCGCCCCACCCCGCGCCGCCCCGCGTCCCCCTCCTCGGCCGCTGGCTGACGCACTTCGGCGAGCGCGCCCGCGTCCCCGGGTCGTCGCTGCTCACCGCCATGACCGAGCTGCTGTCCCGGCACTGGGCGACGGGCCAGTCCAGCCTGGAGGACCAGCACCTGGGCGCCCTGCTCGCCTGGATCGAGGCCCCGGAGGGCACCTCGGGCGCCGAGGCCGCGCTCCGCGCCGAGCTGGCCCGCGACGGGTCCGGGCAGCTGCTGTGCCCGCCCGCGGGCCCGGCGACGGACCCGGCGTTCGACAACGACCTGCTGGCCCCGGCCATGGAGCGGTACGACCGCGCGCGCAGCGCCCTCGCCGCCGCCGAGGACGGTGTGCAGGCCGACGAACGGCTGGCCCTGCTGACCGCCGCCGAGCGGGAGATCCACGCCCTGATCGAGAGCAGGACCCGCCCCACCTGGGACGCGGTGTGGCGTGGCCTCGACGCCCTGTGCACGCTCCCCGAGGCCCCGCACGCCGCCGACCGGTGGACCCGCGACCGGTGGTCGTTCACCGGCCACCGCGACCGCGTCACGGCGGGCGAGCCGCCTCAGCCGCGCGTCGACGACGCGGTCACCGCCGCCAACAAGCTGGCCACGCGCGAGCGCGAACAGGCCCGCCTGGACGCCCAGGAGGCCCTCGACGACCCCCTGGTGATGGCGGGCCGCCGTCTCGCGGGAGAGGCCTTCGTCGGCGAGGTGACGGAGGTCGTCATGGCGTACAGCGAGGCGAAGAGCCCGCGGCCGCGCCCGCTCGTCACCGTCCGCACCGACGACCACCCGCACCTCGGCGAGCGCACGAAGGTCTACCGCGCGCTGGGCGGCAAGCCGCAGACCGCGGAGTTCGTGGCGTACGAGAGCGAGAGCGAGGACGGGGGCGTCGGCAAGGACACCGTCGTGCTGCGGATCACCGACAAGATGGGCCGCGGCAAGGAGCCCGAGCCGGGGTCCGTGCCCGGCAAGGGCGACCGGATCTGCTGGACGCTGTTCGAGCACGAACAGCGCGGCGGTCCCAAGCTGCCCGACCCCGAGGAGACGCCGTGGACGCACGGCGGGCCACCCGCCGACAACGCGGCCACCGCAGAGAGCCCCGACCCCGTGACCGCGGAGGACACCCTGTGATGCAGCTCGCCCCGCCCGCGGGCGCCTCCTTCGACCCCGGCGCCGAGGCCGCGCGCGCCACGGAGGCGATCCTCCACGACACGCTGCACGGCACGCACCGCGGCGTCGTGGTCGACTCGCCGCCCGGCGCGGGCAAGTCGACGCTCGTGGTCCGCGCGGCCCGTGAACTGGCCGCGGCGGGCCGCCCGCTGATGGTCATCGCGCAGACGAACGCGCAGGTGGACGACCTCGTCCTGCGGCTCGCCGAGAAGGACCCCGAGCTTCCCGTGGGCCGGCTGCACAGCAGCGACCCCGATCCCTACGACAAGGCGCTCGACGCCCTCGCGAACGTCCGCAAGTCGACGAAGGCGGGCGACCTCGCCGGCCTGGACGTCGTCATCTCGACGGCCGCGAAGTGGGCGCACGTCAAGGTCGACCAGCTCGACGCGCCGTGGGGGCACGCGATCGTCGACGAGGCGTACCAGATGCGGTCGGACGCGCTGCTCGCCGTGGCGGGGCTCTTCGAGCGGGCGCTGTTCGTGGGCGACCCGGGGCAGTTGGACCCGTTCTCGATCGTCGGCGCGGAGCAGTGGGCGGGACTTTCGTACGATCCTTCGGCCTCCGCGGTGGCCACGCTCCTCGCCCACAACCCCGAGCTGCCGCAGCACCGCCTGCCGGTGTCCTGGCGGCTGCCCGCGTCGGCCGCGCCCCTGGTCTCGGACGCGTTCTACCCGTACACGCCGTTCCGCAGCGGCACGGGCCACGGGGACCGGTCGCTGCGCTTCGCGGTCGAGTCGGACGGTTCGGGCCCCGACCGGGTGATCGACGAGGCAGCGGAGTCCGGCTGGGGCCTGCTGGAGCTCCCGGCCCGCAACACACCGCGCACGGACCCGGAAGCCGTGCGGGCGCTGGCCCAGGTCGTCCGGCGCCTCCTGGACCGGGGCGGCGCGGCGACATCGGAGCGCGGCCCGGACCCCACGCCCCTCACCGCGGACCGCATCGCGGTCGGCACAGCCCACCGCGACCAGGCGGCGGCGGTCCGGGCGGCACTGGCGGACCTGGGCGTCCCGGACGTCACGGTGGACACGGCCAACCGGCTCCAGGGCCGCGAGTACGACGTGACGGTCGTCCTGCACCCGCTCTCGGGCCGCCCCGACGCGACGGCGTTCCACCTGGAGACGGGTCGCCTCTGCGTCCTGGCGTCCCGGCACCGCCACGCCTGCATCGTGGTCTGCCGCGCGGGCGTCAGCGCGTTGCTGGACGACCACCCGTCGACGGAGCCGGTGCAACTCGGCGTCACGGTCAAGTTCCCCGACGGCTGGGAGGCGAACCACGCGGTCCTGTCCCGCTTGTCGGAACACCGGGTGGCCTGGCGGCCCGCCTAGGCCTCCACCCGCGGCTCGTGTGTGGCTGAGCGCGCAGTTCCCCGCGCCCCTGACGGGGCGCCCCCGGCGGTCCGGTCAGCGGCGCGGGGGCGGGGGGTCTTTCAGGGGCGCGGGGAACTGCGCGACCAGCCACGTCCCAGCCGCAGACGCGTCCGCGCCCCTTTGGGAGCGACTCCAGTGGCCCACTTGTGCGGCAAGGGACAATGGGAGGCGGTCTGCAACGCCGCGAGGACGGCGTCACTGCGCGAGGAGGAACACACCATGGCGGAGCCCGAACCGCGGCCCCGGACCGGACAGCGGATGCGCCCCGCGCCGCTGCTCTTCGAACCCGCCGAGGCCGGCGCCGACCCGGAGCACTTCTTCGACCTGGAGTCGATAGAGGACCCGCGTGAGCTGCTCGCCCGTGCCACCGAGCTGACGCACGCGTTCCGTGCCGCCACGGACCGGTCCGTCGAGTTCCAGGCCATCGCGGCCGCCCAGCTCGCCGACCCCCGCCGCTTCGACCGGCTGACGCCCGCGCTGATCGCGGAGCGCGCGGAGTGGACCGAGGACTACGCGAAGAAGATGGTCGAGTTCGGCCGGGACCTGCTGCGGGGCGGTGTCGAGCGCCCGTAGGGGAAGGGCGCCGGGGGTGCCTCCTGGCATATGCCAAGGGGGCAAGGTACCCGATTCCACCCCCCGCTGTCCCCGTTTCCGGTAACCCGACGAAATGGAACCCTCACTACCGGTAGACGTACCTGCCATGAGCAGTGCATCCCTCCACACCGCACCCTCCCCCTCCGGCGCCCCGTCCCCCACCGGGCCCGCCCACGACTCCTGCGACGACGTCACCGCCGAGGGAGCCGCCTGGCTCGCCTCCGCCGAAACGTATCCGCGAAGCGCCCTCACCCACTGGCGCAGCCGGCCCGACGCGCCCGCCGTCCTCCCCTGCGGCTCCGCGTTCGACGTGGTCAGCGTCCCGGCCGTGTTCGGCCGGCGGATGCTCGACCGGTTATGGGAGGAGGGTCCGGGCTCCGGCCCCGTCGCCGCGCACCGCGGCCGCGTCCTGCTCTTCGCCGCCCCCGGCACCGCGCAGCGCCTGCCCTCCCTCCTGGAGTGGGAGGAGTGGGGCGGCGGCACCGAGGTCCCGTCCGTGCTCTGTCACGGCACGGGAGATGCCGTCACCGTGCCTCCGCTCAGCGCCCCCGGACCCGGCGGCCGTCTGGAATCGCGGTGGCTCGTCGCCCCGGGCACCCGGCACCCCTGGCTCCCGGGACCCGAGGTCATCCTCTGGGCGTGCGTCCGCGCGGCCCGCTCCGCGGCGTCGTCCGCCGTGCGCATATCGATTTTTCCTGGCGGCGATCAGAGTGCTAAGGTCTACGACGTCAGCAGGCGCCGCTAGCTCAGTTGGTTAGAGCAGCTGACTCTTAATCAGCGGGTCCGGGGTTCGAGTCCCTGGCGGCGCACAGACGGTGAGAAGCCCCTCGCGGAAGCGAGGGGCTTCTTGCGTACCCGGGCATACCCGGAGACGACCCTCAGCCCGTCGTCACCTGCACCGTCCACGCCCCCGAGGCCGTCCGTCCCGCCACCTCGACCCGCACGTCGCGGTCCGGCACCGTGAAGCTCTCCCCCGCCCGCACCGGCGCGTCCGCCAGCTGCGGGTAGACCGAGTCGCCCCAGCAGGACTCGGTCTCCGGATGGGCGTCGACGACCTCGACGGGGCCGCCGCCCGACGCCGTCCCGTTCCGCACCTCGTAGACGAGGACGCCCTCCGTGCACGTCGCACGGTCGTTGCCCACGGCGCCGCGCGCCTCCAGGGCGAGCACGGTGTCCCGGCCCGTGCGGACCACGGCGAGCCGGGTGCCGCCGAGGGCGCCCGGCGCGAGGGGGGCCGCCAGCGGCTCCAGGGTGAGCCGTTCCGTCCCCGCGCCGACGCACCGCACCTGCCGCGGCTCCAGCCAGCCCAGCTTCCATTTGTGCCAGCCGAAGAGGTCGGGAGCGAGCCCGAACTGGCTGCCCATGACGTCCCAGTCGCCGACGTGGGTGTCCCAGTCGCCCTTGCCGTCGGTGGGGCGGTGGTAGAGGTCGGGGAGGTCGAAGACGTGGCCCGTCTCGTGGGCCAGGACGTTGCGGTCCGGCGGATGCCGCTCGAAGACGGTGACGATGCGCCGGATGTCCGTGCCGTCGGCCCGCACCGGCCGGTCGAAGTTGACCACCTTCGTGGCGTCCGAGTCGACGCCGGGCGCGTCCGGGTCGGCGACGAAGTACACGATGTCGTACCGCGAGAAGTCCACGTGCGGATCGGCGGCGGCGACCGCGTCGCGCAGATAGGCCGCGCGGCGCTTGGAGTTCCAGTCGCGCCGTATGGCGTACGAGAGGGAGTCGTGCGGCATCTCGACCCACGCGCGGTGCGGGTGGGGGCGCAGCGCGAACTTGCCGTACGAGGCGCGTTCGAAGAACTGGCTGGTGGCCGGGAAGTGGTCGGCGGTCAGTTCGTCGGGGGTCGTCTGCGGCGGGGAGTCCGGGAAGGAGAGGAAGACCATCACCGCGTTCAGGGTCCTGGCCGGGCGCGGGTAGGCGGTGTTCCAGGTGTCGAGGCCCTCCGAGTGGTGCGCGGTGGTGCGGCGCAGGGCGCACGGTCCCGCGGTGGGCTCGGCGATCGCGGGTCCCGCGACCAGTGAGGTGGCGGCCAGGGCGGTCAGCGAGGTGAGGAGGGCGGCGGTGCTGCGCAGGCGGGAATTCTCCCCGCCACGGGTGAGTCCCCAAGGGGGGAGCTGACGCGGCACGTCGACCTCCGGGTGCGGAATGCGGGACACCCCACCCACCTTGTGATGATCTGTTGAACTTCGCCCTGTTTGCCTGGCCCTTCCGAGTGAGGACGGAACAAGGGCGCGACACCCCGACCGCTCACGGAACGTCACAAGCGGTCGCGTCGCAACGGAAGCAGTTCAGGGCCGAGCAGAAACGATCTGCCGAGGACGGTGCGCCCCGCCCGGACCGGTGATACGGCTGGAACGGGCCTCTGGCCAGCCTCTATGATCGGCACACTTTCCTGTGCGGGCCCGGACTCCCCACCGCCGCCCGCCACCTGCCCGCCGCCCGACGAGACCTGTTCGGCCACAAACTGCACTGCGGGAGCAAGCGGTGAACGGAACGTCCGAAGGGCCCGCCTCCACGGTCACAGCGCCCGACCGAACCCGTACCGACGTCACGGAGCGTCGCCGTACCGACGCGTCCGACCGCCGCGACGCGTCCGACTACCGCGCCGCCTTCGCGGCCGCGCCCCTGGCCCTCGCGGTCGTCGACGCCGAGGGCCTCGTCATCAGCGCCAACGACGCGCTGGCCGCCCTGTTCGGCGCGGCCCCCGGCGCGCTCACGGGATGCGTCGCCGCCGAACTCATCGACTTGGCCTCCGACGCCCGCACGTGGCACGCGTACCGCGAGGTGCTGCGCGGCCGGCAGGCCAAGCTGCGCTGCACGCGGCGCCTGAAGCACCCTGACGGGCACTCCCTGTGGGTGCAGATCACGGTCTCGCCGATGCCCGAGCCCGTCGACCGGGGCGCGGGCGGGGCGGTTTTGCTCGCCGCCTCCGACATCAGCGCGCGCCGCGAACTGCAGGCCCGGCTGCGCCACGTGCAGATGCACGATCCGGTGACGCGGCTGCCCAACCGCAACCTGTTCTTCGAGCGCCTCGCGACGGCGCTGGAGGCGGGGACGTACGACGACACGAGCACCGGCCGCATCGGGCTGTGCTACCTCGACCTCGACGGGTTCAAGGCGGTCAACGACACCCTCGGCCACCGGGTCGGCGACCGGCTGCTCTCCGCCGTCGCGGAGCGGCTCACGCGCTGCGCCGACCGGGCCGGTTACGGCAGGGCGTCGGCGCCGCTGGTCGCACGCCTCGGCGGCGACGAGTTCGCGCTGCTCGTCGAGGACTCGACCGGCACGGACCAGCTGGCCGAGCTCGCCGAGACGACGCTGAAGGCGCTGCAGGAACCATTCGACCTGTCCGGGCAGCGGCTCTCCGTCTCCGCGTCCATCGGCGTCGTGGAGCGGCGCGCCGCGGGCACCACCACGACGGGCCTCATGCAGGCCGCCGACACGACGCTGTACTGGGCGAAGACGGACGGCAAGGCCCGCTGGACGCTGTTCGACCCCGAGCGCAACGCCCACCGGATGACCCGGCAGGCACTCGCGAGCTCACTGCGTCCCGCGGTCGAGCGCGGCGAGTTCGTCCTGGAGTACCAGCCGCTGGTGGGGCTCGACGACGAGGGGCTGCACGGCGTCGAGGCGCTGGTGCGCTGGCAGCATCCGCAGTTCGGACTATTGACGCCGAATCGGTTCATCGGACTGGCCGAGGAGGACGGTTCGATCGTGCAGCTGGGCCGCTGGGTGCTGCGCAGCTCCTGCCTCCAGGCCCGTCGCTGGCAGTTGGAGCACCCCGAGCGGGAACCGGTCTTCGTCAGCGTCAATGTGGCGGTGCGCCAGGTCTGGGACTCGGACCTGGTCGCGGACGTCGCGGAGATCCTCGCCGAGACCGGCCTCCCGGCCCGCCTCCTCCAGCTGGAGCTCACCGAATCGGCCGTGATGGGCTCGGCGGGCCGCCCGCTCCAGGCGCTCCAGGCCCTCAGCGACATGGGCGTGCGGATCGCCATCGACGACTTCGGCACGGGCTACTCGAACCTGGCCTACCTCAGCCGCCTCCCCGTCTCCGTGCTCAAGCTGGATGGTTCCTTCGTACGCGGTTTCCAGTACGAGGAGGGCGAGGAGCGCACCAACCCCGCCGACGAGGTCATCGTCGAGGCGATGATCCAACTCGCCCACCGCCTGGGCCTGACGGTGACGGCCGAATGCGTCGAAACGGCCGCCCAGGCCACCCGCCTGCGCCGCATCGGCTGCGACACGGGCCAGGGCTGGCTCTACTCCCGCCCGGTCGCGGCGGATCGTATCTCCCTACTGCTGGAGGGGGCGGCCTGAGCTGCGCCGCTACGCCTCCGGCAGCCCGTAGGCGTCCGCGATCAGGTCGTAGCTGCGCAGGCGGATCTCGTTGGTGTGGGCGTTGGCCGTGATCATGAGCTCGTCTGCGCCCGTGCGCTTGGCGAGGTCGTCGAGGCCCGTGCGGACCTGGTCGGGGGTGCCGTGGATGACGTTGGAGTTCCAGGACGTGATGAAGTCCCGCTCCATCTCCGTGAACCGGTGTGCCTCCGCCTCCTCGGGGGTGGGGACCAGGCCGGGGCGGCCGGTGCGCAGGCGGACCATGTTCAGGGCGGCGGCCATGACCTGGCGGCGGGCCTCGTTCTCGTCGTCGGTGGCGAGGGCCGAGACGCCGATGAGCGCGTACGGGGCGTCGAGGAGCGCGGAGGGCTTGAACGACTCGCGGTAGAGGTCGAGCGCCGGGATCGTGTTCTGCGCGGAGAAGTGGTGCGCGAAGGCGAACGGCAGGCCGAGGGCGCCGGCGAGGCGGGCGCTGAAGCCGGAGGAGCCGAGCAGCCAGATCGGCGGGCGGTGCGCGGACTGGACGCCGCCGGGCGAGGTCGACTGGACGGGGCCGGGGACGGCGTGGATGCGGCCGTAGGGGTGGCCGTCGGGGAAGTCGTCGTCCAGGAAGCGGGTGAGCTCGGCGAGTTGCTGCGGGAAGTCGTCGGCGCCTTCGTTGAGGCGATCCGTGCGGCGCAGGGCGGCGGCGGTCGCGCCGTCGGTGCCGGGGGCGCGGCCGAGGCCGAGGTCGACGCGGCCCGGGGCCATCGCCTCCAGGGTGCCGAACTGTTCGGCGATGACGAGCGGCGCGTGGTTGGGCAGCATGACGCCGCCGGAGCCGAGGCGGATGCGGCCGGTGTGGGCGGCGAGGTGGGCGAGGATCACGGCCGGGGAGGACGAGGCGACGCCCGGCATGGAGTGGTGCTCGGCGACCCAGTAGCGGTGGTAGCCGCGGGCCTCGGCCAGCTTGGCGATGTCGACGCCGGTGCGCAGGGCGTCGGTGGCGGTGCGCCCCGCGCCGACCGTGACGAGGTCGAGCACGGACAGGGGCACGGGCGCGGTGCCGTACCGCTCGCCGCGGATGCCGTCGTCGGTCGGGTCCACTGTCACTGGGGTCCTCCTGCACTGCGTGCGTACGTCATGTCGGGCTACGGGAAGCCAGAACAGGAGGGTCACTCCGTTTTATTCCCCGGGCACCTCGGACCTCGCCGCGCGTCGGCGCGTCGCCGTCCCCGTACGGCTACCGTGCTGGCCATGGCTGATCCCCTGAAGACCCTCGTCGACGGAGTCGAGGTCGAGGTGCCCAACACCCTCCCCGACATCCGCGCCGCCCTGCCCGCGCACCGGCGCACGGAGTTCGACCGGGCCATCAACGCGGCGGGCGTCGACGAGATCCACGCGGTGATGCGGCACTGGATGCTGGAGGCCGTACCCGATCCCGATGCCGAGGCCCGCCTCGCCCGGCTCGCCTCCGACGAGGCCGAACGGCGGTCCACGTCGTGAGTCCTCGTCACCGCAAGACGCACCGCGTCACCTACGCGCCGCCCGCCGACGACACCCTCGCCAAGATGGGCGACGCCGACGCGTTCCGCGCCGTCCTGACCCGTACCATCGGCCGGGATCCGTACGGCCACGGCTCCACACCCGTACGGGACGACCCCGACCGCAGGGAAGCCACGGTCGACGGCGCCATCGTCCTCTACTACGTCTCCGGATCGGTCCAGACGTTAACGGTGGTGAGACTGATCCTCAGCCCGTGACTTCTCGGCCGTGACTCCTCCCTCGTGACTCCTCAGCCCGTCACCGGCGCCTGGACCAGCGGCTCCTTCGTGAACAGCGCGCCGAGCGCCGGCGCGTTCACCCTGCGCTCGGCCAGCCGCAGCGCCTCCCAGACGGTGACCTGGTTCGCCGTCAGGACCGGCTTGCCGATCTCCGCCTCCAGGTCGCGGACGTACGCCGCCGTGTGCAGCGCCGTGTCCGGCAGGAGCAGCGCCTCGGCGCCCGGATGGTCGCCCGCGCGGGCCAGCGCGAAGACCTCGTCGCGTCCCCACGTGCCCACCTCCGCCGCCGTGATGATGCCGCTCCCCCTGGCGGCCACGACCTCCACTCCGCCGTCCTTCAGGAAGGCGGAGAAGTGGCCCGCCACGTCCTCCGGATACGTCGCCGCGACCGCGACACGGGTGGCTCCCACCTCGCGCGCGGCATGGGCGAAGGCGAACGACGTCGACGACGCGGGCAGCCCGGCCGCCATGGCCAGCTTGCGGACCTGGTCGTGCGCGCCCTCCCAGCCGAAGACGAAGCTGCCGCTGGTGCACGCCCACACCACCGCCTCCGCGCCGGAGAGCCGCAGCTCCTCGACGCCCGCCGCGAGCCGGTCGGCCGCGCCCATCTCGAGCAGCGCGTCGACACGGTGTGCGTCCTCGCCGATGTCCGTGTGGACGACCTGCAGCCGGATGTCGCTGCCGAGCATCTGCTCCATGCGGGGGTAGTCGTCCTCGGCCGAGTGCCCCGGGTAGAGAAATCCGAGTGCCGTCACGTCCAGCCTCCTCCTTCTGCGGGTGGTACTTCGGGCAGGCCCTGGCCCTGGGGCGGAGCCGGCGGGTTCAGCGGACTCGCGCCCGGCCTCGCCGTCGGATCGATCAGTGCCTGATAGGGCCCTACCGCACGGGTACCCAGCCGACGCAGTGCGGACCACATCGTCACCTGGTTCGCGGAGATCACCGGCATCCGCAGTTCCGCTTCCAGTTGCGGGATGACGTCGTACGTGGGGAGGTTCGTACAGCTGATGAAGAGGCAGTCCACGCCCCCGTCGCTGCCGAGGACCGCGCGGCGCGCCATGTCGGCCACGTCCCGGTAGGGCACCTTCCAGATGTGCCGGGTGAGGCCGAGGTAGGCGCGGCCCGTGACGGCCACCGACGCCTCGGCCAGGTACTCCTCCAGGGACTGCGTGACCGACCACGTGTAGGGCGTGACGAGCGCGATGCGCCGCGCGCCGAGTTCGTCGAGGGCCTCCAGGAGCGCGCCGGACGTGGTCACCGAGGCGACCGCGCCCTCGCGGGTCATGGCCTCGCACATCGCGCGTTCACCGGGCGTGCCGCCGACGAAGCTGCCCGACGTACAGGCGTACGCGAGGACTTCGGGCTCGGCGGCGGTCAGTGCGCGGACCGCCTCCGCGAGGGTCTCGTGCTCGCTGACCAGGCGGGCGAGATCGAGGCTGACCTCCACGGGTACGTACGGCGTCCGGGTCAGATGGAGGGAGACCTCGTCCGGGATCCAGCGCCACAGTTCGCGGTCGAGGACGAAGTCGAAAGGGGCGACGACACCTACACCGCGTTGAGGGTGTGGTCCGCCGAGGAAAGAGACGTCCATGAGCAGTCCCCAAGGTCGTGCGTGTATTCAGGGACCGGCCGGAGGCCGGGGACGAGCGATGCCGGCGACGCGCCGGGACGGCGGGACGGGGATGGCTGCGCGGGCGTACCACACAGCGTGTGCGATCGGCTGCACGGAGAGTACTGGTTCTTGGACAGCCGGTACAGCAGTGCCTCTGTTGACGAAGGTAGGTTCGGGTGCGAGCGTGGTCAATCCGCACATCTCAGACGGTTGAGCCGACTTGTCGATGCGGCCCGGCCGTACCTCTGAACAGGGAAGCGGAATCTCATTGCGAAACGGTGTCCCGTCGGTTTCCGAAACGACCGTCCTCGTCCTTGACGCCGCGCCACCGACCCCGCCGCCGCGCCTCGGCAGCCTGGCCGGACAGGCCCGGATCCTGCACGCCGACGAGGCCACACTGGCCGAACAACTGCCCCTGGCGGACGCCCTCTTGGTGTGGGACTTCACCTCGGACGCGGTGCGCCGCGCCTGGCCGGGCGAGGGCCCCCGGCCCCGCTGGGTGCACACCGCGAGCGCGGGCGTCGACCATCTGATGTGCCCCGAACTCGCCGCGTCCGACACCGTCGTGACGAACGCCAGAGGCGTCTTCGACCAGCCCATCGCCGAGTACGTGGCCGCGCTGGTCCTCGCCTTGGCCAAGGACCTGCCGCGCACCCTGGAGCTGCAGCGCGAGCGCTCCTGGCACCACCGCGAGACCCAGCGGATCGCGGGCACGCGCGCGTGCGTCATCGGTTCGGGGCCCATCGGGCGGGCCATCGCGCGCACCCTGAAGGGCCTCGGCATCCTCACGGCCCTGGTGGGCCGTACGGCGCGGCCCGGGGTGCACGGCACGGACGAGCTGGACCGGCTGATGGCCAGGGCCGACTGGGTGGTGTGCGCGGCGCCGCTCACGGACGACACGCGGGGCATGTTCGACGCGCGGCGCTTCGGGTTCATGCAGCCGTCGGCTCGGTTCATCAACATCGGGCGTGGGCCCCTCGTCGTCGAGGACGACCTGGTCGAGGCCCTGACCAAGCGGTGGATCGCGGGCGCCGCCCTCGACGTGTTCGAGCACGAGCCGCTGCCCGAGGACAGCCCCTTGTGGACGACGCCGGGCCTGCTCGTCTCCCCGCACATGAGCGGCGACACGGTCGGCTGGCGGGACGCGCTCGGCGCGCAGTTCGTCGAGCTGTTCCGGGCGTGGGCGGCGGACCGGCCGCTGACCAACGTGGTCGACAAGGAACGTGGGTATGTCCCAGGTCATTGATCGCCTCCCGATCGATGACCCTCCGTCTGCTGAGGAGCCTGCATGACCGAGCTCGCGGATCTCACGGCTGTACAACTGGTCGACGGCTATCGCAAGGGCGAATTCAGTCCGGTCGACGCGACGCGGGCGGCCCTGCGCCGGGCGGAGGAGAGCCAGCCGCGGGTGAACGCCTTCGTGCGGATCACGGCGGACTCGGCGTTGTCGCAGGCCGAGGCCAGTGCGGAGCGGTGGCGGCGGGGCGCGCCGCAGGGGCTCGTGGACGGCGTCCCCGTGTCCGTGAAGGATCTGCTCCTCCAGCGCGGCGAGCCGACGCTGCGGGGGTCGCTGACGGTGCGCCCGGAGGGCAAGTGGAACGAGGACGCGCCCTCCGTCGCCCGGCTGCGCGAGCACGGCGCGGTGTTCATCGGCCGGACGACGACGCCGGAGTTCGGATGGAAGGGCGTCACGGACGGTCCGCAGAGCGGCATCACCCGCAACCCGCACGATCCGTCGCGCACGTCGGGCGGCTCCAGCGGGGGCAGCGCCGCCGCCGTGGCGCTCGGCGCGGCCCCGCTGTCGCTCGGCACGGACGGCGGCGGCTCGGTGCGCATCCCCGCGGCGTTCTGCGGGATCTTCGCGCTGAAGCCGACGTACGGCAGGGTGCCGCTGTATCCCGCGAGCCCGTTCGGGACGCTCGCGCACGTCGGGCCGATGACCCGCGACGCGGCGGACGCGGCGCTGATGATGGAGGTGATCTCGGGCCCCGACGACCGCGACTGGTCCCAGCTGGGACCCGTGGCGGGGAGTTTCAGGGCGGGCCTCGACGGGGGCGTGCGCGGTCTGCGCGTCGCCTACTCCCCCTCCCTCGGCGGGCAGGTCGCGGTGCGTCCCGCCGTCGCGGCGGCGGTGCGGCGGGCGGTGGAGTCGCTCGCGGCGCAGGGCGCGTACGTGGAGGAGGCCGACCCCGACTTCTCCGACCCGGTGGAGGCCTTCCACACCCTGTGGTTCAGCGGGGCGGCGCGCGTCGTGCAGCATCTGGCGCCCGCACAGCGGGAGTTGCTCGACCCGGGGCTGCGGGAGGTCTGCGGGCAGGGCGCGCGGTACAGCGCGCTGGACTACCTCGCGGCCGTCGACATCCGCATGGCCCTCGGGCGGCGCATGGGGCACTTCCACTCGACGTACGACCTGCTGGTCACGCCGACGCTGCCGATCACGGCGTTCGAGGCGGGTGTCGAGGTGCCGAAGGGGTCGGGGCACCGGCGCTGGACCGGGTGGACCCCGTTCACGTACCCCTTCAACCTCACGCAGCAGCCCGCCGCGACGATTCCCTGCGGGGCGGATGACGACGGACTGCCCATCGGCGTGCAGGTGGTGGCCGCACGCCATGCGGACGCGGTGGTGCTCCGTGCTGCGCAGGCTTTGTACGAGTCGGGCAGCGCCTCCGTGACGCCACCCGCACTCGGCTGAACGCGCCTCAGGCGCGCTTGAAGCTCAGCGTCTCCCCCTGCGCGCCCGCGCGCCACAAGTCGTTGCAGGCCTCGGCCATCCGGTCGAGGCCTTCGACGATCTGGCCCCAGACGATGCCGGGGACCCAGCCCACGTCACCGTTGAGGAGCAGGTTGTTCCGTTCGTAGAAGAGGGCGAGGTCGACGACGGTGGTGCCCGCCTTCACGTCGGCCCCCGCTTCGTAGCCGTACGCCTGGGTGCCCAGTTCCGTCCCGGAGAAGGAGAAATAACAGAGATCTCCCGGGATGGGTGTGACGGTCGGATTCTCCAGGGGCGGCTCGCGGTCCGCGAAGGCCGGGAAGAGGGCGTAGATCTCGTTGCGCGCGTACTTCGCGTGGTAGACGTCCGAGCCGAGCGGCAGTGCCTCCCACACCGCCGCGCAGGTCACCGGAGCCCGGTCGTCGAGCAGTTTCGCCGTGCACTGAACCCCTCGCTTGGCGAGGGAGACTTCGATGAATCGCTCTGCCATGTGTCCCATGCTCCTCCCTGGGTCAAGGGCACAACGATTGCATCAGGGGCCGGAATTCGACGGCATAACTCGCTTGGAGTCGGGTAGCCGCGCGCCCATGGCTCCACCACTTGGGAACAACGAGGGATTCACAGGCAGAGCGGTGCGCCGCCGCGCACTGCTCACCGGAGCGGGCGGGGCGGCTCTGGGCGTACTCGGGGCGTCGGCATGCAGCCGCGTACCCGACGAGGGGAAGGTTGAGGGGGGCGATCTGCTGGACCGCCTGCGCGACAGCGGCACGGTCAGGATCGGTGTCGCGGGCGAGGTCCCGTTCGGATACATCGACGAGAACGGCGAGGTCACGGGCGAGGCGCCGGCCATCGCCAAGGTCATCTTCCCCCGCCTCGGCGTACCCAAGGTCAAGGCGGTGCCCACGAAGTTCGGCGCGCTGATCCCCGGGCTCACACAGGCCCGGCAGTTCGACGTCGTCTCGGCGGGCATGTACATCAACCCGACGCGGTGCGAGCAGGTCCTCTTCTCCGACCCCGACTACCTCATGCTCGACTCCTTCATCGTGAAGAAGGGCAACCCCCACGGCATCAAGGGGTACGAGGACATCGCCAAGAAGGGCCTGAAGCTGGCGAGCGGCACGGCCTACGCCGAGATCGACTACGCCAAGGCGGCGGGCGTGAAGTCCGTGCTCGTCCTGCCCGACCAGGTCGCGGGCATGGACGCCGTGGCCCAGGGCCGCGTCGACGCGTTCGCCGGCACCAACGTCACCGTGCGCACGGTGATCAAGAACAACGCGCGGGTCGAGGCGACGAAGCCGTTCCAGCCCGTCGTCGACGGCAAGCCGGCCTACGGAGCGGGCGGCTTCGCCTTCCGTCCTTCCGAGAAGAACCTGCGGGACGCCTTCAACAAGGAGCTGCACAAGCTCAAGGAGAGCGGCGAACTGCTGCGGATCGTCAAGCCGTTCGGCTTCACCGAGGCCGAGATGACGGATCTGACCGTCGAGAAGCTGTGTCCCCCGGCGAAGGGCGCTTCCTCATGATGTCGTCGGAGTTCTTCGGGAACTGGTTCCTGCCCGGCATCTGGATCACCGTCCAGGTCACGTTCTTCAGCGCGGCGCTCGCCTTCGTGATCGCGTTCCCGATCGGTGTGCTGCGCACGTCCCGGCTCTGGATCGTGCGCTTCCTCGCCGGGGCCTACTTCGAGATCTTCCGCAGCACGTCGTCGCTGGTCTTCATGTTCTGGATCGCGTTCACCGTGCCGCCGCTGTTCAACATCAGCTTCCAGCCGATGTTCGCGGGCGTCCTCGCGCTCGGCATCACCTACGGGGCGTACGCGTCGGAGATCGTGCGCGGCGCGCTCGCCGCGGTGCCGCCCGCGCAGCGCGAGGCGGGCATCGCCCTGAACTTCACCCCGCTGCAGCGGCTGCGCCGCATCGAACTGCCGCAGGCCTGGCCGGAGATGATCCCGCCGTTCAACAACCTGCTGATCGAGCTCCTGAAGGGCACCTCGCTGGTGTCCCTCATCGCGGTGGCCGACATGACCTTCGCCGGTGACCTGCTGCGGCTCGTCAAGAACGAGAGCGCGCCGATCTACACGCTGCTGCTCGCCCTGTACTTCGTCTTCGCGTTCATCCTCACGCGCGGCATGCGGCTCCTGGAGCGGCACGCCAAGAAGCGGGTGGGGCAGACGCCGGAGAAGACGAGCCTGTTCGGCGGGTTGCGCTCCAAGTCGTCGATCGACGTCGTCTCGGGCACGGGGGGTGCCAAGTGAACTGGAACTGGGATCACGTCGACGAGTTCATGCCGCTCTTCTGGGACGGTGTGGAGCTCACACTGAAGGCGCTGCTCTTCGGCACCCTGATCGCCTTCTCCCTCGGTCTGGTCTGGGCGGTCGCCCAGCGTTCGGAGAAGAAGTGGATCCGCTGGCCGGTCACGGTGGTCACGGAGTTCATCCGGAACACCCCGCTCCTGGTGCAGCTGTTCTTCCTGTTCTACGTGGTGCCGGAGTGGGGGCCCTCGATGTCCCCGCTGACCACGGGCATCGTCGGGCTCGGCCTGCACTACTCGACGTACACCTCGGAGGTCTACCGGGCCGGCATCGAGGGCGTGCCGGCCGGGCAGTGGGAGGCGGCGACCGCGCTCAGCCTCTCCAAGCGGCGCACCTGGACGTCCGTGATCCTGCCGCAGGCGGTGCGCAGGGTGATCCCCGCACTCGGCAACTACGTGATCGTCATGCTGAAGGAGTCGCCGCAGATGGCCGCCATCGGCGCGCTCGACATGCTGGGCCAGGCCCAGAACTACAGCCAGACGACCTTCACCTTCGAGGCGATCAGCGTGGTCGGTGTCGCCTTCATCGTCATCGCCTACCCGGCCTCTCTTCTTCTGCGAGTTTTGGAGCGTCGCCTTGTCCGCTGACAGCAGCACTTCCCAGGAAATCCCCAACCCCGCCGTCGACGGCAGCGAGCTGATCCGCTTCGACAAGGTCGTCAAGCGGTACGGCTCGAACGTCGTCCTCGACGAGCTGGACTTCTCCGTCGCCTCCGGCAAGCACGTGACGCTGATCGGGCCCTCCGGCTCCGGCAAGACCACGATCCTGCGGCTATTGATGACGCTGGTGAAGCCGGAGCAGGGCACGATCAAGGTGGGCGGCAAGTACCTCACCCACGAGGAGAAGAACGGCAAGCTCGTGCCCGCGGGCGAGAAGCACGTCCGCGAGGTCCGCAAGAACATCGGGATGGTGTTCCAGCAGTTCAACCTCTTCCCGAACATGAAGGTGCTGCGGAACATCACCGAGGCGCCCGTCTCCGTCCTCGGGCTCTCCAAGGACGAGGCCGAGGAGCGGGCCCGCGAGCTGCTCGACCTGGTGGGGCTCGGGGACCGCTGCGACGCGTACCCGACGCAGCTCTCCGGCGGCCAGCAGCAGCGGGTGGCCATCGCGCGGGCGCTGGCGATGCGCCCGCAGGTGCTGCTGCTCGACGAGGTGACGTCCGCGCTCGACCCCGAGCTGGTGGCGGGCGTCCTGGACGTGCTCCGCGACATCGCGCACACCACGGACATCACGATGCTGTGCGTGACGCACGAGATGAACTTCGCGCGGGACATCTCCGACCAGGTACTCATGTTCGACTCCGGCCGTGTCATCGAGTCCGGCACCCCGGAGAAGATCTTCACCGAGCCGGAGCACGAGCGCACGCGTGAATTCCTGAGTGCGGTGCTGTGACAGCTGGGACGGGCCGACCGTCCGGGTCGTGACCTGGGCATATGCCAGAGTGGCGCGTTCCTGTTGACAGGCACGGAACGCGCCACCAATGTCCCCAACAGACTCTCCGCATACGTCATTTGACGGCTATCGTGGAACCGAGCCCGACTGTCCGGAACCGTTCCACGCAGGGGGAAGCCGTGGCGTTGCAGCACGAGGTGATCACGCCGCACCGCTCCGTCCAGAGCGCCCTGCGGGTCCTCGAGACCGTCGCACGGCACGGCACCGGAGTGACCGCCACCCGGATCGCCCGCGACACCGGACTGCCCCTCGACCGGCTGATCCCCCTCCTGCGCATGCTGTCCAGCGAGGGGTACGTCGAACAGCTCACGGACGACGGCACCCGCGGGGCGTACGTCACGGGTGAGACCCTCAGCAGGATCGGCTCGACCCGCGACCACGCGGAGGCGCTGCGCGAGAAGCTGCAGCGCACGCTGGACGGGCTGCGCGACTCCATCGGCGCCGCGGTCTACATCAGCCGGTACGTGGACGGCGAGGTCCGCGTCACCGACTTCGCGGCGGGCCCCCGCACCCCCGCGGTCAACGAATGGGTCGACTTCCGCTCCTCCGCCCACGCCAGCGCGGTCGGCAAGAGCCTGCTCACCCAGCTCGACGTGAACGGCCGCAGGGACCACCTCTCGCGCCACAAGATGGCCCGCCTCACCTCACGGACGATCACGAACGAGCAGGTCCTGCTCAACCGCCTCGCGTCGCAGCCCGCCACGGTCCCGGTCCTCGACCTCCAGGAGTACGCGGTCGGCACGGTCTGCGCGGCCGTCCCCATCACCGCGGGCTCCGCCGTCGGCTGCCTCGCCCTGTCCCTGCCGGTCGAGCACGCCCACCGGCTGCGGGAGGCCGCGGACACGCTCAACCGCGGGGCGGCGCCGGTGCTGCTCTCGCTCGCGATCTAGCGGAACCCCGGTGCCGGTACGCCGAAAGGGCGTCCCCGGAGACCGGGAACGCCCTTTCGGCATTCGCAAGTGCGCCGCCAGGGACTCGAACCCCGGACCCGCTGATTAAGAGTCAGCTGCTCTAACCAACTGAGCTAGCGGCGCCTGCTGACTCATTAATAGTACCTGGTCCCAGGGGGTGCTCCCGACCAGCTCCCGACCGGGTGCGGGAAACCGCACCCTCACCCGACGGCAACCCCCATACCGGCGCCGACCTGCGATTTCTAGCGTTGCTGCCATGGACCTCATGACTCTCGCCCTCCCCCAGGAGCCGGCCGGCGGCATCGCGGGCTGGGCCGCGGACCTCGTGGACACCCTGGGCGGTCCCGGTGCGGGACTCGCCATCGCCCTGGAGAACCTCTTCCCGCCGCTGCCCAGCGAGGTGATCCTGCCGCTGACCGGCTTCGCCGCGGGGCAGGGCGTGATCAGCCTCGCCTCCGCGCTGTTCTGGACGACGCTCGGCTCGGTGGTCGGCGCCGCCGCCCTGTACGGGATCGGGGTGGTCTTCGGGCGCGAGCGCATGCACGCCCTGTGGGCGAAGCTGCCGCTGGTGAAGCCCGCCGACCTGGAGCGGACCGAGGCGTGGTTCGCCAAGCACGGCACCAAGGCGGTCCTGTTCGGACGGATGGTGCCGATCTTCCGCAGCCTGATCTCCGTACCGGCCGGTGTGGAGCGCATGCGGCTGCCGGTCTTCCTCTCCCTGACCGCGCTGGGCAGCCTGGTCTGGAACTCGGTGCTCGTCCTCGCCGGGTACTGGCTCGGCGACCAGTGGGACGCGGTCGAGACGTACGTGGGGCTGCTCTCCAAGGCCGTCCTGGTGCTGGCCCTCGGGGCCCTCGCGGTGTACGTGGCGGTGCGCGTGCGGTCGCGGAAGGGGCCGGGGCCCGCCGCCGAGGCCCGCCACCGCCGCTCTTCCTAGGGCTCGGCTAGTGTCGGGAGATGTGAGGGAACCCGTAGCCGCGCCGTTGCTCATGCGGGTCGCCGGGGTGCTCGTGGGGTGCCTGACCGCCCTGCTCGGGCTGCTGTACTTCGTCGTCGCGGGGGCGGCCCTCGGCGCGTTCCTGCTCTGGCCGCGCACCCGCGTCCGCGCCCATGCCCTGCTCGCGGCGGGCGCCCGCAGGCTCACCGCGCTGGAGCGCGGGCGCCGGTCCCTCTTCTTCCACGACGTGTTCCCCGAGCACCGCGCCGACGACCGGCAGATCCTGCGCTACCTCGCGGCCCGCACGTACTCCGGGCTGCTGTGCGCCGTCGTGGTCGGTCTCGTCGACTTCGGCGCCGTCCTCGCGGGGATCTTCGCGGTCTCCCTCACCACCCGCTCCACGATGACCTGGGTGGACGTGGTCAGTCAGGTCGTGCTCGGCGGCACCCTGCTCTTCCTCGCCGTGCAGGGGCTGCGCGCGCTGACCGAGCAGGACGCCCGGCTGGCCCGTGAGTGCTTCGGCCCCTCCGAGCGGGAACTCCTCCAGCGCCGCATCGACGAGCTGGCCACCAGCCGCGCCGCGGTCGTGCACGCGGTCGACGTGGAGCGGCGCCGCGTCGAGCGCGACCTGCACGACGGCGTCCAGCAGCGGCTCGTCGCCCTCGCCATGCTGCTCGGCCGGGCCCGCCGCGGCCGCACCCCCGAGCGGGCCGACGCCCTGCTCGAACAGGCACACAAGGAGGCGCAGGAGGTCCTCACCGAACTGCGCGAGGTGGCCTGGCGGGTCTACCCCACCGCGCTCGACGGCCTCGGGCTCCGCGAGGCGCTCGGCGGGGTGTCGGAGCGGTGCGCGGTGCCCGTGCGCATGGAGTACGACGTACCGGAGCCGCTGCCGTCCGCCGTCGAGACGGCCGCCTACTTCGTCGTGTCGGAGGCGGTGAACAACGCCGCCAAGCACGCGGCGGCCGACGAGGTCTCCGTGTGCGTACGGCAGCGGGGCTCGACGCTCACCGTCCTCGTCCGCGACACCGGCGTCGGCGGTGCGGACCCGGCAGGCAGCGGGCTCACCGGACTGGGCAGCCGGGTCGCCGCGCTCGACGGCACACTGCGTGTCGACAGCCCCCTCGGGGGACCCACCACGATCACCGCGGAGCTGCCGTGCGCGTAATCCTCGCCGAGGACTCGACCCTGCTGCGGGAGGGCCTGGTCCGGCTGCTCGCCGAGGAGGGCCACGAGGTCCTCGCCGCCGTGGGCGACGCCGACGCGCTCCTTCGCGAGGTCGAGGCGCACGCCCCCGACGTCGTCGTCACCGACATCCGGATGCCGCCCGACCACACCGACGAGGGCCTGCGCGCGGCGGTGCGCATCCGTGAACTGCGCCCGGAGATCGGCGTGGTCGTCCTCTCCCAGTACGTGGAGCGCAACTACGCGGCCCAGCTGCTCACTTCGAGCGCCGAGCGCGTCGGATACCTCCTCAAGGACCGGGTCGCCCAGGTCGAGGAGTTCCTGGACGCGTTGGAGCGGGTGCACGCGGGAGGCGCCGCCATCGACCCGGAAGTCGTACGGCAGTTGCTCATCCGCACCACCCACGTCGACCCGCTGACCCGCCTCACCCCGAGGGAGCGCACGGTCCTGGAGGCACTGGCCGAGGGCCACACCAACGCGGCCATCGGCGAGAAGCTGCACATCTCCCTGAGCGCGGTCGAGAAGAACCTCAACGCGATCTTCGACAAGCTGGGCCTGCACCGCACGACGGGATACAGCCGCCGGGTGCTCGCGGTGCTGCGGTACCTGGAGTCCTGAGCACGGGGACGCTCGCGCAGGGACGTTACGAGAGGACGAACCCGTCCATGACCAGTGCCGCCGCGAGGCCCGCGGCGAGCAGATACGTGCCGAGCCGGGTGCGGCCGCGGCGGCTCAGTTCGATGACGCCGCCGCAGAGGATGAGCAGCAGGCCGTAGACGCCGACGACGAGGACGGAGGAGCGGCTGGCCAGGCGCAGGGCGAGGACGACCGCGGCGGCGGCCATGAGCAGCGAGGCCGCGGCGATGCGGGCGCGCCGGGCGCGGGCGGCGGGGGTGGGGCCCTCGTGGGGCGCGTCCTCGTCGTGGAGGTGGTCCTGCGGCTCGGTCTGTTCTGACGCGCTCATGGTCGTGGATCGTAATCGGTCGTGACGGCGGTTACGTCAGGAGGGCGTCGCGGCCCTGGGCCCGGTAGTGGCCCAGCAGGGTCTCCGTGTCCGCCGGTGTCAGGGGTTCGTACACGGAGGCGCCGGGCGGGCGCCACCAGACCGGGTCGGCGCAGCGGAAGCCCTCGCGGCGCAGTTCGCCCCGGGCGACCTTGTTCGTCGCCGTCACCGGCATGCGCGGGACCACCCGCACGAAACGTGGTGTCATCTTCGTCCCCAAGTCGGGCTGTGTGACGAGGAATTCGGCGAACGCGAGCGGGTCGAAGGGGGTGTCGGGGGGCGGGGCGAGCGCCGCCATCACCTGGTCGCCCGCGACCGGGTCCGGCACCGCGTACACCGCCACGGCCGCCGCCCCCTCGTACCGCGCGAGGATGTTCTCGATCATCGCCGCCGCCAGGTTCTCGCTGTCCACCCGCAGCCGGTCGTCCGTGCGTCCCGCGAAGTAGAGGTAGCCGTCGCCGTCGCGGTAGAAGAGGTCCCCCGTCCAGTACCAGCCGTCCCGTCGGCGTTCCGCCTGGGCCTCGTCGTTGCGCCAGTACCCCTCGAAGGGGTTCGGCCCCCGGTTCACCAACTCCCCTATCGCCGCCTCGCCGTTCAGCAGTCGGCCGGACGCGCTGAAGCGGGCGGTCTCGCACTCCCGGCGCGTGTCCGGGTCCACGACCGCGAGGTCGTCGCCGGGTGCCTGCCGGCCGATCGCTCCCAGGGGCGTGCCCGGGGTGCGCTGGATCGCCGCGCCGCCCTCGGAGGATCCGTACCCCTCGACGAGCCGCACCCCGAACCGCTTCTCGAAGCGTGCCGCGTCCACCGCTCCCGCCTCGGTGCCGAAGCCGACCCGCAGCGGATTGTCGCGGTCGTCGGGCCGCTCGGGCGTGGCGAGGACGTACTGGACCGCGCGGCCGACGTACGTGAAGTACGTGGCACCGAACTCCCGCACATCGGACAGGAACCGGGACGCGGAGAAGCGGGCCCGCAGCGCCACACCCGCGCCCGCGGCGAGCGCGGGGGCCCAGTCGGCGATCACCGCGTTGCCGTGGAACATGGGCATGCAGATGTAGTGGGTGTCGTCGGCGCGCACGCCGAAGTGCGCGACCAGGGAACGGCCGGCCGCGGCGAGCCTGCCCTGGCTGCAGATCGCCGCTTTGGGTGCGCCGGTCGAGCCGGACGTGAAGTAGAGCAGCATGCGGCTGCCGGGGCGGACGGTGGGGGCGATCTCGGGGGTGGCGTCGGCGTAGGGCGCGAGGAGGTGCGTGTAGGCGTCGGTGTCGGTCACCAGGAGGCGAACGCCGGGGAGTTCGAGGCCGTCGAGCAGGTGCAGGTGGGCGCGTTCCGTCACGAGGACCGCGCAGTCGGTGTGCAGGATGTCGCGGGCCAGCTCCGGGCCGCGCCGGGTGGGGTTGATGCCCGCGACGGCCGTGCCCGCGAGGGCGGCCGCGCTCAGCCAGAGCGGGTACTCGGGGGTGTTGTCGAGCAGAACGCCGATGTGCGGTGCGGCGTGGCGCGGCAGCAGGTCGGCGAGGAGCGCGGCTCTGGCCGCCGCGCCCGCCGCCATCTGGTGGTGGGACAGCTCACCGCCCGCGTGGCGCAGGCCGGTGCGGTGGTCGCCCCACCGCGCCTGTACGAGTTCCGCGACCGTTGCTCCGGTGGACTCCATGGGCGCGCACCATAATTGACGCCGCGTCAGAAGTGGAGCGTCACGGCATGTCGGTGAACATGTCGTCGGCCTCGAAGAACGAGTGCACGGTCGTCATGAAGAAGACGCAGAACGCCAGCATCAGGCCGAGGAAGCAGAGCATCGCCACCGTGCCCGCCGCCATCGCGAAGGGGCGCGGCGCGTGGGCGGTGGCGGCTTCGGGGCTCTCGGCCGTGTAGTGCACGGTGACGATGTCGCCCTCGACGGTCGTCGCCGGGCCGTCCTCCTCCTCGAAGCGGACGGAGCGGCCCTCGCGGGTGAGGAATTCGTAGACGTGGTGCAGGGTCGTGGAGACGCTGTCGTCGCTGCCGCTGGTCGTCGTGTACGTGCGCAGGCAGCGCGCCTCCGCCGTCAGACCGCTGTTCCAGGCCCGGCTCAGCTGGGTGGAGCGCCTGACCACCTGAGCGGCCATGAAGAGCACCCCTACGGCGATGATTCCGGGCAGGGCGTAGAACATGAACTCCATGAGGACCCCCGCGGTCTGTTCCGGCCGCGCACGATGCGTGCGTGCGGCTCTGCGCACGCCGTGAGGTCGGCACGGCGTGCGCAGAACCTACCCGTGGGGTGAGGGGAAGTTCCTCAAGCAATGCTCAGAACTCTCGAGCGCCGCTCAGAACTCTCGAGCGCCGCTCGGCATCAGAATTGGACGTCCGAGCAGGCGTAGAACGCGTTCGCCGTGTCCGCGACCGTCCAGACGGCGACGATCACGTGGTGCCCGCTGCGGCCACCGGGGATCGTGCCGCTGTGCGAGAGGGTCGCGGGCGGCTGCTGGCTGTTGTACGGCACATTGAGGAACGGCGTGGTCTCCAGGGCGGACCTGGTCACCGCCTTGCTGTCGTCCCAGCCCTGCTTGGTGATGTAGTACTTGAAGTCCGTGGTGCGGTGGCGCGCGGTGAACTGCCAGCGGAACGTGTAGTTCTGGCCGCCGCTCACCTTCGTCGTCGGCCAGGCCCCGCCGTTCGGCGCCTTGGGCGAGTTGAGCTGGTCGAATCCGGCGATGCCCGCCGAACAGATCTTGCCGTCGGCAGGACCCCCGGCCGGGAAGCCCTTGGGCCCCTCGACGCTCTGTGGCTCCCACTGGATGGAGCCGCAGTTCGTCACCACGCCTTTCGCACAGTTGATCTGCCGGCTGGCCGGCAGATCCGTGTAGCCGTGGCTGCTCGCGCCCCCGGCGGAGAGCGCGAACGCGCCGACCGTGCCGAGGCCGACCATGGCCGCGTACATCTTCTTGTTTCGCATGTGCCGCTCCTGCCGAACGTGGGGTTCCGTGGGACGTGCGCGCACTGCGGTCTAGACCAAGTCTGAGGTTATTGCCGTTAGTTGAACATGTCCATACCAATCGTGGAGAGGATCCGTCCGCATCGTCGGCGCGAGGTCTCCACGAGTTCACCGTTGGGCCCGTCGTTCGTCGCGAGCCACTCCGCGGCCTGCTCCGGCGTCCGCCCGCCCGCCAACTGACGCTCCATGAGCCGCTGTTGACGTACCTCTCCAGGTGAGTCCAGGTACCAGCACTCCCCCATCAGCGCCCGCGCCTCCCGCCAGCCGGGCAGATCGCAGGCGAGATAGTTCCCCTCGGTGATCACGAGACGGGCTCCCGGGGCGACGAGGTGGCGGGCCGCGATCGGTTCGTTCAGCGTGCGGTCGTAATCGGGTACGTAGATGTCGTGCCCCGGGTCTTCGAGTACGCGGCGCAGCAGGGCGACGTATCCCGCCACGTCGAAACTGGGCTCCGAGCCCTTGCGGGCGGTGAGGCCGAGCCGCGCCAGCTGGCCGTTGGAGAGGTGGAACCCGTCCAGCGGCAGATACGCGGCGCCCTCCCCGATCCGGTCGGCCAGGGCCCGCGCGAGCGTCGACTTGCCGGTGCCGGGTGGGCCGGCGATGCCGAGGACGGTGCGCGGGACGCCGCCGTCCGTCAGCCGCCAGGCGTCGGCGGCGAGCTCCGCGAGCCCGATCGCCCCGGCCGCGGTCGCGGCCGCCCCGCCCGCGTTCTCCACGTCATCGGCGTTCTGCACGTCATCGGTGTTCTCCATGGCCCGTATAGAACGCCACCGTCAGGTCCTTCACCAAAGCCTTGCGCTCGTAGTCGTCCAGCTCCACGAGCCCCCGGGTCGTCAGCCGCGTCACCGTGTCCTCGACCGAGTCGACCACCGAGGTCAGGACGGTGTCGCGGTGCCGCGCGTCGAGGGCGGCGACCCGGCGGCGCCGCATCACGTCCGCGACCTCGGGGGCGTACTCGATGCGGCTCGGCTGTGCCGAGAAGATCTCGACGCCCACCGCCTCCGCGTCGGCGGCGAGCGCCCGGGTCAGCGCGGCGCCCACGGCGTCGGCGTCGCGCAGGGTCGGGCCGTCCTCGTGGAAGGCGTCGGCGGGCAGCCGCGAGAGGACCCGTGCCGTGGTCGCCTCCACGCACTCCCGCAGGTACTCCTGGTGGTCCTCGACCGCGAGCGTCGCCCGCGCCGGGTCCTTGACCCGCCACACCACGAGGAGCACGACCCGCAGCGCGACGCCGCTGCGGTCCACGGCCGGCATCGGCTCGCTCCGCCAGTGCCGCAGCCGTACGTCGACACGGCGGCGCAGCAGCAGCGGGTTGACCCACATGAGGCCGGTGCGGCGGACCGTGCCCCGGTAGCGGCCGAAGAGGGTGAGCACCCAGGCCCGCCCGACCCGCCCGCGCGCGAGTCCGCCGAACCCGAAGAGGCCGAGCGTCCCCGACCCGGCGAGCGACGCCCACTGTGCGGCGCCGAGCCCGGCGCCCTCGTACCCGGGCAGCCCCGTCACCCGCAGCGCGGGCTCCGGCAGCACGCCCGCCCACCACATCGAGAGCGCGCACCCGGCGACGCCCGCGCATCCGCCGAGCACCCCGGCGAGCCCCGGCAGGACGCGCGCCCGGCGCGCCACGAGAGCCGGGTCGACGTCGGGCACGGGCCGGGCGACCGGCGCGGTCACGTACGGCGTGCTCCGCCGCGTCACCCGCGGCTGCTCCCCCGACCCCTGCCTGCGCCGCACCACGGCGGGCGCGAGCGGAACGCCCGTCGCGTCGTCCGGGTCGTCACGGAAGAGGAGGTGCACGGGGATCTCGGTGGTGGCCTCGCTCTGAATCACCCGCAGCGCACGCACACCGGACTCGGAGACCCCGTCGGACTGCGACGGCTGAGGGGACTGCGAGGACGGAGGGGCCTGAGAGGACGGAGGAGTCTGAGAGGACGGAGGGGATTGCGGGGACTGGCGGGACTGGGGGGACTGGGGCTGTGAAGCTGCCGTCGCACTCATCCGTGCCTCCGACTCGTTCGGACCTCGATCTCGTACGTGCACACACCGCCGACCCGGCGGCCTCGCGTCGTCCACCGGCGGACTCACCACGCCCACCGAAGGCCCCACGCCACCCACTGGCGGACTCACCGCGCCCGCCGAAGAGCTCGCGTCACTGACCAGCGGACTCACCGCACCCGCCACCGCCACCGGACCCACGCCACCCGCCACCGGACTCACACCACCCACCGGCGGACTCACTCCGCCCGCCAGCGGCGCCCCGCCCCCCGGCACCTCCGCCGCCCCGCTCACCGGAACAACCGCCGCCACGTCTCCGGCCCCGGATGGCCGTCGGCTGCCGTGCCGCGCCAGCCCTGGGAGCGCTGGAACGCCTCCACGTTGCGGCGGTCGCTCTCGCTCCAGGTTCGGCCCGGGCCCCGTGCGTAGTGCTTGCCGAAGCCCTTCCTCACCAGCTGTCTGCCGAGCCGCTCGATCGCCGGGTGCGAGCGGCCGGGCCGGAAGATGTCACGCCCCGGGTAGGCCGGGGCGCCCGCGGTGGCGCCCGCGGCGGCGCCGGGCCCCGGCGCGCCCGCCTTCGGGATGTCCCGGCCCTTCCCCTTCATCAGGTACGTCCACGTCGTCGGCCCCGGCAGCCCGTCCGCGTCCTTGCCCCGCCAGCCCTGCGCCAGCTGGAACGCCTGCGTCGCCCTGCGGTCGGCGTCGCTCCAGCGGGGCCCCGGGCCCGACCGGTAGAACCGTTTGCCCCCGCGGGCGACCAGTGCCCTGCCGAGCTGCGTCACGTATCCGTTGTTCGCCCCGGGACCGAAGGACCCCGCGCCCGGGTACCGGGTCGTGGCGGAGTCCGCCGAGCCCGAGCCGCCCGGGGTGCCGCCGCCCACGCCCTTGTAGCGGTAGGCCAGATAGCGGTTCCCGTTGGTCCAGTAGGCATAGGGAGTCGCCTGTTTCCTGGCGTGCGGACGCGCCTGTTCGTAGGCGAGGTATTGCGTGTGCGCGGAGTCCGTCCAGCCCCCGAAAAGGGTGACGTGCGATCCCTTGTTGGGGTCCGCCGGATTGTGGAACAGAAGAATGTCGCCGGGCTGCAGCTGGTCCTTGGCAATGCGCACGGCATACGTGCCGAGACTGCCCGTCCATTCGTTTCCGCTCAGGTTCCAGGCCATCGAGACAAAGCCCGAGCAGTCCTGCCGGTAGCCGTCGGACCAGTACGCGTCCATGCGGTACGGCACCTGCGCCGCGACCCACTTCTCGGCCCGGTTGATGATCGCCGCCCGGGTGGTCGCCCGGACGGCGGCGACGCCCGGCGGGCCCGGTGCGGCGGTGGCCGTGCGGCCGTGCAGCGGGCTCTTGCCGCCTTGCGGGGTGCCGGGTCCTTCGTCGGCGGGAGCCACCCTCAGGCCCGCGCCCGGGCTCGCGCCCCTGTCCGCCAGGTGGCCTCCCACCTCGGCGGATGCCGCCGCGGGCAGCGTCTGGCCGCCGAGCACGGTGCCCGCGGCCGCGGCGAGGACGAGCGCGCGGCGCGCGCCGTATGCCGCGGGGTGGCCGCCGAGCCGGGGCGGGAGAGCGTGCGGCGCCGTGCGCCGCCATTGAATACAGCCGGGACAGTCGCAGTCGCTCTCGGGGGTGAATTCCTCGAATGCCGGAGCGGTCTCCATGCGATTCCCCTCACACCCCGGAAAAGAATGTTCTCGCATCTGCACGTCCGTCAGTTTCTCAACCGTCCCGGGATACCGCATGTTGACGGTCCGAATGATGCATTGCCTCCCCCGGCGCCCCCGCCTCCCCACCGCCCGGGCCCGGCGGGCGCCCGCCGGGTGGTTCGGAGCACCCCCGGACATCCGGTAGAGTTCTCCAGGTCAGCAGGCGCCGCTAGCTCAGTTGGTTAGAGCAGCTGACTCTTAATCAGCGGGTCCGGGGTTCGAGTCCCTGGCGGCGCACAGACAGCGAAGGCCCTCCGTTCACGCGGAGGGCCTTCGTCGTTCCCGTACGGGGACCGGCCGCCGTACAGGGACCGGCCGCCGTGCGCGTACCGCTACCGTGTCGCCATGGCGCGAGACATCCAGGAGCGGATCAAGAAGCTGATCATCGATTCGAGGCTGCCCTCCGGGGCCTCGCTGCCGACCGAGCCCGAGCTGATGGAGCGCCTCGGGGTCAGCAGGAACTCCGTGCGGGAGGCCCTGAAGGCCCTCCAGGCCATGGGAATCGTGGAGATCCGGCACGGTTTCGGGACGTATGTCGGCCCGATGTCGGTCGCACCGATGATCGAGGGCCTGGCCTTCCGCACGGTCGCGGGCCACTACCGCGGCGAGGACAGCCTGCTCCAGCTCCTGGAGCTGAGGGAGGCCGTGGAGACCGGGCTCATCGCGCGCCTCGCGGGCCGCGTACCCGAGGCCGACCTGGCCGAACTGGACGCGCTCGTCGCACGGATGGAGGCCGAGGCGGCCTCCCCGGAGGGCGAGGTGCGGGCCGAGACCGACCGTGCGTTTCACGCCACGCTGTACCGCGGCCTCGGAAACCTGCTCCTGGGCGAGGTTCTGGAAGCGTTTTGGGACGCTTTCCACCGGGTCCGGACGGATCTCGTGGACGTACCACCGGACCCCAAGATCACCTGTCGTCAGCACCGCGAGATTCTGGAAGCGGTGCGCTCCGGCGACGCCCTCCGGGCTGAGCAGGCCATACGCGAACACTTCGGCAACATTCGAACCCGTTTGGGCTCACCTGTCCCAACAGACGCACCAAATCGCTCGTATGACCGGTAAACCCCTTGTATCGCTCTTGCGATCATGCCGTAAGGCGTAGAACCCTGTCCTGGAGCCATTGGCTCTCATGAGGCGGGCGATACGGGGCAGTTGGGGGCCCGAGACGACCGCGGCGGGACAGGGACGGGGGTCCCGTTCATGAAGCGATGTCGAGGGGGGCATCATGCAACCGGAAGGTCGCCTTTCCATGTCTTAGGACAAGTCGGCCTGCTGCTGATGCGTTCGTGAAGGTCCAGGGGCACCGGAGCGGACGGAACGACCTACGAACACGCGGGTGACCGCGTGCGGGGGGATACTCATGACGTCGACGCCGACGGGCGCGCGGCAGAACGACCCGTCAGAGACGACCCAGCTCCGGGTGCCGTCGCACACGACGGGTGGCTTCCGAAGAATCAAGAAGACCCTGCCGCGGTACGACTACGAGCACTACAGCCGGCTCGCGGGCCCGCTGACGCAGCCCGACCCGAGCAAGCCCTACAAGGTGAGGTACCGCTCACTGCTCTCGCAGGAGCCGCACAAGGTACGGGCCGCGCTGATGCTGGGCGCGGCCCCGCTGCTCTCCCTGGTGCTGCTCGGCTGGCTGCTCCAGCCCGAGCACTGGACGGAGCGGGACTACGTCGCCAACGACTGGCTGCCGGTCCTCGACGTCGTCATGCTCATATCCATCGGTCTGATCGAGTTCTTCCGCTGCATGAACGTGCTCTCCAACGCGCACGCCACGCTCGTCGCCCGCGACCCGATACCCGTGGTGCCCGAGACCGGCACCAGAGTCGCCTTCCTCACCTCGTTCGTGCCCGGCAAGGAGCCGATCGAGATGGTGACGAAGACGCTGGAGGCCGCGGTCAGGATCCGTCACCGCGGTCTGCTGCACGTATGGCTCCTCGACGAGGGTGACGACCCGGAGGTCAAGGAGGTCTGCCGGCGGCTCGGCGTCCACCACTTCTCCCGCAAGGGCGTCGCGAAGTGGAACATGACGAAGGGCCCGCACCGCGCCAGGACCAAGCACGGCAACTACAACGCCTGGCTCGACGCCCACGGCGACGACTACGACTACTTCGCCTCGGTCGACACCGACCACGTCCCGATGCCGAACTACCTGGAGCGGATGCTCGGCTTCTTCCGGGACGAGAACGTCGGCTTCGTCATCGGCCCGCAGGTCTACGGCAACTACGACAACTTCGTCACCAAGGCCGCCGAGTCGCAGCAGTTCCTCTTCCACGCGCTGATCCAGCGCGCGGGCAACGCGTACGGCGCCCCGATGTTCGTCGGCACCTCCAACGCGGTGCGCATCAAGGCCCTGAAGCAGATCGGTGGCCTGTACGACTCGATCACCGAGGACATGGCGACCGGGTTCGAGATCCACCGCGCCACCAACCCGGCCACCGGCAAGAAGTGGAAGTCGGTCTACACGCCGGACGTGCTCGCCGTCGGCGAGGGCCCCAACGCCTGGACGGACTTCTTCACCCAGCAGCTGCGCTGGTCCCGCGGAACGTACGAGACGATCCTCAAGCAGTTCTGGAAGGCACCGTTCTCGCTGCCCCCGGGCCGTCTCTTCAACTACACGATGATGGTCATCTTCTACCCGATGTCCGCCATGAACTGGATCCTCGCGGCGCTGAGCTGTGCGCTGTTCCTGGGTCTCGGCGCGTCCGGCGTGAACATCGACCCGACCATCTGGCTGATGCTCTACGGCAACGCCTCCGCGCTGCAGATCGGCCTGTACATCTGGAACCGCAGGCACAACGTCTCCCCGCACGAGCCCGAGGGCTCCGGCGGTGTGGCGGGCATGGTGATGTCGGCGCTCTCCGCGCCCGTCTACGCCCGCTCACTGATGGACGCGGCCCTGCGCCGCAAGAGCAAGTTCGTGGTGACCCCCAAGGGCGACTCGGCGAGCCCCGACACCCTGTTCGGGACCTTCCGGATCCACCTGTTCTTCATCCTGGTCTTCGGCGCCTCGATGGCCGCCTCCTTCATGTACGGCCACTCCCACCCGGCGATGATCACCTGGGCCACCTTCGCCCTGCTGATCACGGCCGCGCCGATCTTCGCGTGGCGCTGGGGCATGCGGCAGGACAAGAAGAAGCCGCCGCCCGCGCCGGACGCGACCGTCCCGCAGCAGCGGGACGCCATGGCGCAGCCGCCGCACGCCGGCCCGCCCGCACCGCAGGCCGCGCCGCACCCCGCGCAGCAGAAGCCCAGTTGGGCCGCGCCCGACCAGACCATGCAGATTTCCCTTGGGGGACGTAAGAAATGAAAGACCCCTCCAGCCGCCGTCGCGCCCGCCGCATCGCGATAGGCGCGGCGGTCGTCCTCGCGCTGGCGGGGATGAACGGCCCGTGGCTGTGGCGCGTGGGCTCCGAGAAGTACCACGACTACAAGATCAACAAGCCGGAGTACAAGGCGGACAACGGCCATTGGGAGGTCATCGACTTCCCGGAGGAGTACCGCCAGAACACCATCCACGCGGCGCTCCTGCACACGGGCAAGGTCCTGCTGGTCGCCGGGTCCGGCAACAACCAGAAGAACTTCGACAGGAAGAAGTTCGACACCCGGCTGTGGGACCCGGTCAAGAACACCATCAAGAAGATCCCGACGCCCACCGACCTGTTCTGCACGGGCCACACCCAGCTGGGCAACGGCAATCTGCTGATCGCGGGCGGCACGCAGCGCTACGAGAAGCTGAAGGGCGACATCACCAAGGCCGGCGGCCTGATGATCGTCCACAACGAGGATCCGGACGAACCGAAGACGATCCCCAAGGGGACGAAGTTCACCGGCAAGAAGAACGGCAAGACGTTCGTCTCCCAGGACAACATCCTGGTCGAGAAGGCGAAGAAGGTCTTCGACAAGCAGACCGGCGCGTTCGTGCGCACGGAGCCGGGCCTCGGCCGGGTCTACGTGGAGGCGCAGCAGAGCGGGGCGGAACACGAGACGGGCACCCAGGACAACTACCGCATCCAGGGCCTGAAGGGCGCCGACACCCGCAACGTCTACGGCATGGCGCAGAAACTCGCCCTGGACAAGAAGGACTTCCAGGGGATCAAGGACACCTTCGAGTTCGACCCGGTCGCCGAGCGGTACATCAAGGTCGACCCGATGAACGAGGCGCGCTGGTACCCCACGCTGACCACGCTCACCGACGGCAAGATCCTCTCCACCTCGGGCCTCGACGAGATCGGGCAGCTCGTCCCGGGCAAGAACGAGGTGTACGACCCGAAGACCAAGAAGTGGACGTACACCAAGGGCATCCGTCAGTTCCCGACCTACCCGGCGATCTTCCAGATGGCCGACGGCAAGCTGTTCTACTCCGGTTCCAACGCCGGGTACGGCCCGGACGACGTCGGCCGCAAGCCCGGCGTCTGGGACCTGGAGACCAACAAGTGGCAGGGCATCCCGGGCCTGAGCGACCCGAAGCTCATGGAGACCTCCGGCACGGTCGAACTGCCGCCCGCCCAGGACCAGAAGTACATGGTGGTCGGCGGCGGCGGTGTCGGCGAGTCCAAGGAGTCCAGCGAGAAGACACGCATCGTCGACCTCGAGGCGGACCAGCCGCGCTTCGTCGACGGCCCCTCCCTGGAAAAGGGCACGCGCTACCCGCAGATCTCGACGCTGCCCGACGACACGGTCCTCATCTCCGGCGGCTCCGAGGACTACCGCGGACGCAGCGACTCCAACATCCACCAGGCGCGGATCTACGACGCGAAGACCGGTGAGATGAAGCGGGTGGCGGACCCCGAGGTGGGACGCAACTACCACTCAGGGTCGATCCTGCTGCCCGACGGCCGCGTGATGTTCTTCGGCTCCGACTCGCTCTACTCCGACAAGGCCAACACGAAGCCGGGCGTGTTCGAGCAGCGCATCGAGATCTACACGCCGCCGTACCTGTACCACGGTTCGCAGCCGTCGCTGGGCGCGGGGCCGAAGACGATCGCACGGGGTGGCTCGGGAACGTTCCCCACGAAGCACTCCTCGTCCATCAAGACGGCCCGCCTCATCAAGCCGAGTGCTTCGACGCACGTCACGGACATCGACCAGACGTCGATCGCGCTCGACCTGAAGAAGTCGAAGGGTTCGGTCTCCGTGACCCTTCCGAAGAACCGCTCCCTGGTCGAGTCCGGCTGGTACATGCTCTTCGTCACGGACGACCAGGGCACGCCGAGCAAGGCGCAGTGGGTGAGGGTGCCCTAGGGGCGCCCCTAGCCGGACGCCTTCGTGAGGCCCAACGCGTATTCGGGCCACCATTGGCCGGCCTTGGGGCCGCCCCGGCACGTGCCGTCGGACTCACCGGGCCGCTTGACCCAGAGGTACGCGTCGACGAGGGGATCGGACGTCCTCGTCGTCGGAGCCTCGCCGAGCGCGCGGCCGGGAGGGTTGCACCAGGGGTCCTTGCCCTTGTCGTACGGCCCAGCGCCGTTGCGTCCCGTATCGATGACGAACGGCTTCCCGCCGATCTTCGCCGACAGCTTCTTGCCGAACTCCGTGCTGACCTCGGTGGTCTGGAAGTTGGAGACGTTCACCGAGAAGCCGTCGGCCTGCCCGACGCCCGACCGCTGCAGGGGCTCCCAGAGCGAGTCGGGGTTCTTCCAGCCCGCGTTGCCCGCGTCCAGGTACACCTTCGTGTTCTTCAGGGACTTGAGCTTGCCGATGGCGCCCTTGAGGAGGTCGTACCGCTCCTCGTGGAACTGCTCGGGCGTGCAGTTGTCGACCATGTGCAGGACCGCGTCAGGCTCCAGGATCACCGTGGCGTGGCGGTCGCCGATGCCCTTGGCGACCTGGTCGACGAACGCGCGGTACGCGTTGCCGTCGGCCGCGCCGCCGCCCGAGTACTGGCCGCAGTCGCGGTGCGGGATGTTGTAGAGGACGAGCAGCGCGTCGCGGTCGGCCTTCTCCGCCGCCTCGGTGAATCCGCGCGCCTGGTCCTCCGCGTTCTCCGGGACGAGCCATTCGGCGACCGGCTGCTCGGCGATCTTGCGGATCTGCGCGGCCTCGTCCTTCTTGCCGTCCTCGGCGTACGCGTCGACCTGCTTGGCCGCGTTCCCGTCCGGGTTGACCCAGTACGGGTCCTTGCCCTTGGGCTGCTGCTTGACGGGCGGACTCGACGTGTCGTCCTCCGAGTCACCGCCGGAGGAGCACCCGGCGAGGACCAGCGCGGCCCCCGCGAGCGCCGCTCCCGCCCGCATCCCCCTGGCCGCGAGACCGTGCCCGCGACCGGTGCCTTTGCGGTACATCCACTCCCCCTCGGGTGCACTGTCCGTTTCTCAATCCTGACACACGTCTTCCCTGCCCACGAGGTTCGTCCGGCCCGCGCGGAGAGCTGTAGGAGAGCTGTTACAGCCTGCCCCGGATGGGTAGTCGCAGTCTGCGGGGAGGGGAGGTACATGGGGCATGCGGGACCGCGACAGCGAACTGCGGCTTGCGGACGTCCTGGTGCAGACCGCGGACACCCTGACCGAGGATTTCGATATCGAGCGCTATCTGGAGTGGCTCGCGGACCGTTGCACGGAGCTGGTCGGCGCCCGGGGCGTCGGCGTGATGTACACCGGCGGGGAGGACTCGGTCCGCGTCATTCCCTGTGCCCGTCGACGGGCGGCGGTGCGGGGGCTGCTGGAGATCCAGTGCCACGGAGGCCCGTGCGTGGAGAGCTTCAGCACCGGGCTGCCGGTGCGGCCGACGCGGATCTTTCCCGACGGGGCGGGGGCCCGCTGGCCGCACTTCGCCCGGCGCGCGGGCGAGCAGGGCGTCGGGGAGACGTACGCGGTGCCGATCCGGCGGGGCGGCACGGTGCTCGGCGTGCTCAACGTCTTCGTGGCGACGGCCGGCGCGGAGAGCGGGCCGGGCGGACCCGAGGACGGAGTGCCGTCCGAACTCGGGCTGCGGATCGCGCAGACCCTGGCCGATGCCGCGGCCACGGGCCTGCACAACCATCGCACCCACAGCGCATACCGAGCCCTCTCGGAACAATTGCAGACCGCGCTGGACAGCCGCATTCACGTGGAACAAGCCAAAGGTGTGCTCGCCGAGCGCTGGCACACCGGCATGGACGAGGCATTCGAGGCCCTGCGGGGTTACGCACGCAGAGAACAGCAGGTCATCGACCTTGTGGCCACCCAGGTGATCAGGGGGAAGATCGACAAGAAGAAGCTCCGTCCGGGTAGGTCCGCACCTTCCTGATGCAGGGCGTCCCACCTGCGGTGATCACGGAGAGAGAAGGGTGTGCGACTTGGCGTCATTCTGTCGCCATCGCCTCTAGGCCCCCGCGCTCATTCGTTCTAGAGTCGGTTGCACGGCCCAAGCCCCCGGCCAGTCGACCGTTCCGCAATTCGGGAATGGTCCCCGTACCTCCCGCGCCGGCGCCGGGTTTCTCCCGCAGCTCGTGCGCGCGCGGTCGAGGACCAGCCCGGTCGGCGGCTCCGGGGGGAGCGGGCCGCCGACCGGGCTGGGTACGGAATGCGTGCATGGGCCACCTGTGGTCGGGTCAAGTCCCGCTCACGCCGGTCAGATACGCGGAGACGATCACGTTCGCCGTGTAGGTGCGCGCGTTCTTGTCGAAGGTGCCGCCGCAGGTGATGAGGCGCAGCTCCGCGCGGCCGTCCTCGTGCGGGCCGTACGCCGCCTTCGCGTCGAAGCGTTCCCGGCTGACGACCTGGACGTCCTCCACCGTGAACTCGGCGGTCCTGCCGTCGGTGCGGGCGACCTCGACCTTCTCGCCGGGGCGCAGGGTGCTGAGGTCGTAGAAGACGGCGCGCTCGGTCTCCGTGTCGACGTGGCCGACGAAGAGGGCGGCGCCGGGGGCGCCGGGGCGGGTGCCGCCGCCGTACCAGCCGACGGTGTCCGACTCGGCGAAGGACGGCGGGTCTATCGCGCCGTCACCGTCCAGGCCGCGGGGTGCCACGGGGGCCCGGATCTTCAGCGCGGGCACATCGACGCGCTCGGGGCGTGCAGGCGTCAACGGTTCGTGCGCGGGCGGCAGTTCGATGCCGAGGGGGCGGCCGACCGCGGCGACGTCGCCCGTCGCGGGTGCGATGAGGCCGCCGCGCAGGCCCGTGATGCCGCTGCCCCAGAGGCAGAGGCCGACCAGGAGGACCGCCCAGGCGACTCCGGTCAGGAGCCGTCCCGGTCGGCAGGCGCGTCCGGTGCCGGACATGATGCCGTTCCGCCCGTCACTCGGAGCGGCGCCGGCGGACGCTGCGGAACGCCACCGCGACGGCGGCGACCCCGGCGAGGATCAGGCCGATCACGGCGTGCCGGGTGCCGGGGCCCGCCTCGTTCGCCTCCGCGTCCGCTTCCGCGACCGTGGCCAGCCGCGCGGTGCCGCCGCCACCGGCCCGCACCGGGGAGACCGGTTCGGGGTCGTGCCGCTCGACGCGGACGGTGCCGACGCCCTGGTGCGGGTGGCCGTCGCAGGTGACGGTGACGTCGTACGTACCGGAGACGCCGTGCTTGATCCTCGCACTGCCGTTGAGCGTGTACTTGTCGCCGTCCCGGCCGGTGAGCTCGGCGTCCCCCTCGAAGGCCCCGGAACCGGCGGTGCCGGTGGTCCCGCCGCAGCCCGTCACGCTCACCTCCACGGTGGCGCCGGGCGCGGTGCTCGCGGGGGTGACGGTGGCCCGCACGGAGCCGTTGTCGTGGGCCTGGACCGCGCCCGCGGGAAGGACGACGGCCAGAACGACGGCCGCCCCCGCCCCACGGACAGCAAGGGAACATATACGCATCGTGATGAACCTCCACCTACGAGGTTCACCCGACCGGCGCGACTCCGCATCTCGATGCGCGGCAAACGGGGCGGCCCGGGCGCGGATCAGGGTTGGACCGGACGTGGATCAGACGCGTTCGACCAGGTCGGCGATGGAGTCCACGACGTTCGACGGCCGGAACGGGTGCCGGTCGATGTCGGCGCGGGACGTCAGGCCGGTGAGGACCAGGAACGTCTCCATGCCCGCCTCCAGGCCCGCGAGGACGTCCGTGTCCATGCGGTCGCCGATCATCGCGCTGGTCTCCGAGTGCGCGCCGATCGCGTTCAGCCCGGTCCGCATCATCAGCGGGTTCGGCTTGCCCGCGAAGTACGGGTTCTTGCCGGTCGCCTTGGTGATGAGGGCCGCGACGGCTCCGGTGGCGGGCAGCGGGCCCTCGGTGGAGGGGCCGGTCTCGTCGGGGTTGGTGCAGATGAAGCGGGCGCCGCCGTTGATGAGGCGGACGGCCTTGGTCATGGCCTCGAAGGAGTACGTGCGGGTCTCGCCGAGGACCACGTAGTCGGGGTCGTGGTCGGTGAGGACGTACCCGATGTCGTGCAGGGCGGTGGTCAGGCCGGCCTCGCCGATGACGTAGGCGGTACCGCCGGGGCGCTGGTCGTCGAGGAACTTCGCGGTGGCGAGCGCGGACGTCCAGATGTTCTCGACGGGCACTTCGAGGCCCATGCGGGTCAGCCTGGCCTGGAGGTCGCGCGCGGTGTAGATGGAGTTGTTCGTCAGGACGAGAAACGGCTTGCCCGACTCGCGCAGCTTCTTGATGAAGGCGTCGGCTCCGGGGATCGGCACTCCCTCGTGGATGAGCACGCCGTCCATGTCGGTGAGCCACGATTCGATGGGCTTGCGCTCTGCCATGCGGTGCACTCCTGCGGTGTACGAGGTGGCTGGGGCGCCGGGACAGCGCTGTGCCGACGCCCACAGCCTAATCAAGCCGCGCTGATCTTGACCCCGTCGATCGTCCAGTACCAGTTGTTGCCCCCGCTGTAGCGGAAGCGGACCTGTGCCTTCCGGGCGCCGGCGGGGACCTTGAGCGCGATGTTCTCGACGACGGAGGGCGTGTCCGCCGCGTACGTCTTCACGACGACCGGGGCCCCTCCGTCGTAGGAGACGAGCACCTCGCCCTTCTGCGGGGCCTCGTGGCGGTAGTACGTCGTGTACGTGAGCGTCGCCGCGGCCCCGCCCCGCACGTCGTACGGGGGGCTGACCAGCGTCGAGTCGAAGGTGCCCGAGGTGGTCCTGTCGCTCCACTCGTCGCCGTCGGCGACCGCGAAGACGCCGCGTGCGCGGATGTTGTTCTCGCGTCCCTGGTCGCGGGCGGCCTTGGTCCAGAACTCGTCCGTGGTGAAGGACCAGCCGCGCCACTCGGTGACGCCCCCGCTCCCCATCCTCGCGTTGTCGACCGTCCAGCCGCTCGGCGGCGTGTGGGTGAAGCCGAGGACGCCGGACCCGATGCCGCCCTCGTCGACGGGTCCGCGCAGGGTGTCCCGCAGGGCGTCGAAGTCGTCGGGCCGCGGCTGCTGGACGGGGCGCCCGTCGAGGCCCCAGGCGGGGTCGATGGCGACGCCGAGGTGGGCGAGGGCGGTCGCGGCGACGTCGGGCATGCGGACGTCGTGACGGACGGAGCCCGGGGTGATGGTGGCTCCGGTGGCGATCAGGAACGTCTGGCGCTCGGCCCAGCTTGAGCCGCCGTGGCCGCCCGCGTCGGTGTGCCCGTGGTCGGCGGTGATCATGACGAGCCAGCTCTCGTTCCCGTACGTGGCACGGGACTTCACGGCGGCGAGGATCCGCCCGACCTGGGTGTCGACGCCGTGCAGCGCGTCCAGGTAGGCCTGGCTCGCGGCGCCGCTGTCGTGTCCCGCGTGGTCGACGTTGTCGAGGTGGACGAAGACCGCGTCGGGGTCGCCGTCCGCGATCTCGGCGACGGCACGCGACGTGGTGCCCGCGTCGTACTCGGCGGCCGGGGTCGAGACCCGGGTGTCGACCTTCGCGGAGAAGATGATGTCGGTGACGGGGTTCCAGGACGCGACCGCGTACGTCCGCAGGCCGGGCTTCGCGGCCTCGATCCGGGTCATGAAGTCCGGGTACTTCGCGAGCTGGTGGCCGGTGAAGTCGTTGTTCAGGACCTTGTGCTTGTCGGGCCAGACGCCGGTGATGAGCGTCGACCAGCCGGGCCCCGACGAGGTGGGGGCGAGCGGGTCGGCGTAGAGGGCGCTCGGCGCGGTGAGACCGGCGGCCATCAGCCCCTTCAGGGCGGGAGTGTCCGCGTCCTCGATTCTGTTGAGCAGGGCGCCGTCCAGGCCGATGACCAGGACTTTCGGGGCTTTGGCCGCGGCCTTGGCGGTGGCGGCGAGGGGGCCCGCGGCGAGGGCGGCGACGGCGGTGGAGACGAGCAGCGAGCGGCGGGTGATTCCGGTGCCTGACGACACGTGTTCCTCCGGAGAGCGTGGTGGCGGGGGTCGGCGCACGCCAACGCCCCTGGCGCACCAGGGGCGTTGGGTCCATACCCGTTATCTTTTCGCTACCTGACCCCGTGGGGCCAGAGGTGCGACGGTGATGTGTCGGTGAACGCTCAGCTGCCGGTCGCCGACTTCCAGTCCTCCACGTACGACTGGAGGTTCTCGGAGACGTCCGCCCAGTCCGGCTCGAAGATCTCGACCCCGTCGATGATCTTGTCGAGGGCGACGGCGTTGGCGTCGGTGGCCTTGATGTCCCTGCGGGCGGAGAACCCGCCGCCGACCTCGCTGACCTGCCGCTGCGCCTCCTCGCCGAGCAGGTGGTCGAGGAACTTCCTGGCGTTGGCGTTGTGCGGGGCCTTGGTCACGAGCCCGGCCGCGTAGGGCAGCGCGAAGGTGGTGGGCCTGTCCGGGCTCTTCGCGGTCGCCGGGAACCAGATGCCGAGGTTCGGCATGTCCTTGGACTGGGCGTAGTTCATCTGGACGTCGCCGTTGGCGGCGAGCAGCTCGCCCTTGTCGACCTTGGGCGCGAGCTTGCCGGTGGAGGCGGACGGGCCGACGTTGTTGCTCTGCAGCTTCTTCAGGTACTCCATCGCCGGCCCCTTGCCGCCGAAGTCGTGCATCGCCTTGATGAGCACGGCGGTGCCGTCGCCCGCGACGCCGGGCGTGGAGTACTGCACCTTGTTCTTGTACGAGCCGTCGGTGAGGTCCTCCCAGGTCCTGGGCGCCTTGCCGCCACTCAGCTCCTTCTTGTTGTAGATGAACCCGAAGTAGTTGTTCACGACGGAGGTCCACTTGCCGTCGGGGTCCTTGCCGGCCCCGTCGACCTGGTCCGACCCCTTGGGCTCGTACGCCTGCAACAGCCCCCGCTCGTCGGCCTGCTGGATGAACGGCGGCAGGGTGACGAGGACGTCGGCCTGCGTGTTGGACTTCTCGCGGACGGCGCGCTGCACCATCTCGCCGGAGCCGCCCTCCACGTAGTTGACCTTGATGCCGGTCTTCTTCTCGAAGTCCTTGAAGACCCGGTCGTACCAGCCGTCGCCGTTCTCGCCCTTGAGGCCGTCGGCGCTGTAGACGGTGACGACCTTGTCGTCGGATGCGGCGGAGCTGCCGCCGCACGCGGTGAGGGTTCCGGCGAGGACGAGACCGCCGGTGACGGCGGCGACCGTGCGGAGGTGCGGGGCGCGGGTAAGGCGGGGCATGGCGTTGTGTACTCCTTGAAGAACTTGTGGACGCGGGCGAGTTCAGCGGTAGGAGGCGCGGGTCCTGATCCGGGAGACGGCCAGGAGGACGAGCAGCGTGGCCGCCATCAGGACCACCGCGACGGCGGCGCCGGTGAAGGTGGAGCCGCGGTCGGTGGCGGCGTAGATCCGTACGGGAAGCGGCATCCAGTCCGGCGGGTAGAGCATCATCGTGGCGCTCAACTCGCCCATGGACAGGGCGAAGCAGAGCCCGGCGGCCGCGTTCAGGGACGGCAGCAGGAGGGGCAGTCTCACCTTCCACAGGACGTACGAGGGCCGGGCGCCGAGCGACGCGGCCGCCTGTTCGTACGCCGGGTCGAGCCGCGCGATCGCGGCCGAGACCGACTGGTGGGCGAAGGCGGTGACGAGGAGGGCGTGGGCGAGGATCACGATCCACCGCGTGCCGTTGAGGATCATCGGCGGCTTGGAGAACGCGACGAGGACGGCGAGCCCGACGACCACGGACGGCACGGCGACGGGCAGCACGAACAGGGCGTCCATGAGCCTCCTGCCGCCCCGCTTCAGGGAGGCGGCGGCGAGCGCGGCCCAGGACCCCACGGCGAGCGCGAGCACGCTGGCGGCGACGGCGGTGACCAGGCTGGTGGTGAGGGCCCGCAGCGACTCGCCCCGCGTCGCCGACGCGTAGTGCTCGCCGGTGAACCCGGACGGGAAGGCGCCCGACCAGTGCTCGGCGAAGGACGCCATGAGGATCACGAGCAGCGGCAGCGCGAAGAGCGGCAGGAAGAGCACGAAGAACAGGACCCAGACGGCCCACTTCCCCTTGCGGCTATGCACCAACACGACGGCTCACCACCCGGTACAGGCCGTAGAGGCCCACGGAGATCACGATGTTGACGACGGCGACGACGCAGGCGGCCGGGTAGTCGGACTCGAGGATGGCCTTGCTGTAGACGAGCATCGGCAGGGTCGTGACGCCCTTGGCCCCCGTGAAGAGGACGATCCCGAACTCGTTCAGGCACATGACGAGGACGAGGCTGCCGCCCGCGGCGAGCGCGGGCAGCGCCTCGGGCAGGATGACGCGGCGCACGATGCGGGCCGGCCGGGCGCCGAGGCTCGACGCGACCTCGATCTGCGCGGTGTCGATCTGCGAGAACGCGGCGAGCAGGGGCCGCATCACGAAGGGCGTGAAGTACGTGATCTCGGCGAGCAGCACGCCCCACGGCGTGGTCAGGAACTGGACCGGCCCCTCGGCGGCGCCGGTCGCGTCCGTCCACACGCCGTTGGCCATGCCCTTCGTCCCGTAGAGGAAGAGGAGGGCGAGCGTGATCAGGAAGGACGGGAAGGACAGGAACACGTCGATGAACTTCGCGACGGCCTTCCCGCCGGGGAACGGCACGAAGGCGATGACCAGCGCGAGCGCGAACCCGAGCACGAGACACCCGACGGTCGCCCCGAGCGCCAGCCACACGGTGGTCCCGAGCGCCTCCCGGAACGCCTCGGAGGCGAACACGTCGGAGTAGGGCTGAAGGGAGGTCCCGCCGGTGTCGGGCCGCACGGACTGCTGCACGACGAGGAAGAGGGGGTAGAGAAAGAAGACCCCGAGCAGGGCAACGGGTGGCAGGACCCAAACGACCCGCGGCATGCGCAGCCCCCGCCTCCCCTGCTGTCCCCGCCGTCCCTGCTGTGGGCAGGCGTTCCGCATGGCGGAACGGGTGGGCACAGCCCCCGGTGCCGGTTCACGCGACGTGAGGCGTTCCGTGGGACTACCCATCGGTCACCCCTCCGGCCAGGAGCACCGCGTCCTCGGGCGCGAAGTGCAGGGTGACCACGTCACCGATGGCGGGCGGATCGCGGAGTTCCCGGAGGTCCGCCTTCACCCGCTCCCCGGCGACATCGACGTACACCCGATGCGTGGCGCCCCGCCACTGGACCTCGGTGACCCGACCGGTGAGGGCATTGGGGCCCTCCCCGAGTCCGACCAGATGCGGCCGCACGCAGAGCGTGGCCGTCACCCCGGCGGCCACGCTCCCCGTGTCGACCTTCAGCCGGGCGTCGCCGAGGGACACCCCGTCCGCCCCCACCGTCACCGCGAGGAGGTTCGCGTTGCCGACGAAGGACGCGGTGAACTCCGTACGCGGCGCCCGGTACAACTCCTGGGGTGTCCCGCAGTCCCGGAGGCGCGCCCGGTCCATGACGGCGATCCGGTCGGCGAGGGTGAGCGCCTCGACCTGGTCGTGGGTGACGTACAGGATCGAGACCTCCGGCAACTCGCGGTGCAGGCTCGCGAGTTCGCCCAGCATGCCCGAGCGCAGCTGTGCGTCGAGCGCGGACAGCGGCTCGTCGAGCAGGAGGACGTCGGGCCGGATGGCGAGCGCCCGCGCGATGGCGACGCGCTGCTGCTGGCCGCCCGAGAGCTCGCGCGGGTACCGCTCGGCGTACGAGGCCATGCCGACCATGTCGAGCGCTTCGGCGACCCGTGCTCCGATGTCCCCCTTGGCCGCCTTCCGCGCCCTCAGGCCGAAGGCCACGTTGTCCCCGACCCGCATGTGCGGGAAGAGCGCGTACTGCTGGACGACCATGCCGATGCCCCGCTGGTGCGGCGGCAGGTCCGTGACGTCGCGCTCCCCGAGGAACACCCGCCCGGACACGGGCCGCACGAACCCCGCGACGGCCCGCAGCGCGGTGGTCTTGCCGGACCCCGAGGGCCCGAGCAGGGCCATGACCTCGCCGGGCGCCACGGTCAGGTCGAGGGAGTCGAGGACGGTGTTCCCGTCGTACGCGACGGAGACCCGGTCGAAGCGGATGCCGCTGCCCATCAGCCGACTCCCCGGAGGACGGCGGGCAGTTCGGCGACGGAGCCGAGTACGTGCGTGGCGCCCGCCTCGCGCAGCGCGGCGCCGTCGTGGGCGCCGGTGAGCACTCCCGCGACCACACAGGCGCCGGAGCGTACGCCGCTGAGCATGTCGTAGGCCGTGTCGCCCGCGACGGCGACGTCCCGCACGCCGTCCACGGCGCCGGTCCGCAGGAAGGCGGCGAGCACCATGTCCGGGTAGGGGCGCCCGCGGCCGCCCGCGTCGGCGGGGCACAGGGTGAGGCCGACCAGGTCCCGCCACCCGAGCGCGTCGAGGATGGCGTCCTGGGTGACGCGGGCGAACCCCGTGGTGAGGACGACGGTGCGGCCGTCGTCCGCGAGCTCCTCGATGGCCTCGCGGGCACCGGGGACGGGTGCGATGCGGCCGGCCTCGACGAGCGTCCCGTACGCCTTCTCGAAGGCGACGTTCGCCTGCCGCGCGCGCTTCTCCTCGCCGAACAGGTGCCGGAAGACGGAGATCTTGGACTCGCCCATGGTGGCGCGGACGTACTCCAGTTTCGCGGCGTGGTCGGCCGAGCCGGGCTCGACGCCGAGTTCGCGCGCGGCGGCGGCGAAGGCCTGCTCGACGAGGCCTCCGTCGGCGACGGTGGTCCCGGCCATGTCGAGCACGACGAGGCCGATCCGGCTGCCGTCCGCGGCGGTTCCCCGCATGTCTGTCGTCAACTCCCTCACCATCCCAGCTCGTCGGCGGTCTTCTCGGCGATGGCGGGCGAGCAGGTCATGCCGCGCCCGCCGGGCCCGGTGACCAGCCACACGCCGTCGCGCACCTGCTGCCGGTGCACGACACGGCTCGTGTCGACGCACTGCGCGTACACCCCGGCCCAGCGCCGCCTGACCTTCGGCAGCGGGCGGCCGAGGAAGCCCTCGACGACCTCGGTGAGGTGTTCGTAGGGGTCCTCGACGGTGTCGAAGGCGAAGGGGTGCTCGTACTCGTGGGTGTCGCCGATGGTGAGGCCGCCGTCCTCGCGCTGCACCATGAGCAGCTGCATCTTGTGCGCGGCGGCGGTCGGCGTCTGCGGCTGCCCGGCGTCGAGCGCGTCGAGGGCGTCCGACTTGTACGCCGGGTAGTAGCGGAAGCTGTCCGCGTCGGCGACCGAGGTGGTGAGCGGCTCACCGAGGGGCTCGGTCTGCATCATCTGCAGCCGTACGCGGCGCACGGGCAGGTCGGGTCCGGCGAGCTCGCGGACGAGGCCGCCGAGCCAGGCGCCGGTGGCGAGGACGACGGCGTCGCCGCGGTGCACGTCGCCGTGGTCGTCGCGCACGGCGCTCTCGCCGACGACGTCACGGACCTCGCGGCCGGGCAGGAAGGTGTAGCGGGGCGACGCGGACAGCGCCTCCCGCAGCCTCAGCTGGGCGGTGCGCGGCTCGACGGCCGCGTCCCGCTCGCACCACAGGGCGCCGCTGAACTCGCCGCGCAGGGCCGGGTTGAGCGCCCGTGCCTCGTCGGAGGTGAGCAGCTTGTACCCGCGGGCGGCCGCGTCGGTGCGGGCGAGCGCGGACTCGGCGACGGCGTGCTCGCGGTCGTTGCGGACGGGGGTGAGGGAGCCGTTGGCCCGGAACCCGAGGCCCGGGACGCGGGCGCCGATCTCCTCCCACAGTTCGCGGGCGCGCAGGGCGGTGTCGAGCTCCTCGCCGCCCGCCCGGCCGCTCACCCATATCTGTCCGAAGTTGCGCAGCGACGCGCCCCGCGCCTCGCTCTCTCGCTCGATCTGTACGACCTCGTGGCCGCGGTCCAGTGCGTGCCAGGCGTGCATGGTTCCCACCACGCCGGCTCCTACGACGATGACTCTCACGGCGGCAACGCTGCTGGGGGCCGGTGACCCGGGCGGGGCGGGCGGGCAACGGGACGGTGAACGGCCACCCAAGCTTGGACTAGACCCGTTACGTATCCGTGACATCGCTGTTCGTGCGGCGCACGGCGGACGCGTCAGCCGAGGTGGGTGGTGAAGGAGAACCGGTCCCCGCGGTAGAGGGTGCGTACGCGTTCGAGCGGCCTGCGGTCCGTGTCCCGGGAGAGCCGGTGGATCAGCAGCATCGGGAGGGCGGGCGGCGTCCCGATGAGAAGGGCCTCGCGGGGGGTGGCGAGGACCGTCTCGATCCTCTCGTCGGCGTCGCCGAAGGAGATGCCGAGGCTCTCGCGCAGGTACGCGTAGAAGGACGAGTCGGGTTCGAAGTCGACGTCGAGGCGGGGTGCGCGGGACACGGACACGTAGGTGCTCTCCAGGCCGACCCGCTCGTCGTCGGCGAGCAGGACGCGCTCCATGTGCCAGACGGGAGCGCCCGGTTCGGCGCCGATCTCGGCGGCGAGGGGGGCGGGGCACGGGAAGCGGTCGAGGGAGATGAGGTTGCGTCCCGGCGTACGCCCCTGCCTCCGCACGCCTTCCGTGTAACTCGCGAGCGACAGCGGCTGCTCCAGCTTGGGCCCCGCGACGACGGTGCCGCGCCCCTGCCTGCGGAGCCGCCCCTCCAGGAGCAGTTCCCGCAACGCCTGCCGCACGGTCTCGCGCGCCACCTCGTACCGCTCGGCGAGGTCGCGCTCGGTGGGCAGCGTCTGCCCGTCCCCCAACTCCTCGATGAGCCCCGCGATCCTGGCCTTCACGGCGTAGTACTTCGGGATGCGCCCGTGCTCGGGAATGCCGGACCGGATGGGCGCGCCGGGTGCCTGCGTCAGCAGGTGGGCGGGGGGTTCGGGGGTGAGGTTGTCCACCCGGGGATGTTCGCAGACGGACGTGAACGGGCGGGTGAACGCGGGGTGGCGCGGGGAGTTGGGGGCCCGGTCTCACCGCTTCCCTGCGCGCAGCCGACGCGCCCCCACGGTGAGCGCGCCGACACCGAGGAGGACGGCGCCCGATGCAATGCCGATGCCCAGCGTGGTGCCGGTCCCCGTCTCGGCGAGCTCCTGGAGCCGTGCGGCGGAGGGGGACCCGGACTCGGCGGGGACGGCCGTGCCTTCGGGGACGATGTCGAAGGGGTAGTCGTTGGAGGCGCCGACCCAGTCGCCGTCGTCGTCCCTGCGCTGGACGAGCGCGGCGGACGCCACCACGTGGTCGGGCTCGGCGTCGGGGGTGAAGGAGAGACGGACCTCGACGGTGACGGTACGGCCGGGTCCGACCGTGAACCCGGGGAACCCGTCATCGAAGACGCCGACGTTCTCGCCCTGCCCGGTCCGCTGGAAACGGACCTCCCGCCACCGTGCCCCGTCCGCGAACTCCAGCCGCACCTGCCGGGGCTTCAACGTCCGTTCCTGGTCGACGAGTACGAGGACGGGGTGGATGTCGCCGCACGTCCCGTCGGTCGAGTTGCTGATGTCCAGCGTCCAGTCCTGCGGCTCCCCGCCGGCCTCGTAGGCGCCGGGCCCCGGATGGATGCGGGTGACGAGGGGGAACTCGGCGGCGTCCGCGGAGGTGCAGGTGGGGTGGTCGGCGGCCTGGCGGACGGCTGCCCCTCGGCTGCTCATCGCCGCCCCGCCCTCGCCGGCCGCGTCGGGCACGTCGGGCAGCCCGGCGGCGGTGGCGGGCGCCAGGGCGACGACCGTGGCGGCGATGCCGAGGACGAGGGAACTGCGGAAGCGCATGCGGGACCTTTGCTGAGCGGGTGCCGGGAGCGGGAGGGGGACGTGGGGACCGGCACCGGCGTGGGGCGGAAGCGAGAGCGGGAGAGCGCGAGCGGGAGCGGGACGGAAGCCGGAGCGGGACGGGAGCGAGCGCGGGACGGGAGCCGGAGCGGGACCATGGAGTGGGCCCGTCGTCGTGGGCTGAGACCCTGTCACGCGCCCCCGCCCCGGCCGTCCCGCCACCGCCCGTTAGGCCCGATCGGCCCGCCGGAGTCCCCTCGATCAGGCGAGATTCCCCGCTCGGCCGGTTGCGCTCAGCCCCGGCCCCCGCGGCGCGCGGGAAAGGCCACGTCCGCGCGGCCGAAGACGGGCGCGAGGACGAGCTGCGCCGCGCCCTCCGCGACGGCCCGCTCCCCACCGGGAGCAAGACTCACCGGCACCGGCACGGGACCCTGGGTCGCCCCGTCCGCACCCCCGTCCGCGCCCCCGTCCGCTCCTCCGCCCCCTCTCCCGCCCCCGCGCCGGACCCGTTCCGCGACGACCGCCCCCACCCCGCGTACGAAGACGTCCTCCGCCGCGAACACCGTCCGCCCCCCGAGCAGCACGCGGTCGATGTCGAGGAGCCCGACGAGGTTCCCCGCGGCCGTGCCGAGCACCCGCGCCGCCTCCTCGACCTCGCCCCGCGCGACCGCGGCGAGGCAGAGCGCCTCCACGCACCCCCGGTCCCCGCACTCGCACCGCGGCCCGTCCAGCTGGAGCACCTGGTGCCCGAACTCCCCCGCCCCCGTGCGCGCCCCGCGGTGGACGGCCCCGCCGAGCACGAGGCCGGCGCCGAGCCCCGTACCCAGATGGACGTACGCGAAGGAGTCCGCGGCGCCCGCGAGAGCGAGGCCGAGCGCCGCGGCGTTCGTGTCCTTGTCGACCGTGACCGGCAGCCCGAGCCGTTCCTCGAGCGCGTCCCGCAGAGGGAACCCGTCCCACTCCGGAAACCCGGTGACCCGGTGCAGCACCCCCTCCACGTGGTCGAGCGGGCCGGGCAGCGCGACCCCGACCCCGGAGACCGGCCCGGCGCCCTCACCACGCCCCGCCGCGTCCAGCAGCTCCCGCACCTCACCGGCCGCCGCCTCCACGACCGCCCGCGCCCCCGCGCCGAAGGCGAGCGGGGCGCGGCGTTCGGCGACGACCGTGCCGGTCAGGTCCACGAGGACGGCCGTCAGCTCGTCCCTGTCCAGGTGGAGGCCGACCGCGTGGCCCGCGCCGGGCACGAGGCGCAGCACCGTACGGGGCTTGCCGCCCGTCGAGGCGCGACGGCCCGCCTCCGCCGCGAGACCCTCCGCCCGCAGCCGCGCCGTGATCTTGCTGACCGCCTGCGGCGTGAGCCCGGTGCGCTCGGCGAGCTCCAGGCGGCTGATGCCGGTCCCGCCCGCGGCCCGCAGCAGATCGAGTACGAGCGCCGCGTTGTGCCCGCGCAGCGCCGGCAGGTTCACGCCTGAGTTTTCCCTGTGCACGTACGACTTCACGCCCCCATTGTCCCGACCGCTTGCACTTTGGCAACACCGTTGCTTAAGTGGAGAGCATGACTGGTACAGGACCCACGCGCCCCTCCCCGGGCTCCCCGCTCCGCGTCGGCCTCATCGGGTACGGCCTCGCGGGCTCCGTCTTCCACGCCCCGCTGATCGCCGCCACCGAGGGCCTCGTCCTCGACACGGTCGTGACGTCGAACCCCGAGCGCCAGGCACAGGCCCGCGCCGAGTTCGGCGACGACCTGCGCTGCGCGGCCTCCGCCGACGAGCTGTGGGACCGGGCGGACGAGCTCGACCTGATCGTCATCGCCTCCCCCAACAAGACCCACGTGGCGCTCGCGACCGCCGCCCTCAAGGCGGGTCTGCCGGCCGTCGTCGACAAGCCGATCGCCGGCACGGCCGCCGAGGCGCGTGAGCTGGCGGCCCTCGCCGACGAGCGCGGGCTGCTCCTGTCCGTCTTCCAGAACCGCCGCTGGGACAACGACTTCCGTACGCTGCGCGCGCTGCTCGACGGCGGTGAGCTCGGCGACGTATGGCGCTTCGAGTCCCGCTTCGAGCGGTGGCGGCCGCGGCCGAAGGGCGGCTGGCGCGAGTCCGGCGACCCGGAGGAGATCGGCGGCCTCCTCTACGACCTGGGCAGCCACGTCGTCGACCAGGCCCTCGTCCTGTTCGGCCCGGCGGTGAGCGTGTACGCCGAGTCGGACGTCCGGCGCCCCGGCGCGGAGGCCGACGACGACACGTTCCTCGCCGTCACCCACGCGAACGGCGTCCGCTCGCACCTGTACGTCAGCGCGACGACGGCCCAGCTCGGCCCGCGCTTCCGCGTCCTCGGCTCCGAGGCGGGTTACGTGAAGTACGGCCTCGACCCGCAGGAGGCCGCCCTGCGCGACGGCAGGCGCCCGGCGGCCGGGACCCCGTGGGGCGTGGAGCCCGAGTCGATGTGGGGCCGGGTCGGCTCCGGCGAGTCCCCGCTGACCGGCGGCGGCAGCCCCGCCCCGACCCTGCCGGGCGACTACCCCGCGTACTACGCGGCGGTGGCCGCTGCCCTGCGCGGCGAGGGCGAGAACCCCGTCTCCGCGCACGAGGCGGCGGCGGCCCTGGACGTCCTGGAGGCGGCGCGCCGCTCGGCCCGCGACGGTGTGACGGTGACGCTGTGACCTCCACGCCCCCCGCCGCCCCGTCCATCGACGAGCTGGAGGCCCAGGAACGCCGCCTGGTCCTGCCCCACTTCACGTACGACGACGCGTGGGCCCTCGGCACGCTCCTGGTGGAGCTGGCCCGCGAGCGCGAGGCCCCCGTGGCGATCGACATCCACCGCGGCGGCCAGCAGCTCTTCCACGCGGCCCTGCCCGGCTCGACCCCGGACAACGACGCCTGGATCGCCCGCAAACGCCGCGTCGTGGAGCGCTACGGCTGCTCCTCCCTCCTGGTCGGCTCCCGCTTCCGCGCCAAGGGCACGACCTTCGAGGACTCCTCCCGCCTCGACCCCGACGCGTACGCGGCCCACGGCGGCGCGTTCCCGATCGCGGTCGAGGGCGCGGGGGTGATCGGCGCGGTGGTGGTGTCGGGGCTGCCGCAGGTGAAGGACCATGCGTTGGTGGTGGAGGCGTTGGAGAGGCACCTCAAGGCGTAGACCGTCTGGAATTCGACCACCTGCACCCCTTGCCCGTGCAGCCGAACGACGACTGTTCAGCCGAACGTGTGGCGCGGCCCCCCGCTTGTCCGCGGGGCCGCGGGGAGCCCTCTAGTCTCCCTCCATGCAGCTGCCCGCATTCGTGGACCTACGCCCCATCGGCCGCTGCAATCTCAGCTGCCCCTTCTGTTTCGGACCTCGTCACGAGGTCCCTTCCATGTCATGGGAGACAGCTCGGAACGTGGTCGACGTCCTGCGGGACGGCGGGGTGCAGGGTGTCGTCATCTCCGGTGGTGAACCGACTCTGCTCCCCTACCTGCCCGACCTCGTAGGGGCGCTGCGCAAGCCCTTCGACGACGGGCGGCCCACCCCCCGCGTCGTCCTCAGCACCAACGGACTCGCGCCCCGGAAGGCCATGGACCGCGTCCTGCCCCACCTCTCCTGGATCGCCCTGCCCCTGGAGTCCGCGGACCGGGAGGAGCACGGGCTCCTGCGCACCGGCAGCCCCGCGCCGCACCGCGACCGGGTGCTGCGTCTGCTCGGTGCGGTCCGCGAGGACCACGCGCACGTGCGCGTGAAGCTGGGCACCGTCGTCACCCGCCTCAACGTGGCGGGCGCCCCGAAGGTCCTCGACCTGATCGAGGACGCGTCCCTGCCGGACGTCTGGAAGGTCTACCAGATGTCCGAGACCAACTACGGCGCGGACAACAGGGACTGGCTCGCCCTCGGCGACGAGGAGTTCGAGGACGTCGTGAGCGAGTGCGAGGAGGCCGCACGGCGGCGCGGCGTGCCCCTGCGGGTGTACAGGAACTCCACGCGCACCGGCAGTTACTTCTTCATCGACCCGGACTGCGGGATCGTCGTCGTCGACGAGGGTGAGGAACGCAGAATCGGGAACCTTTTCGAAAAGCTGGCGGACGACACCCTCCAACCCGCCGAACTGATCACCCCTGCCAGGAACGTCGAGAACTTCGCCGGCACCTACCCGGACCCGTGAGGAGCTCCCGATGACGGCGCATGTACGTGTGGGTGTGCAGGCAATCGTCCGCCGCGACGGCACAGGTGAGGGCGGCGCGGCCGACGAGATCCTGCTCGGTCTGCGGGCCAACTGCTTCGGCGCGGGCTCCTGGGGCCTGCCCGGCGGCCACCTCGAACTGGGCGAGACCCTGCAGCAGGCCGCCCGCAGGGAGCTGGCCGAGGAGACCGGCATCGACGCCCTGGACCTGCGCGTCGTCTGCCTCACCGACCCCGACCCCGCGACCAACCACCACATGCAGGTCGGCGTCGAGGTCCTCGACTACGTGGGCGCCGTCCGCCTGCGCGAACCCCACCGCTGCCTGCGCTGGCAGTTCTGGCCCCTGGACGGGCTGCCCGAGCCGCTCTTCGTCGGCTCGGAGGGCGTCATCTCCGTACTCACTCCGTGCTCTTGCACCACCGGTCGTCGGACTGTGTCGTCATCAGCGCGCGCAGCCTTTCCATGTGCTTCTCCTCATGCATGCCGAACTGCTCCCACGTACTCGTGAGTTCCCACTGCGTGCGGAACGCCGCCAGGCTGTCCTCGTAGTACTTGCTGTCCTTCAGGAACTGGTGCTCGAACACACTCAGGCCCCTGCGGGTGCGCTGCAGCGGATTCATGGTGATGTACGGCTCGAAGAAACCGGCTTCCGAGGTGAGCAGCGTCGACCCCGATATGTCGGTGGGGGTCAGCTTCAGTTCGATGTGGGCGGGGAAACGGTTGCGCAGATCCTTGTACGATTCGATCACCGGCAGAAACGTCTCCTGGTAATACGTGCTGGCCCGCACCCGGTCCACGATGTTCTGGTGACTCACCGGTTCCGAGTCCGCGCCGTGCTGCATGAAGATCGCGAGATTGTTCCAAGGGCTGCTCAGAATGACGTGAAAGTAAGTGCCCCGTTCCAGGGCGCGGTGTATCTGCCAGTAGAAAATGTCCAGGTCGGCAAGGAAGTAGGAGGCGCCCGCGTGCGCCGTCAGCCGGATCACGTTCCGTTCCGCGTCGATCGCCTTCTTCTTGGCGGTGTTGCGGACGTCGTTCTCCTGCGGCGTGTAGGTGCGGTCGATGCGGTACGGCAGGTCGTCCACCTGCACCGTCGCGGCCCGCAGATGCGCCAGCGCCTCCCGTATCGCGAGGGTCTGCGCATGCTCCCTGCCGAGGGACTCCACGGCCATCTCCTCGGCCGATTCGAGCAGCGACACCGCCCGCTGCCTCCGCGACAGACTCCCCGAACCGCCGCTCGCCGCCTCGAACTCCGCGACGGCCAGCGCCGCCTGGGCCACGATCGTCTCGCGGTGGGTCGCCCCGAGGAACGCCGACGCGTTCAGCCGCACGATCTCAAGCTCGCTCAGCTGCCGCTCGCTGAGCTCCACGTCATGGGCGGCCGCGGCCGCCTCGAACTTCGCCGTGGCCAGCGCGCGCCGCGCGGCGATGGCCGCCGGATGGTCACCGCGCTTGAGCGCGATGGAGTGCTCCGCGGACCGGTCGAACTTCTGCAAGGTGTCGCCGATGCGGTGCAGGTCGCGGTCGGTCTCCCCCCTGGCGACCTCCAGGCGCACCCAGTCCGCCGTCAGGCGTGCGTCGGGGTCGTCGCCGGGCCGTGTGTCCATCTCCTCCAGCGCCTTGTCGGCCCAGAACCCGGCGTCCCCGAGGTCGCCCCTGCGCAGGCTGACAGCTCCCAGGTTGGCGAGGATCCTGCCGCGTTCGGGGACGTGGCTGCCGCGTTCGGCCCTGCTCAGCGCGCGGCACAGGACGAGCCGCGACCGCTCCAGCTCGCCGTGTTCGGCGAGCAGGGCCCCGAGCTCGTTCCAGACGGACGCCGCGTACACCTCGCGGTCCGCCTCGACGATCTCCATGTGCCGCAGTGTCATGTCGGCCACGGAAAGGGACAGGGTCTTCATGCCGAGGGCGCTCAGCAGTTTGGCGAGGTGGATGAGCTGTCCGGCGCGTAACTGCTGGTACTTGTCGGTGGGGTCGGGCCTGCGGACGTGCTTCACGTAGGCCGCGAGGCGGCTCCTGTCCCGGGGGCGTGGCCCCGGGGGCTCCGCGTGCATCTCCTCCAGGAGCATCTCTTCGGCGACGGCTATCGCGTCGTCCAGGTACTGCGTCGTCGTCATGGTCCCTCCCGGGAGGTCGCCGGCCCACTGCCGGTGTGCTGGGTCAGCGGCGTATCCAGTGCACCGCCACCACGGAGTCGTGCCCCGACTTCTTCAGGGCCTCCGCCACAGCGGCGTTGATCCGCAGTTTCTGTTCCGTCTCGGACGCCTCCACCGAGTACGGCCTGACGGAGAGCGGCCACTGGTCCCTCGCCAGGTCCTCGATCCGGAACCGGAACCGGTCGAACTGCCTGACGGCCTCGCGGATGGTCCCGGCGAAGACCGTGTCCCCCACCGTGCCCGCGTGCCGCTTCACGATGAGGCCCAGGACCGCCGTCGGCCGGTACGGGTCGCCGCGCTCCACCGGGCTGCCCGCGAACTTCGTGTAGTCGTCCATGCTCACGTGGCAGTTGAGCCGCAGGGCACAGACGTTCACGCCCTTCTCCGGATCCCCGTACTCGTAGGAGACGTCGGCCACGCTGCCGGTCAGCACGTCGTCGGTGTCGGGCGGCTGGTGCGTCGCCTTCCACTCCTCGTCCTGCCGCGCGTCGTCGAAGCAGACCCTGGGGAGCCGGACGTCCTCGCCCTCGGCGAAGGTGAGGTTCAGGAGCGCGAGGTCCGAGCGGCGGTCGTGGTCGTGCACCTTCCCCATGGCCTGCTTGCCGTCGGAGAGGCGGAGCATGACCAGGTCGAGGCCCTTGAGCTCACGGTCCTTGAGGCAGTGCGCGGCGGTGAGGGCGAACTCCCGGGTGAGGCGCACACCCGAGCCGCGGCGGCAGCTGTCACCCTGCCCGAGCCCTTCGTCCTGCCCGCAGTCGGCCCCCCGGCGGCATTCGGCTCCCTGCCGGCAGCCGCTGCGGAAGATCTCGATGAAGTGTTCGTCGTACACCACGGGCCAGCCCCCCGTCCGGACCCTGAGCGAACCCCCGATTTCGCCCGGAAGACGCCATGGTAACCAGAATTGGTTGCCGGGGAATGGGCCCGTGGCACATCTCCGGGAATATTCAGTCCGGGATTACCGGGCGCGCTCTGCGGAGTCCGGAAAACCTCCAACGCTTGAGCCTCGCCGACCACTTCCGTCTCATCGAGATCCTTTCGGGATGAATCTCGGACCGCAGCAGCTCAAGGAGACGGTGATCCGCTTTTCTTGATTTTTTCACGGTCTTTTTGAAATCGACCCAGTACGGATCGTTGTCGCTGATCCGAGGGTTGTTGTCCCGCTGGGTGTGCCAGGTCCCCCAGGCCAGTTTCCACCGCCGCCGGGCCGCGAAGGCGCGCTTGCAGGCGGTGAGGAGCGCGTCGCTGCCGTAGATCTCCAAGCGCGCGAGGAGCGGGGACATGTCCTCGGCGGGGACCGTCGCGCCGGGCGGGCGTTCGGGGAACGCGCCGGTCCTGCGGACCGTCTCCCTGAGGTCCGCCATCCGTCTGACGGCGATCATGACTTCGTCGTAGACGGCCATACGCCGGTCCCACACGCGGTTCTCGTGCTCGCGTCTGGTCGTGGCCCGTTGGATGAGCCACGCGCTGGAGAACGTGGCCAGGGCGCCGAACGCCGTGCCGGTGAGCGCCGCTTCGGCCGGAGTCAGTCCCATGGCGTCATCCCCATGGCGACATCATGGCGCGCGGACGCCCCCGGCGAACCGGGAACGTCGCGCCCCTATGTCTCCCGGCGGGCTACGCGTCCTTCAACTCCTGCCGCTGCCGCCCGAGCCCCTCGACCTCCAGCTCCACCACGTCACCGGCCCGCAGGTACGGCTTCGGCTCCGGCTGGCCCATCGCCACGCCCGCCGGCGTCCCCGTGTTGATCACGTCACCGGGGTGGAGGGTCATGAACTGGCTCACGTAGCGCACCACTTCCGCGACCGGGAAGATCTGGTCGGCGGTCGTGCCGTCCTGCTTCAGCTCGCCGTTGACCCAGAGCTTCAGCGACAGCGCCTGCGGGTCGGCGACCTCGTCCGCGGTGACGAGCCAGGGGCCGAGCGGGTTGAACGTCTCGCAGTTCTTGCCCTTGTCCCAGGTGCCGCCCCGCTCGATCTGGAACTCCCGCTCGGACACGTCGTGCGCCACCGCGTACCCCGCGACGTGCGCGAGCGCCTCCTCGGCCGACTCCAGGTAGCGCGCCGTACGTCCGATGACCACGGCGAGCTCGACCTCCCAGTCGGTCTTCACGGAGCGGCGCGGCACCAGGACGGTGTCGTCGGGGCCGACCACCGTGTCCGCCGCCTTGAAGAAGACGACGGGCTCGGCGGGCGGCTCGACGCCCGTCTCGCGGGCGTGGTCGTGGTAGTTCAGGCCGATGCAGACGACCTTGCCTATCCGCCCCACGGGCGGGCCGACGCGCAGCCCGTCCGCGTCGAGTACCGGCAGGTCACCGGCGTCGGCGGCGGCCCTGATCCGGTCGAGCGCGGCCGCGTCGGCGAGCACGCTGCCGTCGATGTCGGCGACCACCCCCGACAGGTCCCTGAGGGTTCCCTCGGCGTCGAGGAGCGCGGGGCGCTCCGCGCCTGACGTACCGACTCGCAGCAGCTTCATGGTCAGACTCCATTCCTTCGGTAGCCCGGCCGATGGGTTGCGGCCATCGGAGGTTTGGTCGATCGTCCAAGGTCGCCGTCCGCTCCGCAATACCCCGTTCACGTACTGGACCGTTACCCGGCGGTAGCCAGAACCCCCGCGGTGCCCGGCATGTCCCGGTACAGCACGGCTCGTTCGACCGCGCTCCACGTCGTACTGGTCACCACGTACAGCGCGGCCGCCAGCGGCACCACGGCCACCGTGAACAGAGTCATGAACGACATCAACGGCATGACCTTCGTGATCGCCCCCATACCGGGCACCTGCTGGTCACCGCCCTGGGGCAGCGGGTTGGCCCCCATCTGCGACTTGGTGCGCCGGAAGTTGAACGTGGCGACGGCCGCGACGAGCAGGAACAGTCCGACGTAGACCAGGCCCTGCGCCCCGAACACCCCGCCGTCCGCCAGCGCGTCCGTCCAGCGGCCGCCGAGCGGCGCGGCGAAGAGCGTGTGGTCGAGGAGCGTGTTGGCGTCGCCGCCGATGCTGGAGCTGGAGAACAGGTGGTAGAGGAGGAAGAACGCCGGCAGCTGGAAGAGGCTCGGCAGGCACCCGGAGAGCGGCGACACCTGCTCCTTGCGGTGCAGTTCGAGGACGGCTTTCTGGAGCTTCTCGGGGTTCTTGGCGTGCTTCTTGCGCAACTCCGCGATCTGCGGGTTCAGCCTGGCGCGCGCCTTCTGGCCGCGGGCCGCGGCGCGCGAGAGCGGGTGGACGAGGAGCCGTACGCAGGCGGTGAACAGCACGATCGCGGCGGCGGTCGCCGAGGCGTGGAACAGCGGGTCGAGCAGATCGGCGATGTGGCCGACCAGCTCGGCGAACAGGGACATGAAGGCGGACATGGAGGAGCCCTCCGGGGGTCTCGTCGTGCCGGAAAGGAGGGCGGCGGTCAGCGAGGGCTGCCGTCGCGTCGGCATGACGACCCGCGAGGGGACGCTTCGGAAAAGCCGGGTTGTTCCGGATGGTCGTTCCGGATGGCTGTTCCGGATGGTTGCTCCGGACACTCCCGGATGCTCCCGGTTATTGCCGGGTGCGTTCCCCTACGCGGCCGTCAGGACGGGACGGCCGGGTGCTCGGGGGCGCCTGCGGCCCCTGGCGTCGGGGTCGCGTTGGGGCAGGAAGGCCGTACGCATCTCACGGTCGCGGATGGCCGTGCGCACGCGGGTGCGGGGCACGAGGGGCGCGCAGCGCGCGGCGATGACGGAGCAGACGGCGAGCGCGGAGCCCGCTGCGGCGGTCGCGGCGAGCGCGACGGCGGAGGCGAGGCTTCCGGTGTCGACGAGGACGACCTCGACGAGGAGGAAGAGCAGGAGCAGGGCGGGGCGCGCGGCGGCCTTCCAGCCACGGATCACGTCATGCATCGCCGTCCCCCTCTCACACCTGGTCGTACTGCCGACTTGTCGTACCGCTGTGCTGCCTACTGCCGTTATACAGGATCGACTTCGACCGGCTGAAGGAGCCTGCGGGGCCGGGCCAGCGCGCGGCTGACCGGATCCTTCGGGTCCGGATCGAGCCCGGGGCCCGGCAGCATCTCGACGTCCCTGACGGGGACGGGGCCGCCACAGGCCGGGCAGTCGCCCCCGGCACCCAGCTCGGTGCCGCACGCCGCGTGCCGGAAATAGCGCGGCGGCCTGGTGCCGGAGATGTGGTCGCGCCCCCACGCCCCGAGCGCGCGGAGCACCGGCCACAGGGCCTCGCCGCGCTCCGTCACCACGTACTCGTGCCGCCTCGGCGCTTCGGGGCACGGCCGTTTGTCGAGGACGCCCGCGGCGACGAGCGTCTGCAGGCGGGCGGCGAGGACGGCGCGCGGGATGCCGAGGTGCGCGAGGAAGTCGTTGTACCGCCGCACTCCGTAAAGGGCGTCGCGGACGATGAGCAGCGTCCAGCGCTCGCCCACGACCTCAAGGGCGCGAGCCATCGAGCACTCCTGCGCGACGTAGTCCTTACCGAGAGCCATGACCCCACTCTAACCATTTCCCCCGTACGAGGTTCAGTGAATGAACTCCGAATGCTACGGTCGACGCACTCACCGAGTTCAATGACTGAACCTCGAAGGGCTCTACCATGTCCCCCCGCCTCGCCCGCGCCTCCACCGCCCCGGCACCGGCCACCACTCCGACACCGGGCACCCCCGCTCCGAACACCCCTGCTCTCCCGTCCGGCACCCCGCACGCCCGCGCCACCCTCGCCGTCACCAGCGCCGCCACGGCCGTGACCCTCATGACGTACACGGCGCCGATGATCACGCTCCCCGACACGGCCGCCGCCCTGCACACCCCGCTCTCCGCCCAGGCCTGGCTGCTCAACGGCACACCGCTCGGTCTGGCCGCGGTGCTCCTGGTCGCGGGGAGCCTCGCCGACGACTACGGCCGACGGCGGATCTTCCTCTCCGGCACGGTCGCGCTCGGCGTCACCGCCGTGCTCTCCGCACTCGCCGGGTCGACCTGGCTGTTCACCCTGGCCCGCCTGGCCCAGGGCGCGGCGAGCGCGGCCATCCTCGCGAGCAGCCTCGGACTGCTCGTGCACGCGTTCCCCGCCGGCGCGGGGCGGATCAGGGCGACCGGCATCTGGGGCGCGTGCGTGAGCGGCGGCATCGCGGCGGGCCCGCCGGTCGCGGGGGCCCTGACGGGAGAGGGCCCGGACGGCTGGCGCTGGGCGTACGCCGCACTCGGCGCCGCCGCCCTCGCGGTCGCCGCCCTCGCCCCGCACGCGCTGACCGAGTCCCGCGCCGCGCGCCGCGGCCGCCCGGACCTCGCGGGCGCGGCCACCCTCGGCCTGGCCCTGACGGCGCTGGTGGCCGCCCTCACCCTCGGGCGGGACGGCTGGCTGCGGGCGCCCGTGGCGGCGCTCCTGGTCGCGGCAGCCGTACTGCTCGCCGCGTTCGTGGCGGTGGAACACCGCGTCCGCACCCCGATGCTCGACCTCGCCCTGCTGCGCCGCCCGCTGTTCCTGGCGTCGACGACGGGCGCCCTGTTCACGGGGTTCTCCGTGATCGGTCTGTTCAGCTACCTGCCGACGCTGCTCCAGCACACGCTGGGCCTCTCCGTCATGGGCACGGCCTGGCTGCTCGTGATCTGGTCGGGCACGTCCTTCGTGGCGGCGCTGCAGGCCAGGCGGCTCACCGGCCGGGTCTCCGCCCGCCACCAACTGGCCGTCGGCTTCGCCCTGCACGCCGTCGCCGCCGTGACGATGCTGGGCGCGGCGTCCTCGGGCTCCTGGACCCGGCTGCTGCCCGGCCTCCTCGTCTCCGGCGCGGGCAGTGGCCTCCTGAACGCGGCGCTCCCGCTGCTCTCGGTCGAGTCCGTGCCGGCCGAACGCACCGCGATGGGCTCGGGCGCCAACAACACGGCGCGCTACGTCGGTTCGGCCGCGGGCGTCGCCCTGATGATCGCGGTGTCGACCTCGACGGACGACCTCGCGCACGGCGCGAACCTCGCGATGACGGTCTCGGCCGGCCTCGCCGTGCTCGCCACGGTCAGCGTGCTCCTGCTGCGGGAGCGGCGCCGGGACTGACGTCCTCCGTCTCCTCCAGCGGATCACGCGCGAGGACGTCCTCGTCCGGCCGCCCGTCCTCCCGGTCGGCAGGACCGGCGTACGACACCACGAGCGCGACCGCCAGATTCGCGGCGAGCGCGACGATCCCCGCGTTGACCCCGAAGACGGGATCGTGCTCGCTGAAGACGAGCGCGCACACGATCCCGACACCCACCGCGAGCCCGCTCAACGCACCCACCAGGCTCAACTTCCGCCACACCAGCCCCAGAAGCAGCATCGGTACGAGCTGCGCCATCCCCTCGTACGAGATGAGCGAGAGCCGTACGAGCGTGTTGGGCGCCCCGTACGTCATCGCGAGCGCGAGCGCGCCCGCCACGACGACGACGCCCTGCGAGGCCAGCTTCTGCCGCTGCGAACTACGCCACCGGGGCAGCAGCGACAGCACGCTGCTGCCCCACATCGTCCCGATGACCAGCATGAACACCGCCATGGGCACGATGGAGGAGAGCGCGGCGGCAACCCCGATGACGCCGACGGCCCATGCGGGCAGCGAGTCGACCACGAGCTTGAAGAGCGCGAGATTGGACTCGGCACCGACGAGCCCCGGCACGACGAAGAGCGCGGCCATGCCGAGCAGCATCGGCACGAACAGCAGCACGTTGTAGGCGGGCAGCCAGACGGCGTTGCGCCGCAGCCCGTCGGCGCTGCGCGCGCCCAGATACCCCGCGACGGTGGTCGGGAAGATGACCACAGTCAGCGCGTTGAGCAGCGAGGTCGTGGCGAACCAGGCCTCCCCGTACGCGCTCCCGCCGCTCCCCGGCAGCGTCAGCCAGTCGCTCTTCTCCTCGACGATCCGGTCGAGGAACACCCCGTATCCGTCGAAGTAGTGAAGAGGCACATAAATGGCGAGGAAGGCGAGCGTCCCGACCACCAGCACGTCTTTGAGGACGGACACCCATGCGCTGCCGCGCAGCCCGCTCACGACCACGAACCCGGTCGTGACGGCGAAGCCGATGAAGTAGGCCCAGTTGAGGCTGATGGCGCCGTACGAGATCGTCGACACGACCACGCCCATGCCGGTGATCTGCAACTGGATGTAGGGCAGCAGGAAGACGGTGACGAGCAGCGCGACTCCGGCACCGAGCCAGGGCCGCCCGTACCGGTGGGCGACCATGTCGGAGATGCTGACGAGCCCGTGCCGACGGGCGTAGGCCCAGAGCATGGGCCCGACGACGTACCCGACGGCGTACCCGCAGGACATGTAGGCGACGACGTACAACACGGGGGCGCCGTAGTTGTACCCCCACCCGGCGGCCCCCAGATAACTGAAGCTGGTGTACCCCTCCCCCGCCATCAGCACCCAGATGAAGACGGCGCCGAGGCTGCGCCCGCCCACGGACCACTCGGCGATCCCGCCCTGTTTGCCGCGCCCGCGGACGGCGGCGAGACCGAGGGCGACGGTGCCGGCCATGAACACGGCGAAGACGGTGGTGGCGACGGCTCCGTCACTCATGACGCGGCACGCTCCGCCTTCTTCTTGCGGTCGCCCCGGTGGGCCATCGCCACGCAGACCGGGGTGAGCACCGTCGCGCACAGCAACCAGAAGAAAAGAAAAGGCAGCCCGAGGACGACGGGCCGGACGCGGTTGGCGAACGGCAGGACCCCGAGGTACAGCACGAAGGGGACGAGCAGCCAGAGGAGATGGGGACGTCGAGCGATCACGGCCCGACCTTAGCGGCTGCCCGTGCCGCGGCCGCGTTCCCGCTACTGGGGCCGCGTTCCCGCTACCGGGGCCGCATGGCCCGAAGCTTCCCCCAGACGACGAGCCGGTACTTGGAGGTGTACTCGGGGGTGCAGGTGGTGAGCGTGATGTAGTACCCGGCCCGGCTGTACCCGTACCCCTTGCGCACGTCGCTGCGCGGCACGTCACGTATGACGCCACCGTCGTGGGCGGAGGTCCGCGCCAACGCCTTGTCGACGACGTACGTGTACACGGCCTCCCTGGTCTCCACACGCACCTCGTCCCCGTTCCGGAGCCGGTTGATGTAGCGGAACGGCTCGCCGTGGGTGTTGCGATGCCCGGCGAGGGCGAAGTTGCCGCCCTGGCCCGGCTGGGCGGTGCGGGGATAGTGCCCGACGTACCCCTTGTTGAGCACGCCCCCTTTGCTGACCCCCTCGGCGACGGGGACGCGGATGCCGATGCGGGGGATACGGAGGACGGCGTAGGCCTGGTCCCAGCGGGGTGGGGGGTGGCCGGACTGTGCGGGGGCGCCGGCGCGACCGCCGGAACCGGGCGCGGAATCAGACCGACCGGAGCCGCCCGCCTCTGCCCCCCGCCCCGGACCTCCCGGGCGAGGGCCGGCCCCTCCCCCCTCACCCCCGGAACCATCCGACCGCCCCCACTCCCGCCCCCACTCCTCCTCAAGGGCCTCGACCTTGCGCTCGGCGGCGGCGCGGGCCTGCCGGTTGGTCCACCACAGCTGATGCGCGACGAGAAGCAGCAGAACAACCCCGAGAGTGACGGCGACCTCGGCCCCGTTCCACAGCAGCCGCACGGCGCGAGGGCGGGCCGACGAACGCCCCTGCTGAACGACAGGTACCCGTACGCGCACGACGCCTCCTCGCCCCGACGACGCCGGAATCCCGCCCCCGGCCGCGGGGAGGATAGGCGCAGCACCCACAACAATCCATGCCCGAGAGTTCCCAGGCCGCCACGGCCCGACCAGGGCGGGAACCGTACCGACCCTCCTGCACAAGCCCCTCTCGGCAGTACCGTGTCCCGTATGCGCCCCGAGAAGCCTGCTGCTGCCGCTGACGTCGACGTCGACCACATCGCCGAAGCCGCGCGCCTGGAACGCACGGCCGACCTGTACCCGGAGGACGCCGAACAGCTCCTCCTCCAGGCCGCGGCCCACCTGGAACTGGCCGGCGCCCGAGACCGCGCAACAACTCTCTACGACAACCTCCTCTCCCCTTCGGCCCCGCACCCGCCCTCCTCCCCGCTCCTCATCCGCGCCCTGAAGGCGTCGAACCTGTGGGAGTACGGGCACGAGGCGGAGGCGAGGGCGATCATCGACGGCGTCCGCGCGGCCGCGCCGCGTGACCCGGCGCCCTGGGTGATCGTGGCGGAGTCGCTCGAATCCCACGACGAGCTGGAGCAGGCGCACGCGGCGTTCACGGAGGCGGCGACGCTTTTGATTCCCGCCGCGGCGGAGCCCCCTTACTCCACCCACCCGATCCTCTTCGGCCGCCACCGCGTACGCCGCCTCCTGGGCGCGGACCACGACGACTGGGACGCGCTGGCGGACCAGGTCTCCTCCTCCGCGGTCCCGCTGGACGAACTGCACGACCCGAAGCGGGTCTGGTCGCTGGGCTCGGAGAACCCGGCGGAGCTGCGCGCGGAAATCGCCCGCATCCAGGCGGAGTTGGGCTCCTACAGGCAGGCGCTGTCCCGCCCCTTCCCGGTGGCGGTCCTCCACTGGCCCGCCCCTGAACTGACGGAACTCCTGACGGCGTACCCGGCCCTGACCTCGGAGTACCCGTCCCACGAGGCGCACCTGTCGACCATAGAGTCCTCGCTCCGCGAACTCTCCGCCTCCGGCACGCCGAACCTGGGCATCGTCACCGGCACGGTCCCGTCCTACGAGGCGTTCGCGGCCTCGGAGGCGTCCTCCCCGGAGGACCCCTCACTCCTCCCCCAGTACGCGACGACGCTGGCGGCACGGGGGCGGGCGGTTTCTTGGCCGCCGGAGGGGGATGGGGCTTGTTGGTGTGGGTCGGGGCAGACCTACTCGTCATGTCACGGGGCCGCGACAGATCCGGCTTAACGGAGTGCAAACTAGGGAATTAGCCCAGCCCTTAGAACATCTCGCGAATGAACTGGCCATCTTCCCGATAGGCCAGCGAGATCCCCACTACAGCGAGGAGATCCCTGAGGTCGCCACTAGGAGCCTCAGGGAGCAAGACAGCAAGTTTCGCGTCGCTCTCTTCTATGTGTCGGCGATAGTCAAACAGTTGCCCAATTGCTTCCCTTATTGCCCCGCGTGTCGACGACCCCTTTGCCTCGTACAGGACGTTTTCAGTGCTGTCGTAGAGATCCGTCCAGAAGGCCGCGGAGTACCCCCTTATCCGTATCCGGTGCCGAAAAACACTGTGGTTCTGAGCGATGAGGAACGACTCGTACGCCGTACGCAGGTCAGACTCCCGACGCACAGCCACACCGGCCGGGGACGCTGCGCGCTCGCCCTCCGCACTCGCATGCTTCTCCGTCGCCGCGAGAGAACTCTCCGTCTGTGAGGCGCTGAAGCGGCGAACGTCCGTCTTGGGAGAAGGGACTATTCGGTCCTCTTTCCGATGCTCATGCTCTTCGAGCGGGCGCAGCCTGAAGACAACTACTTCCCTCATTTCGCCCTCGGCATCCTTCGCCCTCCGAAAGGTGAAGGGCTCGACCTCATCGAGGGCGAACTCTCCTACATACCGCTGCCAAACAGCGCCGCTGCCCGCCCTCTTCCCATCGGCAACAAAGAGGTGCAGCCTCTTACCTCTTCCAACATGGTTGGCCACGGTGCCGTTGTTCCCGCCGAGAGTCTGGTTCCCCAGTCGCCCTTGACCCGTGTACTCGAAGACCGCTCCCCGCTCGTCTTCTTCTGCCAGCCATCCATCCCGGTAGCCGTTCTCTGCCGCCTTGCCATCGTCAGAGAACAGACGGACGTGCTCATTGTCCCGAGAGGAGAGGATTCCTCCCTGAATGCCCCCGCCGTACCTCGACTTGAGGTCAGCACGGCTAACAACATCGCCAGGATTGATCGTCCATTCGGTCATGTTCGGACGATACAAGTCGCCACTGACAAGGGATCGTCCCTCCCTCATGCCAGCCAGCACTCACGGAAGATCCTGTTATGACTTGTGCTGAGCACACCGTTCCCGTCTGAGACCAGAGGAGTCGCCGTGGCGGAGCCGCAACGCAGCGAGCAATCAGCAGGGGTGTACGAGAAGGTCGTGACCTTAGGTCTTCGAAGCGACCTCGATCGTCTGGAAGCCGCAGGTTGGAAGGCCATCGACGCCGAGGTCAGCGAAGAGTCCTCGCCCCATGTGCTCGCTCGCTATCTCAGTACGGCCATCGAGCACCGACTCAGCCAACTTCCGCACGGCAAGCGAGTCGCCGCGGCTAATCAGCTTTTGGAGACCTTGGAGTCGGTCGCACCAGACGTGGACACCACGTCGGCTGCCGGTCTCATCACTGATGGCCCGCGCCAACTCCTTGCCCTCGCCGAGCGAGAAGCCGCAGGCGTGTACAGCATCCGCCCGCTGACTCCGCTCTCCGAGACGGCGCTCATCACCAACTCCCCTGAAGATCCCAGCCTCGGAGCAGAGCTTCGGGCCGAGCTAGCAACCGCTGACCGCATCGACCTCCTCTGCGCCTTCGTGAAGTGGTACGGCATCCGCGTCCTTGAAGACTCCTTGCGGGCCGCTGCCGAGCGTGGGGTTCCAATCCGCGTGATCACGACGACGTACATCGGCGCCACCGACCGCACTGCGCTCGACCGTCTCGTCCGGGACTTCGGCGCCGAAGTAAAGGTCAATTATGAGATCCGCTCGACACGTCTACACGCGAAGGCCTGGCTCTTCAGGCGCAACTCCGGCTTCGACACGGCCTACGTAGGCAGCTCAAACCTCTCCAAGGCCGCGCTACTAGACGGGCTGGAGTGGAATGTACGCCTATCAGCGATCGCCACGCCGGCCGTGCTGAACAAGTTCGAAGCGACCTTCGATGCGTACTGGAACGACATCGCCTTCGAAACCTACGTCCCCGACCGCGACGGCCCGCGCCTCGATATTGCCCTACGCCAAGCAGGTGGAACCGGACGCGGCGAGGACTTGCAGATCAACCTGTCTGGTCTTGAAGTGCGCCCCTATCCCCACCAGCAGGACATGCTTGAACGCCTGGAAATCGAGCGGGAGTTGAGAGGAAGACACGAAAACCTTCTAGTCGCTGCCACCGGGACCGGCAAGACCGTCATGGCCGCCATCGACTACCGAAACCTACGCAATAAGGCGGACGGCAAGCTCCCTCGCCTCCTGTTCGTCGCACACCGCCAGGAGATCCTACGACAGTCACTGCGCACATATCGCGAGGTGCTGGACGACGCTTCCTTCGGTGAACTCCTCTTTAGCGGTGAGCAGCCCAGCGACTGGAAGCATGTCTTCGCTAGCGTTCAGTCACTCAAGGCCGACCGCCTGGAGGAGCTCACCCCTGATCAATTCGACGTAATCGTCATTGATGAGTTCCACCACGCGGCAGCAGACACGTATGAACGAATCATCAAGCACTTCAAGCCGGGCCAGCTACTCGGCCTTACCGCGACGCCCGAGAGGGCGGACGGCCGCAATGTGCAGGACCTATATTTCGATGGGCGCATTGCCGCTGAGATGCGCCTATGGGAAGCACTTGAGAATGATCTCCTGTGCCCCTTCCACTACTTCGGGGTGCCCGACGGTACCGACCTAACCCAGCTCAACTGGTCGTCTGGCACTTACGACGTGAACCAACTCGGGAACCTCTACACCGGAGATAACGCCCGGGCCCGCATCGTCATCAAGCAGGTGAAAGACAAGGTATCCGACCCATCCTCGATGCGCGCCCTCGGCTTCTGCGTCAACAGAAAGCACGCGCATTTCATGGCGCAGACATTCCGCGAGGCGGGGTTCCAGGCTGTTGCCCTCGACAGCGAGTCACGTACCGAGGATCGCAAGGCTGCGCTTGACCAGCTCCGCAAGGGCGAGATTCAAGTGATCTTCTCAGTGGATCTTTTCAATGAGGGGCTAGACATCCCTGACGTCGATGCGCTGCTCCTGTTGCGCCCCACCAATAGCGCCACAGTGTTCCTCCAACAGCTGGGGCGTGGACTGCGCCGCACGGAAACGAAGCCGGTTCTCACCGTTCTCGACTTCATTGGCCAGCACCGCAAAGAGTTCCGGTTCGAGGAGCAGTTCCGCGCCCTAACCAACCTCTCCCGTAATCGCCTTCTGGAGCATGCGGAGCACGACTTTCCTCAGCTACCTTCCGGCTGCCAGATCATTCTGGAGGGAAAGTCGAAGGACCTTGTGATCGAGAACATTCGCACTCAGATCAAGGCGAACATTCAGATCCTCGCCAGGGAGGCCAGGGACTATGCGGCACCGGAGTTAAAAAAGTACCTCAAGGAGAGTCGCCGCGAAATCAAGGAGCTGTACAAGAACAGCAATTCGTGGTCGACAGTCCTCCGCCGTGCTGGCCTCCTCGACGAAGCCCCGCAGCCCGGAGAGGAGGATCTACTCAAGCGCGTCCACTCCTTCCTGCACGTAGACGACCCGGAGCGCGCGCAGACGTACCTTCGACTGCTCGCCGACGATGCCCCCCACTACGCCGATTTGAGCCCGCGCGAACAAGGTTACGCACGGATGTTGTTCTTCAACCTGTGGGATAAGGCCGGTGGCTTCTCCAGCTACAGTGACGGGCTCAATTCCTTGCGCAGCCAAAGCGCTTTCCGAAGCGAACTCAGCCAGGTCATTGAGTACGTGATCGGCATGGCTGACCACCTTCCGATCAGTCCAGAAGGACCGCACGCAGATCTGCCGTTGAAGATCCACAGTGCCTACAACCGATCCGAGGTGCTTGCAGCCCTCGGCATCGCGAAGCTCGGCGGGCAGATGCCCGGCGCCTTCGCTCAGGGGGTGGTTTGGGCGCCTGAGCACGAGTCGGACACCCTGCTGATCACGCTGGAGAAGAACGAGAAGGACTTCTCCCCGACGGTCCGCTACAAGGACTACGCACTCAGCCCGAAGATCTTCCACTGGGAGTCACAGAGCACCACGTCTGAGCACTCACCTACTGGGCTTCGGTATCAGCAACATGCAGAGCGCGGCAGCCACGTTCTCCTGTTCATGCGCCGCTACAAGGACACCGACATCGGCAAGTCACAGCCGTGGATGTTCTTGGGTCCTGCGACGTACCGAACCCACAAGGGCAGTAAGCCGATGGCCATCGAGTGGGAGCTCCAGTACGAGCTCCCAGCCGATGTCTTCACCTACTCCAAGGTCGCGCCCTCTTAAGGCTGAGTGGAGCCTGAGCCGCCTCCGCTCTCACTGTCAGTCACGCGACCTCGATCTCGGCCTCAAAGCGGGTCTGCGCGCAAACGAGGGCGTCATCCGGGTCGTGCCCGTGGGCGTGCAGCCAATGAAGGATGTCGGCGATCACTTCGATCGCCGGCGTCCGGCCTGCCAAGGCCGACAACAGGTGTGCCTCTTCGACTCGTTCGGGATGCTCCCTCGCCGCCCATCCATACAGACCGAGGATGCCCTCGGCACGCGTCACGCGCGGTCCACCCGTGTGTCCGTACGGCGAGCTCAGGTTCGCCCTCAGCTCACACCAGGTGACTTTTCCGTCTGCCCGTAGCTGGACACCCCACCGATCCGCCACCGCATCTACCAAGGCCAGCCCGCGTCCTGTCTCCGCCTCTCCGAGCAGCGGCATCCTTTGCGTGCCCGAAAGAAGGGTTGGCAGGGCCTTAGCGTCCGGGTCATGAACCTCGATGCGCAGGTAGGCATCGTTCATGGCCACTGCCAGACGGGTCGGTGTACCGATACCCACGTGTGTGACCACATTGGTCACCAACTCGGTCACGCACAGCTGCGCTGCATCGACCAGTGCGTGCAGCCCCCAAACTCCCAGATGCAGGCGGAGCAGCCGACGCAACGCCGCCACTTCCTCCGGCTCTGCGAGGAAGGCGAGCTCCCACGGCTTGCGCTGCATGCAATTTCCCTGGATCACGTACATCTCCTCTCCGTTGAGGATCACGCGCTCACAGCACCGCAACCGGCCTCGTCACTGGGCTTGTTGCACGATCGGCAGCGCGTCTGCGTGCCTCACAGAGTGGCTTGCACACATCCCGAGATGCAATGTGCACGGAGAGAATCACGCGATGGAGTGATTGGCAAGCATGCTTCTCCCCATGAAGACTGTGGCGGGCTAACGAGGAGGTGCCGGAATGGCAGGGTCCCCAACGGCGCGGCGTCGCCGGCTATCCATCGAGTTGAAGAAGCTACGCGAGTCAAATGGAGTGACATGCGCTCAGGTTGGGGCCGCCCTCGACTGGAGCGGATCCAAGGTGAACCGCATGGAGACCGGTCACGGCCGCGTCCAGACCTCCGACGTTGACGCACTGTGTCGTTTCTACGAAACCAGTGACGAGGTAAGGGAGTTCCTCAAGGCACTTGCCAAGCAAGCTCGGACGAAGGCTGGTGGCAGCAGCACGCCGGAGGAATCCCCGAGTGGTTCAACATCTACATCGGCCTTGAGCAGGAAGCCTCCTCCTTCCGCCAGTACCAGGTTGAGATGATCCCGGGCCTTCTGCAGATCCCTGAATACGTTCGCGAGATGTACACCTGCAGTCATGGGATCTCGGAGGAGAACGTCGCGCGGGCAGTTCAGGTGCGCCTGGAGCGCCAGAGCCTCCTGAGGAACACGGACGCACCGGACGCCTGGTTCGTCATCCATGAGGCAGCACTGCGGAATATCATCGGCGAACGTTCCTTGATGCGCATGCAGTTGGACCACCTGGTGGACGACATGAGGTTGCCCTCGGTCACCGTGCAGATCCTCCCCTTTGGCTCCGGCATCTACCCGATGACCGGCCCCTTCACCATGCTGGGCTTTCCAGATCCAGAGGATCCCGACATCGTTTACCGCGATGGCATCACGGATGCGGTTTACCTGGAGGGGGAGCATCATGTGCGCCAGTACACCCGCGCCTTCGACGACCTGCGCGCGGTCGCATTGAGCCCCCTACAGTCATCCCAGCTGATCCAATCGATCCTGAAGGAATACACGCGATGAGCACCGGCGACACCACCCCGTACCTCCCAGCCGACCTCGTCTGGTTCACCTCCTCATACAGCAATAACGCGGGCGGTGAATGCGTCGAGTGCGCCCGCACCCTTGAGACCGTCTACGTCCGGGACTCCAAGCGAGGGCCCGATGGTCCTGCCCTCGCCATGCGCAGCGAGACCTGGTCCCTCTTCATCGCGTCCGGTATCGGCGCAAGGTGACACTGCTGGACCCCACCATGAAGTGCCGTAAGGCCACTCGCTTCTTGGTCAGTGTCGCGCTTCCACGCCTTGAGTAAAGGGCGCTTCGCTGCGCTACGCGTCGGCTTCGCCGATTCCGCTGCGCTCCACCCTTGACTCAAGGCGTTCCAGCGCGTGGGAGAAGCGAGCGAGCGGCCCAGATGGGCGGGGGCCTCGCCCTCGCAGGTCGGAGGTGTGGGCTTCAGTCGGTGACTGCCGCTCGTGGTTGGGCGCGTTCCGCTTCATCGGGCACGCCGGGTTTCATCAAGCGGCTATCGACCGGTGCAAGCCCTAGTCGGACGTAATGGATGCCCCGTTATGTCCATCTCATTCCACTCTGACCGCTTCCGGGCTCAGGAGGCGGCACGCCACGACGCCGTATGACGTCGTACGAGGAGGAGAACCCCTTGCCCTACGCCCCCGCGCGAGACCACGACCGCGCGTTCCTCGAGCAAGCCATCGCCCAGTCCCGGCGCTCCCTCGGCCCCGGCACCAAGAAGCCCTTCGGGGCCGTCGTCGTCATGGGCGGGGAAGTCGTGGGGGTCGGGAGCAATCGGGTCGTCGAGGCGTGTGATCCGACCGCTCATGCCGAGGTCGTCGCGCTGCGGGACGCGGGGCAGCGGCTCGGGACTTACCTCCTGGAGGGGGCCACTCTGTACTCCAGTTGCGAGCCCTGTCCCATGTGTCTCACCGCCTGCTATTGGGCGGGGATCGGTCGCCTCGTGTACGCCGCCGACCGGCACGACGCCGCCCGCAACGGGCATCCCGACCTGCAGTTCTATCGGGAGCTCGCGTTGCCCAACGGGGAGCGGCGGTTGATGGACGAGGTGGCCTTCGAGGGGGACGTCCGTTCGGCCGCGGTCGGCGTTCTCGCCGCGTGGGCCGACGAGCAGCCGGAGCCGGTCGAGCCGAAGCTCTGAGGGTGCCTGCCGGGGGCGAATCGCTGCGCGTTAGCCTCACCCCATAGACAGGACAACCTGGACTTATTACCGAGAGGCGGATCAATCATGGCGAGGATTCCGGCGACAGTCGTGGCTGTGAGCGGGCTCATCGGTGGGTACGCCACCGCCCGGGTCACCAAGAAGCGACCCCTCGGCGGGGTCGTGCTCGGCACCGCCGGGGTCGTTGCCGCCCGGCAGTGGCGTGAGGCCGCGGGGGGCAAGACCGCCGCCGCGCTCACCGCCGCCTACGTCGCCGGGTTCGGCGGGTCCCATCCCCTCGCCAAGAAGGTGGGCGCCTGGCCCGCCGTCCTCGGTGTCGCCGGTGGCGTCGGGCTCGCCTCCTGGGTGCTCGCCGACCGCCGGGCTTAGCCAGGGACGGAACCGGGGCAGGCCCGGGGCGGGCTCAGCCCGAGGTCTATCCCAGGCCCGCAGACCCAGCGCGGGTCAGTCCGCGGCCCGCGTCACCCGCCTCGCCACCACCGCCGTCACCAGCGTCCCCACCCCGAAGAGCAGCGTGAACGCCGCCCACGCCAGCGGCCACACCTGTGCGTCCTGCGTGGGGTGCGTGTCGAAGGAGACGTAGAGCAGCGTCGACGGCGGGGCCGCCACCACCAGCAGCGTCCACGCCGCGCGGTCCCTGATGCCGAAGTAGGCCGCCAGGGCCACGAGGGAGACCGCCAGGAGCGTGATGCCCGCCGTCGTCACGGGGGACGTCTCGTTGAGCGCGCCCGGGGTCTCCGCGCGGTTGCGCAGGTCCCATGGCAGGCACGCCAGATACGCCGCGGCGGCGAGGGCCGCGCCCAGGATGCGGGTCGCGTACCGGGGCAGCGGTGCGGTCTTCCGGAGCGGGGTCCGTATCGCGCTCATTTTCGCGGTCCTGTTCGCGGTCCTGTTCGCGGTCCTGTTCGCGTTCGTGTTCGCCGTCGTGTTCGCCGTCGCGTTCATGTGTGCGACGGTGCCCCGTGACGTGGGGGCGCGACAGAGTACGGGTACTCATGCCGTACTCACCCACCCCACCCCATGCGCCCCGACCGCTCCGGCCACCCGACCGAAGGCAGGCCGAGACAGGCGAGACAGGCCGAGGACAGCCGCAGGCCGCCTTCCGGCAGGACGCCGACCCTCATTGGTTAATGTTCAACCATTTTCGGCCGCCATCCACACGGCGAGTCACCACCCCCCACCAGGGTCAGCCGGCAAGGAGCCGACGTTTCGGCGCCCTGAACAATGGCCGGTTTTCCTTTAACATTCAACTGATGTAGAGGGCATGCTGATTGGAGCAACGGAGACCGCCCAGGTCTCCCGCTCAACACCCCTGTCAATCAAGGGAGATGACCCCCATGCCCCAGACCCGGACCCAGACCCAGACCCAGCCCCTGCCGCTCCGCCTCCACCACCACGCATGGATCACCGACGACCAGGAGGCCAACCGGCGCTTCTACGAGGACGTCATCGGCCTCCCCCTCGTGGCCACCTGGACCGAGAGCGACGTGCTCGCCGGGGCCGAACGCGCCTACAGCCACGCCCTCTACGGCATGGCCGACGGCAGCGCGCTCGCCTTCTTCCAGTTCGCCGACCCCAAGGACCAGGAGGAGTTCAAGACGGACCTCAACGTCACGCCCCTGCGCCACATCGCCTTCAAGGTCGAGACCGAGACACAGGAAGCCATCCTCAAGCGCGTCGAGTCCGCCGGTCACGCCGACGCGAACGCGCACGTGCTCGACCACGGCTTCTGCGTCTCGCTGTACGTCACGGACCCCAACGGGCTCATCCTGGAATTCGCCGTCGACCACCCCGATGTGGAGAAGATCGACGCCGAGCGGCGCGCCACGGCACACGCCGACCTCGCCCGCTGGCTCGCCGGCGACCACACCAGCAACAACGACTGGCGCTGACCCCTGCCGCCGGACAGGCTCTAGGACCTCGCGCCCCGGAACGTCGCCCGGTACGCCCCCGGCGACACCCCCACCGCCGCCACGAAGTGCTGCCGCAGCGACGCCGCCGTTCCGAAGCCCGCCTCCGTCGCCACCCGGTCCACCGTGTGGTCCGTGGATTCGAGGAGTTCCCGCGCGCGGTCGACCCTCCGTCGCGTCAGCCACTGCATCGGCGTCAGGCCCGTCTCCTCTCGGAAGCGGCGGTTGAACGTGCGTACGCTCATCGAGGCCTGGGCGGCCAGCTCCCCCAGCGTCAGGGGGTCGTGCAAGTGGTCCTCCGCCCAGGCCCGCGCCACGCTCGTCGACGTCGACTCCCGGGCCGGGACCGGGCGTTGGATGTACTGCGCCTGGCCTCCCTCCCTGTGCGGCGGCACCACCGTCCGGCGTGCCACGTCCGCCGCCACCGCCGTGCCGTGGTCCTCGCGGATCATGTGCAGGCACAGGTCCACGCCCGCCGCCTCCCCCGCCGACGTCAGGATGCGGCCCTCGTCCACGTACAGGACGTCGGGGTCCACCGTCACCGACGGGAAGGTGCGGGCGAACAGGTCCGTCGAGAGCCAGTGTGTCGTCGCGCGGCGGCCGTCCAGCAAACCCGCCGCCGCCAGCACGAACGCCCCCGTGCAGATCGAGGCGAGGCGAGTGAGGGAGTCCGGCGCCGCCGACGCGTCCAGCGCACGCGCCAACGGGGCCGGCAGACCGCCCGGCGTCAGCGACTCGTCCTCCTCGTGCGAGGCGGGCACGATCACCGTGTCCGCCCACTCCAGCGCCTCCGGGCCGTGCTGCGCGCCCACCGGGAAGTCCGCGTCCGTGCGGATCAGGCCGGGGCCCGACAGCGCGCACGTCCGTACCTCGTAGAGCCGCTCCCCCGCCGGGTCCCTCGCCGCGCCGAACAACTGGTGCACCAGGCCCAGTTCCATCGGCAGCACGCCGTCCCGCACGAGTACCGCCACGCGGTGAGCAGAAGTAGTCATGATCCGGTGAATGCTCCGCCATTACTCCGTCGCCGACAACGGCTTCGCGATGTCCTCCAGCGAGCGCCGCTCCGCGTTCACCGCCAGCGCCGCCGCCACCAGGCCCGCCGCGCACATCAGGCCCGCGCCGATCTGGAACGCCAGGACCGTGTCGCCGACCACGCCCGACTCCGTCAGGTCGGCGAAGATCAGGGGGCCGCTGATGCCGCCCGCCGCCGTGCCGATCGCGTAGAAGAAGGCGATGGCCATCGCTCGTGTCTCCATCGGGAAGATCTCCGAGACCGTCAGATACGCGCTGCTCGCGCCCGCCGATGCGAAGAACAGGACCACGCACCAGCACGCCGTGAGCGTCGTCGCGGTCAGTGAGCCGCGGTCGAAGAGCCAGGCCGTGGCGAAGAGGAGGAGGCCGGAGAGGATGTACGTCGACGAGATCATGATCCGGCGGCCGACCGTGTCGAAGAGCTTGCCGAGGAAGAGCGGGCCGAGGAAGTTGCCGGCGGCGATGACGGCGAAGTAGTAGCCCGTGTTGCCGGACGGGACGTCGAAGAACTTGGTCAGGATCGCGCCGAAACCGAAGGTGATCGCGTTGTAGAGGAACGCCTGGCCGATGAAGAGCGACAGGCCGAGGATCGAACGCTTCGGGTACTCGCGGAACACCGTCTTGGCGATGAGGCCGAAGCCGATGCTCTTGCGCTGGTGGATGGTGATCTCGCGGTCGGGGGGTGAGAGGCGTTCGCCCTTCTCTTCCTCGATCTCGCGCTCCACCGATGAGACCAGGCGCTCCGCCTCCTCACCCTGGCCGTGGATGAACTGCCAGCGCGGGCTCTCCGGTACGTGGCGGCGTACGAGCAGGATCACCAGGCCGAGTACGACGCCGAGGGCGAAGGTGAGCCGCCAGCCGAGGTCCTTGGGGAAGATGCTCGTGTTGAGCATCACGACAGACAGCAGCGAGCCGCCGATCGCGCCCAGCCAGTAGCTGCCGTTGATGATCAGGTCGACGCGGCCGCGGTACTTGGACGGGATCAACTCGTCGATCGCCGAGTTGATGGCCGCGTACTCACCGCCGATGCCGAAGCCCGTCAGGAAGCGGAAGAGGAAGAACCACCAGGCGTCGAAGGAGAGTGCCGTGAGGGCGGTGGCCGCGAGGTACACGGCGAGGGTGACCATGAAGAGCTTCTTGCGGCCGAACTTGTCCGTCATACGGCCGAAGAAGAGGGCGCCCGCGCAGGCGCCCGCGACATAGAGGGCTGCCGCTGTGCCCGTCACCTGGGCCGAGCTGATCGCCAGGCCGCTGCCCTCCTCGGAGAGGCGGCTCGCGATGTTGCCGACGGTGGTGACTTCCAGGCCGTCCAGGATCCAGACCGTGCCGAGGCCGATCACGATCATCCAGTGCCAGCGGGACCAGGGCAGCCGGTCCAGACGGGCCGGGACCGCCGTGGTGACGGTGTTCTCGGAGGTCGCCGGGCCCGGCGGGGGCTGGGGAGGCGTGGACGACGCGGTCATGGCGGGCGGCTCCTTCCGCTGCAGCCACGTCGCCGGACGCGGGACACGAGCCCTCCGCACCACCGGACGACGGCCACCTCTACGCCGAGGGGCTCCTCCAGAGTGCCCAGCGAACCCCCGATCACGCGCGCTGAAGTGCGCTTACGCCGCCCGCACCCCCTGCGCCCGCACCCCCTTACGCCCCCAGCAGCCGCGACACCGCATAGATCGCAAGACCCGCCAGGGAGCCGACCACCGTGCCGTTGATGCGGATGAACTGCAGGTCACGGCCGATGTGCGCCTCGATCTTCTTCGAGGTGTGCTCGGCGTCCCAGCCCGCCACCGTGTCGCTGATGAGCGAGGTGATCTCGTCGCGGTACGTCGTCACCACGTACACCGCCGCGCCCTCCACCCAGCCGTCCACCTTCTGCTGGAGCCGCCCGTCGTCCGCCATCCGCGCGCCGAGCGAAAGCAGCGAGGCCCGCACGCGCAGCCGCAGCTCGCTGCGCTCGTCCTCGGCCGCGGCGACGATCATCGCGCGCACGGCCGACCAGGCGGAGGCGATGAGGTCCTGGACCTCGTCGCGGCCCAGCACCTCCCGCTTCAGCCGCTCCACGCGCTCACGCGTGTCCGAGTCGGACTGGAGGTCCGCGGCGAAGTCGGCGAGGAAGCGGTCCACGGCGCCGCGCGCGGGGTGGCCCGGCATGTCCCGCATCTCGGTGACGAAGCGGAGCAACTCCTTGTAGACCCGCTCGCCGACCCGCTTGTCGACGAACTTCGGGGTCCAGCCGGGCGCCCCGCCCTGCACCGCGTCCATCACCGAGTCGGCGTGCTCCACCAGCCAGTCGTGCGCCCGTACGCAGACCAGGTCCACGACCCGTTTGTGGCCGCCGTCCGCGACGACCTTCTCCAGCATCTTCCCCATGCCGGGGGCGATCTCCTGGGCGTCGGCGCGCCGCGTGATCGCCTCGCCGACGACGGCCTGCACGTCGGAGTCGCGCAGGACGGTCAGGGCGCCGCGCAGGGCCGTGGCGAGCTCGGCGGTCACGCGGTCCGCGTGCGCCGGCTCGGCCAGCCAGGCACCGAGGCGCCCTGCGATGCCGACGGCGTGCAGCCGGTCCCGTACGACATCGGCGGAGAGGAAGTTCTCCCCCACGAAATCACCCAGCGAGGCGCCAAGCTGGTCCTTCTTGTTCGGGATGATCGCCGTGTGCGGGATGGGCAGACCGAGCGGGTGGCGGAAGAGAGCGGTCACCGCGAACCAGTCGGCCAGAGCGCCGACCATGCCCGCCTCGGCGGCCGCCGCCACGTAACCCGCCCAGGGGCCCGCGCCGGAGTGCTGCGCCCACTTCGCCAGTACGTAGACGACGGCGACGAAGACGAGCAGGCCCGTCGCCGTGATCTTCATACGGCGGACACCGCGCCGCTTCTCCTCGTCGGCGGGGCTGTACGTGAGGCCGCCGGGGGCTCGGGGCACGCGGGGCTCCCGCACCGCCGCCTTTAGGCCATTCGTGGAACCGTTCCCCGTGTTTCCCGCCGGGGTGTCCGGTGCGGCCCGGAGCGCCCGGCTTGCGGCGCCGTCCCCGCGGGCATGCTCATCGCCGTGCACCTCAGCCGGTTCCTCCGCATTTGCGCGTTCCACTCAGTCCACCTGGCCCGTTCACCTAGTAGCCGTCCGCACTGTTCCCCTGTCCTGCGTCCTGCCCACTGTCCCGATTGTCCCCATCGACTGTGTCCTACGCCCCTTCCTGACCTACTCCTGGAACGGACGACAAGTTCCCGGCGTCTCATGGGACGGAGGGGGGCAGTGTCGGCCGCCTCACGGCCCATGCCGCATCATGGGGTGATCACACCGGAGCCTCGGGGCTCCCCCTGCCCGAGGAGAAAGAGCCCGCATGACCAAGCGACACGGTTATGCCCTTCTCGCCGCGGTTCTCGCGGTCATAGTGGTGATTTCCGCAGCCATATACGTCGGGGTCGCAGGCACCGACGACGGCTCGAAGGACACGATCAGCGCGGGCCCCAGCGGTCCCCGCAACTCCGCCGCACCCGCCTCCTCCGGCATCTGGGTCGGCTCCTGGTCCGCCTCGCCCGCGGGGTCGGAACCGGGCACGGAGCGGAAGGGGTTCGCGGGCCGCTCGATCCGCAACGTCGTGCACACGAGCGTCGGCGGCAGCAGCGCCCGCATCACCCTCTCCAACCTGTACGGCACGACGCCGCTCAGCATCACGCACGCGTCGATCGCGCTGGCCTCCGCGTCGAACAACCCGGCCGCCGCGGCCGGCACGCTGCGCAGGCTCACCTTCAACGGCAACACGTCGGTGGTGATCCCGCCGGGCGCCCAGGTGATGAGCGACGCGGCGCGGCTGCGGGTGCCGCACGACGCGGACCTGCTCGTCACGACGTACTCGCCGACCCCGTCGGGGCCCGTCACCTACCACCCGCACGCCCGCCAGATCAGCTACGTCGCCGAGGGCGACCGCACGGAAGACCAGCTGGGCGACGCGTACACGGAGCAGAGCCCGTACTGGCGCTACCTCTCCGCGGTGGACGTCCTGAGCAACGAGACCGACGGTACGGTCGTCGTCTTCGGTGACTCCATCACCGACGGCATCTCGTCCACGATGGGCGCGAACCGGCGCTGGACGGACGTCCTCGCGGACCGGCTGCGCGAGGAGTCGGGCGCGCCGCGCTACGGCGTCGTGAACCAGGGCATCAGCGGCAACCGCATCCTCTCCGACGGGCTCGGCAACCCCGCGATCAATCCCAGCGGGCTCTCCCGGTTCGACCGGGACGTGCTGAGCCGTACCGGGGTCAAGGCGGTCGTCATCGCGCTCGGCGTCAACGACATCCTGCGCAACCCGCACCAGAACGATCCGGACCGGATCGTCGAGGGGCTGCGCGAGCTGACGCGGCAGGCGCATACGCGCGGGCTGCGGGTCGTGGGTGCGACGCTGATGCCGTTCGGGGGGCACCGGGGGTACGAGCCCGCTCTGGAGAGCGTGCGGCAGGCCGTGAACGAGCAGATCCGGTCGGGGCGGGTCTTCGACGAGTTCGTGGACTTCGACCGGGCGTTGCGGGATCCGTACGATCCGCGGAAGCTGCGGGCGCGGTACGACTCGGGGGATCACCTGCATCCTTCCGATGCGGGGTTCCGGCGGATGGCCGAGACGTTCAACCTCTCGCACCTGAAGGGCTCGGCCGCGGCCGAGCTCTGACCTCCGCTCCGCGAGGGGGTGGTGGGGGGCGTTCACCGGGTGCGGCCCGGTGGGGGCCGCTCGCGCAGTTCCCCGCGCCCCTGACCGGCACCACCTCGACCCCCGACGTTTCGGTGGCGTTGTGGTGGATGGGCCAGGGGCGCGGGGAACTGCGCGATCAGCCACGAACGACCCGCGGCCGGCCGCGCAGCGGGGTCAGTCGTCCGGGTTGGCGCGGCGTTCCAGCCGCGCCCTGCGGCGTTCTTCCTTCTGGCGGAGCTTCTCCGCTCTGCGGATCTTGCGGTCCACGCCCACCCCTCCCATCAGGGCGAAGCCCTTCACGACCACGCGAGGGGAGCCCGGCGTGCCCTCGCCCGTGGCTCTGTCGTCGAAGCCGCCCATGACGCCGAAGCCGCGTACCACGACCGTCATGTCGGGGGGCACGACGACCTGGAGGCCGCCCATGATCGTGAAGCAGCGGATCTCGACGTCACGGTCCGTGAAGCGCGCCTCGCGCAGGTCGATCTCGCCGCCGCCCCACATCGCGAACGCGGTGAACTGCCGGCCCACCACCCAGCTGCCCTTGCGGCCGAAGCCGCTCCAGAAGGCGAAGCCGAGGGTGGAGGTGGGTTCGGCGCCTTCCGCCATGCGTTCGGGCCAGTTGATCGCGACGGGGTCGGAGCTCGGCGCCGCGCCGTGTTTGATCAGGTCCGCCTTCGCGGAGGAAGCGGTGACCGGCTCGTGCGACGGAAGGTCGCGGGTGAGCGGCTCCAACTCGCCGTACGTCCGCGCCTTGTACGTCGCGTCCAGCCGTTCGTCGAACTCCGTCATGTCGAGGCGGCCCTCGGCCACCGCGTCCCGCAGCTGCTCGGCGACCCGTTCACGGTCGGCGTCGGAGGCGCGCAGGTCCGGCAGGCGGGGAGGGGTGCGGTGGTCGTCACTCATGACTCCGCAGCCTACGAGGTCGGCTTCTCCGCGTACATCTTCGCGATGACCGCCTCGATGTCCGGTTCCCTGACGGAGAGGTCCACCAGGGGGTAGCGGTCGGCGATGTGCGCCACCAGCGGGGCCGCCGACTGCGCCGCCGGGAACGCCAGCCACTGGCGCGGGCCCTCCACCTTCACCACCTTCGCCGCCGACCCCGCCTCGATCGGCGGGAGTTCGCGTTCCAGGTCCACGACCAGGGTGCGCTCGCTCTCGCCCACCTCGTGCAGGCCCGACAGCGCGCCGTCGTACATCAGGCGCCCGTGGTCGATGACCATCACGCGCTTGCAGAGCTGTTCGATGTCCGTCAGGTCGTGGGTCGTGAGGAGGATCGTCGTCCGCGACTCCTTGTTGAGGTCGCTCAGGAAGCCGCGGACCTTCGACTTGCTGATCACGTCGAGGCCGATCGTCGGCTCGTCCAGGTACAGCACCTCGGGATCGTGCAGCAGCGCCGCCGCGATGTCGCCGCGCATCCGCTGGCCGAGTGAGAGCTGGCGTACCGGGACGTCCAACAGGTCGCCCAGTTCGAGGAGTTCCACGCAGCGGTCCAGGTTCTCCGCGTAGCGGGCGTCCGGGATGCGGTACATCCGGTGCATCAGGCGGTACGAGTCGATCAACGGGAGGTCCCACCAGAGCGTCGTGCGCTGACCGAAGACGACTCCGATGCGGCGGGCCAGGCGTGTGCGTTCGCGGGAGGGATCGATGCCTGCCACGCGCAGCTTGCCGCCGCTCGGGGTCAGGATGCCCGTCAGCATCTTGATCGTCGTGGACTTGCCCGCACCGTTCGGGCCGATGTAACCCACCATCTCGCCGCGCGGGACGGTGAACGAGATGCCGTCCACCGCCCGCACCTCGTGGCGCTCGCGCCGCATGAAGCCGGTCTTCCTGCGGACGTCGAAGACCTTCTCCACGTCCTCCAGCTCGATGAGAGGGTCGCCCGGTGTGCCCGTCATGTCGGTTCAGCTCCCTGTGCTGCGGTACGAACGGAGGCCCGCGCGCCAGACGACGCCCGCGAGCGCGAGGAGGGCCGCGGCCACCAGCGGCGGTGTGAACGCCGTCCACGACGGCAGGTCGAGTGGATAGGGGCGCCCGAGCACGTACAGCGCGGGCAGCCAGTTCACGAACGCCAGCGGCAGTACGAACGTGACGCCGCGCACCAGGTCCTTGGCGAAGACGGTCGGCGGATACTGGAGCAGCGTCGTGCCGCCGTACGTGAACGCGTTCTGCACCTCCGCCGCGTCCTGCGCCACGAACTGGAACGCGGCGCCGCCCACGAACACCGCCGCGAAGATGCCCGCCCCGCACAGCAGCATCAGCGGCACCATGAGGACCTTCAGCGGGGTCCAGTCGATGTCCAGGACCACGAGGGCGTACGTGAGGACCAGCGTGCCCTGCGCGAGGCGGCCGACCCGGTGCAGGCCGAAGCGGTCGGCGGCGACCTGCGCGAGCACGGGGGCGGGCCGCACCAGGAGCGTGTCGAGCGTGCCGTCCCGCACCCGTCTGCCGAGGCGGTCCATGGAGCCCAGGGCGACGTCGGCGAGGCCGAAGGCGGTGCACGACGCGCCGTACAGGAACGCGATCTCGGCCAGCGAGTAGCCGCCGAGCCGGTCCACCTGGGAGAACATCAGCAGGATGGCCACGAAGTCGAACGCGGTCACCGCGAAGTTGCCGAACGCGGTCATCGCGAACGAGACGCGGTAGGCCATGAGGGAGCGGATCCACATGGCGGAGATCAGGCGGTAGGCGCGCAGCCCCTCCCGCACCGGCGACAGGTCGTCGTCAGCCACCCTGCACCACCACCCGTCGCGTCGCCACGGCCTGCAGCAGCCGCCCCACGGCAAGCAGCGCCACCGCCCAGCCGATCTGGAAGGCGTACGTCCGCAGCAGGGCCGTCCCGGAACGTTCGCCGAGGAACACGTCGGCGGGCATCTGGAGCAGCGCCGACCAGGGCAGGGCCCGGGCGAACTCGCCGAGGGCGCCGGGGAAGACGTTCAGCGGCAGCAGCATCCCGGAGAAGAACGTGCCCGCGAGCATCGCCACCTGTGTGACGCCCGCGCCGTCCATCAGCCAGAAGGCGGAGAGCGCCACCAGGAACCGGATCGCGAAGCTGACCGCCACGCCGAGCACGGCGGCCACCAGGAACGCCAGCCAGCCCAGCACGTCCGGCGGCAGGGTCAGGTCGAAGACGAGCGCGCCGAACACCATGGGGACGATGCCGCGGCCGAGCAGCTGGAAGGCCGCCCTGCCCACGTCGGCCGCCAGCCACCAGAGCTGCAGGTCGGCGGGCCGGTACAGGTCGACCGCGATGTCGCCGGTGCGGATCCGTTCGATCAGCTCGCCCTCGAAACCGCCGCCCATCAGCGCCATCACCGTCAACAGCGCCTGACCGAGCCACACATAGGTGAGGGCCTGCGACTGGTCGTAGCCGCCGAGGCCGGGCCGCTCGTCCCAGAGCGCCAGGTAGGTGTAGGCGAGAATCAGGCCGAAAACCGTGTTCGTGAAGACTCCGGCCGCGGTCGCCATCCGATACGTGGCGTACCTGCGGAAGCTGCCCTCGGTGACGGCCGCGTACAAACGGAACCGTCCTGCACGCACGAGCATCCCTTTCACCGTGGGCTTCGTCCCGTATGGGGCCAAAGCGCTGGAGCCTAGTGCGACAGGGGTCGTCCGAGCCAGGCATTTTCGGGGCGTGGCGCGTCCCTGGTCACGAAGGCCTGTGGCAACGGTGTCCAATGGGGTTGCAACGGGGTTGCAAGAGGTTTACGAGGCGTACGGGATGTACGACGCTAACCGGGAGTTCCGCAAGACATGAGCGACGAGCCGCAGCAGCAGGGCAAGCAGGGTCCTGTCCGGCGTCCGGGCTGGGCGTCCAGGGAGCCGCAGGACACGCCCGCTGACACCGCGGAGACGGCGGCGACGGCGGCGACGGCGGCATCGGCCGAGACGGCTGGGGAGGCGCCCGGAGCGTCCGCCGACGGGAAGAAGGGCAAAAAGCCCAAGCGGCCCAAGCGCAAGGGCTGGCGGCGGATCTTCCCCACCTGGCGCATGGTCCTCGGCGGCTTCATCCTGATCATCCTGCTGTGCGTCGGCGGCTTCATGGCCGGCTACATGCTGGTCGACATCCCGCCCGCGAACTCCGCGGCCACCAAGCAGAGCAACGTCTACCTCTACGCCGACGGCACCCAGATCGCCCGCGACGGCGAGGTCAACCGCGAGAAGGTGCCCCTCAAGGACGTGCCGCTGCACGTCCAGCACGCCGTGCTCGCCGCCGAGGACCGCGACTTCTACGGCGAGTCCGCCGTCGACCCCAAGGCCATGATCCGCGCGGCCTGGAACACCGTCACCGGCAAGGGCAAGCAGTCCGGCTCCACCATCACCCAGCAGTACGTGAAGAACTACTACCTGGGGCAGGAGCAGACGGTCACCCGCAAGGTGAAGGAGTTCTTCATCTCGATCAAGCTGGACCGCGAGGTGAGCAAGGACGACATCCTCGAGGGCTATCTGAACACCAGCTACTTCGGCCGCAACGCGTACGGCATCCAGGCCGCCGCCCAGGCGTACTACGGGAAGAACGTCAAGGACCTCTCCGTGGCCCAGGGCGCCTACCTCGCCACGCTCCTCAACTCCCCCAACGCCTACGACGTCGCCACACACCCCGAGAACAAGCCCCGCGCGGCGGGCCGCTGGAACTACGTCCTGGACGGCATGGTCACCGAGGGCTGGCTCGGCAAGTCCGACCGGACGAAGACGAAGTTCCCGATGCCCGACGAGGCCAAGGGCGCGGCGGGCCTGTCCGGGCAGCGCGGCTACGTGGTGAAGGCCGTGGAGGACTATCTGACGGCCAACAAGATCATCGACGAGGAAACCCTCGCCAAGGGCGGCTACCGCATCACCACGACCCTCCAGAAGGACCGCATGGACGCCTTCAAGGAGGCCGTCGACAAGCAGGTGATGTCGAAGGTCGACAAGGACGCCCGCAAGGTCGACCGCAACGTCCGCGCGGGCGGCGCCTCCATCGACCCGGCCACCGGCAAGGTCGTCGCGATGTACGGGGGCATCGACTACACCAAGCAGTACGTCAACAACGCCACGCGGCGCGACTACCAGGTCGGCTCCACCTTCAAGCCGTTCGTCTTCACCTCCGCCGTGGAGAACGGCTCGGTCACCCAGGACGGCCGCCCCATCAACCCGAACACGATGTACGACGGCACCAACAAGCGGCCGGTGCAGGGCTGGAGCGGCGGAACGTACGCCCCGGAGAACGAGGACCACGTCGACTACGGCGACATCACCGTCCGCACCGCCACCGACAAGTCCGTGAACTCGGTGTACGCGCAGATGGCCGTCGACGTCGGCTCCGACAAGGTCAAGGACACCGCGGTCGCCCTCGGCGTCCCCGAGAACACCCCCGACCTGACCGCGTCCCCCTCGATCGCGCTCGGCCCCTCCACCGCGAGCGTCCTGGACATGACCGAGGCGTACGCGACGCTGGCCAACCACGGCAAGCACGGCACGTACACCCTCGTCGACAAGATCAGCAAGGACGGCAGCGAGATCGAGCTGCCCGAGCCGAAGACCTCGCAGGCCGTGACCCGCGAGGCCGCCGACACCACCACGTCCGTCCTGCAGAGCGTCGTCCAGGGCGGCACCGGCACGGCGGCGCAGGGCGCGGGCCGCCCGGCCGCGGGCAAGACCGGCACGGCCGAGAACGACACGGCGGCCTGGTTCGCCGGCTACACCCCCGAGCTCGCGACGGTCGTCGCCGTCATGGGCCAGGACCCGGAGACCGGCGCCCACACCCCGCTGTACGGAGCGCTCGGCGAGCCCCGCATCAACGGCGGCGCCTACCCCGCGCGTGTCTGGGCCCAGTTCACCAAGGCCGCCCTGAAGGGCAAGCCGGTCAAGGACTTCGACCTGGAGCTTGAGCAGGGCGCGGACGTTCCCGAGGTGCCGGACCCGACGACGGGTGGCAGCGACGAGCCCGGCACGGACGGCGGGACCGACGGCGGCCCCGACACCGGAGGCACGACGGACGGCGGCACCACCGGCGACCAGGACACCGGAGGCACCACCACCGGCGGCCAGGACACCGGAGGCCAGACCGGCGGACAGACGGGCGGCCAGAACGGCGGTCAGACCGGTGGTCAGACGGGCGGGCAGGAGACCGGCGGCCAGAACACGGGAGGGCCGACCGACGGCGGCGCCAACGGCGGACCCACCGACGGAGGCGCCCAGGGCGGGCCGACGGGCGGCACCGACCCGGCGGGCGGGGCGGTCGACGGCGGGACGGACGACGCCGGGGGGATCGGCGGCCTCACGGACGGTTGACGCCGGGACGGTTGACGCCGCCACCGCCGCCCGTCCTCAGCTGTACCAGCGGCGCCCGATCGTGTCGTACATGTATCGGTTCAAGCCTTTGATGGCGCTGGTACGGAACGGACGGCCCTCGTCGTCGATGCGCACCGTGCCCGTGCGGCCCTGCGAGGACCAGTCCAGCTCCAGGTACCAGCGGCAGTCGCACGACCGGGTCCCGCCCGTGATCAGCAGCACCTCGGGGTCCTTCGCCGAGACGCGGTAGGGCATCCGCACGGCCGGGATCGGCGTGCCGGAGTCGTTGCCCGGGACCGCGCGGGCGATGGGGCGGTCCTTGTCCAGGTCCACGTCGAAGTACCGGGGAGTGACCGCGCCGCCGCAGCCCAGGTCCATGGCGTACGCGTTGCCCTTCACCGGCGCGGCACGGCCGACCACGCGCACGCGCAGCGCCTCCAGCACGACGGCCGTGTCGCTGCGCCCCTGCACCGACAGCCGCACCAGCGTCTCGCCGCCGTGCACCGCCTTCTGCGTCGCCGCCCACGGCGCCGCGTCCTGCGGGGCGGGAGGAGGGGGGACCTGGCTCGGCGGCTTGGCGATGACGTAGTCGTGCCCGCAGCCGAGCTTCCACGCCTGGGAGTCGACGGACCACGCGAGCGGCAGCCCGGTGGGCTTCTCGCCGTGGCGCGGGGCGGAGGTCGCGCCGGGCGCGCGAGAGGTTCCCGGCTTCTCCTTCGCCTGTTCCCTCTTCGACGGTTTCCTCTTCGGGGCGGTGGGGCCGGAGGGCGGCTCGGAGGTGGGGGTTCCGCTCGGGCCGGACGGGTCGCCGCGCCGCTCCGGCGCGGCGGCCTCCGCGGTTTGGGCGACCTGGCCGGAGCCGTCGGCGGACGCCCGGCGCCCGTCGGGCAATACGGAGAAGGCCCCGAGCGTCACGAGTCCGGCACACGCGGCGGCCAGTCCGGCCACGAGGCGGCCTCGGCGGTACCAGGGGCGGGGCGGGGGTGGGGCGTTCACGGCCTCCGGTGCCGAGGTGTCCGGGTCGTTCACGGCCTCCGGTGCCGAGGTGTCCGCCTCGTTCACGGCCTCCGGTGCCGAGGTGTCCGGGTCGTCCACGGCTGCCGCCGCCGCGGCGGTGTCCGCGCTCGCAAGCCTGCGGCCCAGTGGGGGCTTGTCGCGCAGTTCCCCGCGCCCCTGGGTAGTCCTGCCCGAGGCCACCGCACTCGGCTCCGCCGCGGACGCCCCCTGGGTAGTCCTGCCTGAGGCCACCGCACTCGGCTCCGCCGCGGCCGCCTCCTGGGTCGTCCCTCCTGCTGCCTCGCCAGCCTCCGTCGTACGAGGTCGGCGGCGGGCCGCCACTGCCAGGAGCCAGCGGCGGTGGAGTTCCAGGCGCTCCTGCGACGTCGCCCCGCACAGCGCCGCGAAGCGTTCCGCGGGGGCGAAGTCGAGCGGCACCGCGTCGCCCGCGCAGTAGCGGTGCAGCGTCGAGGTGTTCATGCCCAGACGGCGGGCCAGCGAGCCGTAGCTCCGGTCCGTGCGCTCCTTCAGCTCCGTCAGCAGCGCCGCGAACCCGGCCACCTCGTCGATGCCGTCGCCGTCGTCCTGTGCCGACACGGGTCCCCCGTCCTCGTACGCCCCCACGCGGCCCGGGACGGTATCCCAGGCACCCGTGTACCTGCACGTCAGACGGGCTGGGATGGTTCCACCCCGGTCGATCGTGCGTCGGTCGTTGCGCCCGGTGGCCGTGACCGCTGATGCTCTTGGTGCCGCACCGGCCAGGCCCGGGCCGACCAGCCGGTCTCGCCGCGGCACTCCACGTCCACGCACTCCTCCACGGGGGAACACCCATGCCCAGCACCATGTCCCTGCGCATCCGAACGAGCGCCTGCACCACGCTCGCCGTCGCCGCACTCGCGGCGGGCACCGTCCTCACCGCCCCGGCCGCCGGCGCCGCGACCGGGACCGCCGCACCCGCGTTCCTGTCGGCGTCCCAGCTGCCGCCGCACCCGACGTCGTCCTGGACCGCCGGGCGGGTCACCGAAGGGTTCCCGGACGAGATCGGCTTTTGCGTGAGCACGGAGGGCGTGCCCTCCTACGACTACCGGAATCGCCTCTTCCGTACCGACGTGGACACCAACGCCGCGCAGCTGACCGTCGTGGCGGACACGGCCGCCCACGCCAAGGCCCTGGCCGCGCACTACGACGACCTGGTCCGCACCTGCGCCGAGCGCATCGAGAAGGCCGACCCCGACGTCCGGGCCGAGGGCCGGGACTACGGCAAGCTGCCGGTCGAGGAGGGCGCCCGCGTCCGCGGCCTGCACACCGAGACGTCCGGGGGCGCCACCGACATCGCCCTGATGTCGGTCGGGCGGGACGGCAGGACCGTGACCGTCGTGAAGTGGGCGCAGATGGGCGACTTTGGGGACGCGCCCGTGGCCGCCTTCAAGAAGACGACGACCACGGCGGTCAACAAGCTGTACTGACCCCGAAAGGACAGGGGCCGTCCTCCCGTCACGGGGGTCGGGAGGACGGCCCCTCAACCGGGGTCACGCCCCGACACAGGCCCTAGTGGCCGGACGTCGCCTTCAGGCCGACCACGGCCACCAGCAGCAGACAGACGAAGAAGATCCGGGCGGCCGTGACCGGCTCACCCAGGATCACCATGCCGAGCACCGCCGCGCCGGCCGCGCCGATGCCGACCCACACGCCGTAGGCCGTACCGATGGGCAGCGTCTTGGCGGCCTGCGAGAGCAGCATCATGCTGGCGACGATGCCGACGCCCGTGAACACGCTCGGCCACAGGCGGGTGAAGCCGTCCGTGTACTTCATCCCGATCGACCAGCCCACTTCGAGCAGTCCGGCGACGATCAGCAGAACCCAGGCCATGACGGCACCTCCGACGAGTAGAAACGCGAACGCGTTACCTGATGGGGGTGCGTCGTCTTTGCGGAAACCCGGTACGGCGCGTCTCGTCGGGGTCCTTCAAAGGTAGCAAAACGCATGCGTGAGGGGCTGGTGACGATGGTCACCAGCCCCTCACGCCTACGTTTCTACAGGTACAGACCCGTCGAGTCCTCCGACCCCTCGAACCGGTCGGCCGCCACGGCGTGCAGATCGCGCTCGCGCATCAGCACGTAGGCCACGCCGCGCACCTCGACCTCGGCACGGTCCTCCGGGTCGTAGAGGACCCGGTCGCCCGGCTCGACCGTCCGGACGTTCTGCCCGACCGCGACCACCTCGGCCCAGGCGAGCCGCTTGCCCACGGCAGCGGTCGCGGGGATCAGGATGCCGCCGCCGGAGCGCCGCTCACCCTCGCTGGTGTCCTGCCGCACGAGCACGCGGTCGTGCAGCATGCGAATGGGCAGCTTGTCGTCGTGGGGGGTCCCGGGGGTCTTCTCGCTCACGCCCCAGAACCTACCCGCACCGACGGGACCAGTGGGTCCCGGGTCTCCGGTCAGGCGCCGCGGCGCCGCGAGCTCACCACGAGGAGCCCGACGAGGCCCACGGCCACCAGGGCAACCGGCACGATGCGCTCGATGCGCGGCGAACCGTCCTCCGTGACGAGCTGTCCGCGCACGTCGGAGACGAAGCGATTCGCCCCCACATACGCCCGGCCGAGCGAGTTGTCCACGCCCGCGACGACTTTCGCCTTGGCGTCGCCGACGATCGTCTTCGGGTGGACGCGCACCCCGATCTCGTCGAGGGTCTCGGCGAGCTGGTCGCGCCGGCGCTTGATGTCCGCCTCGATCTGCGCAGGGGTCCTGGCATCCGACACCGCGCTGCCTCCGTGGTCGTAGCTGTGGATGTGGAACGTATGGAGCGTGTCATGACGTGGAGCTCTACCCCACAGTCTGTCAGCTTCGCGCGCGCCGCACCCCGCGGCACCCCTATTACGCTCGTCCCCGTCACCACACTCTTTGCGAAGCACCCGTACGAGGAGACGCCCATGAGCGAGCGACTGCAGCCCGGCGACACCGCCCCCGCGTTCACCCTGCCCGACGCCGACGGCAAGGACGTCTCGCTGGCGGACCACAAGGGCCGCAAGGTCATCGTGTACTTCTACCCCGCCGCGCTCACCCCCGGCTGCACCAAGCAGGCCTGCGACTTCACGGACAACCTCGACGCGCTGGCCGCCGCCGGGTACGACGTCATCGGCGTCTCCCCCGACAAGCCGGAGAAGCTCGCGAAGTTCCGCGAGCAGGAGAACCTCAAGGTCACGCTGGTCGGCGACCCCTCCAAGGAGACCCTGGAGGCGTACGGCGCCTTCGGCGAGAAGAAGCTGTACGGCAAGACGGTGACGGGCGTCATCCGCTCGACCGTGGTGGTCGACGAGCAGGGCAAGGTCGAGCACGCGTTCTACAACGTGAAGGCGACGGGTCACGTGGCGAAGATCATCAGGGACCTCGGCATCTGAGACGCCCGAGACGCCCGAGACGCCTGAGACATCTGAGACATCTGAGACGTCTGACCGGAGCGGTCGGCGGGACGCGCGCGTTCCCTTCCCGATGTGACGTAAGCCCCCCTCACGGGGGGCTTTCGTTTGCATCGGCCATCTTCGAGCAAGTGATCTCACGGGGAACTTGTACGAAGACCGAAAGGACCTACTCCATGGCGGCCCAAGAAGAGCTCGAGGCCGAGGCCGACCCGGAGGCGATGAAGCGCCACCGCACCCTGTTCCGCGCGGTGAAACGGCGCAAGAACCCGCCCCTGCGCCGTACCGACATCACGGTGACGGACGAGGCCGCGGTCAAACGGGCCGTCAAAGCGGCCTCGCTCGGCAACGCCATGGAATGGTTCGACTTCGGCATCTACAGCTACCTGGCCGTCACCATCGGCCACGTGTTCTTCCCTTCCGGGAACGACACGGCCCAGCTGATCTCGTCCTTCGCGACCTTCGCGGTCTCGTTCCTGGTGCGCCCCATCGGTGGCATGGTGTTCGGCCCGATGGGCGACAAGGTGGGCCGCAAGAAGGTCCTTGCGCTCACGATGATCCTGATGGCGATCGGCACGCTCGCCATCGGCCTGATCCCGTCCTACGCGACGATCGGCTTCTGGGCGCCCGTCCTGCTGATCTTCTTCCGCCTGGTCCAGGGCTTCTCGACGGGCGGCGAGTACGGCGGCGCGTCCACCTTCATCGCCGAGTACGCGCCGGACAAGCGCCGCGGGTTCTTCGGCAGCTTCCTGGAGATGGGCACGCTGGCCGGCTACACGGGCGCGGCGGGCCTCGTCCTCATCCTCAACGCGTCCCTCGGCTCGGACACGATGGAGTCCTGGGGCTGGCGCATCCCGTTCCTCGTCGCGGGCCCGCTGGGCCTGGTCGGCCTCTACCTGCGGCTGAAGCTCGACGAGACCCCCGCGTTCCAGAAGATGGAGGACGCGTCCTACCACTCGGCGTCCGAGGGAGCGTCCACGGTCGAGACGACGGCCAAGGGCGACCTGGCGAAGATCTTCCGCGACCACTGGCCGACGCTGATCCTCTGCATCGCCCTGGTCGGCGCGTACAACATCACCGACTACATGCTCCTCTCCTACATGCCGACGTACCTCTCGGACGAGCTCGGCTACGACGACTCGCACGGCCTCCTGATCCTCATCGGCACAATGATCATCCTGATGCTGATCATCACCCGGATCGGCAAGCTCTCCGACCGCTTCGGCCGCAAGCCGCTCCTGATGACGGGCATGATCGGCTTCCTGGTCCTCTCCATCCCGGCGTTCCTGCTCATCCAGCAGGGCAGCCTGGTGGCGGTCTCCGCGGGCATGCTCCTGCTCGGCCTCTCCCTGGTCTGCCTCCTCGGCACGATGTCGGCGACCCTGCCCGCCCTCTTCCCCACCTCGGTCCGCTACGGCTCCCTCTCCGTCGGCTACAACCTCTCCGCCTCCCTCTTCGGCGGCACGGCTCCCCTGGTCATCACGTCCCTGATCAGCGTCACGGGCACGGACATGATCCCGGCGTACTACTCGATGGCGGCGGCGCTGGTCGGCGTGATCGCGGTGGCCTGCATGAAGGAAACGGCCCAGAAGCCGCTGTCGGGCTCGCCCCCGTCGGTGGAAACCAAGGAGGAAGCAGCAGAAATGGTCGAGGCCCAGGCCACACCCCCCAAGTTCTGACCGCCCCCTCCCCTGCCACAACGGCCCGCCCCGCTTGCACCCACAAGTGAGGCGGGCCGTTCCGTATTCCGGGCGTAACAGTCCGATTTTCGGTTCGTTAGGCCGTACGAGGCTGCGAACGCGTGGCCGGATGGGGAGGACGGCATGACGGTTCGGTACACCCGTGAGCTGCTGGAGGAGGCAGCGCGGGAGACGGCTACGTGGGATGAAGCGGTGCGGTGGTGCGGCGGGGAACCCACCACCGGAAGCAGGCACTACCTGCGCCGGAAGATGACCGAGGAGGGCATCGACACCTCGCACTTCCCGCAGCAGTGGGTCCGCCACACCGAAGAGAGGCTCCGGGAGGCCGTGGCGCAGTCCACCTCCATGAAGGAAGTGGTGTGCCGCCTGGGGATCAGCAACGTCGGCGGCAACCACGCGCACATCAGCCGCCGGGTCACCCGTCTCGGCATCGACACCTCACACTTCACGACTCGTCGGGGCAGACCGAAAGGGGCCTTGGGCCCCGTGCTGGCTCTGAGATCTCCGGACGACGGACGCATCCCCGGCACACGTCTCCGCCGGGCATTGCTGGGTACCGGCGTAACCGAGGAATGCGCCGAGTGCGGGGTCGGTACGGAATGGAACGACCTGCCGCTCCGGCTGGAGGTCGACCACGTCAACGGTGACTGGTGGGACAACCGCCCGGCCAACCTTCGCCTCCTCTGCCCCAACTGCCACGCGGTGACGGACACTTACCGAGGCCGGCGTCGGAGGATCACGTGAGCAGGGTCAAGTATCCCTTCCAGACGCTGGCCCGCATGGCGCCCTCGTGCACCAGTCTGGTGGACCTGATGCGTCGGCTGGGGGCTCCGATGGGGGCAGGTCCGCGCAGGTACCTGCGGTGGCGCCTGCAGCACTACGGAATCGACACCGCGCACTTCCGCGACGAGCCTCTGCCCGAACGGCCTGCTCGCTCCTACTCCAAAGAGATCTTGGCGGACGCCGCTGCGCGCTCCCGCAGCATTCGGGAGATGTTCCTGCACATGGGCATCCCCCCGGAGGACGGCCCGTACGGGCACGTCAAGAAGAAGCTGGAGAAGTTCGGGATCGACACCGGCCACTTCCTCCAGCGCTCCGAGAAGGGCGCTGCCGCGCTCTTTCCTCGCGAGGATCTCGCACGGGCCGTCGCCGAATCTCGTGGGCTGGCCGGTGTCATGCGGGCCCTGGGCTGTTCTCCGGCGGGAGGCGCCGGCCGCACGAAAGCGCTGCGCAGCATCGAGGCCTACGGGCTGTCGACCACCCACTTCGTCGGACAGGGGCACAACGTCGGTCGGCCCGGGGCCAATCGGAGGAGCGCCGAGGAGATCCTAGTCCGGCTCGACCCGCCCGCGGGGCGGACCAGCACCGCGCTCCTGCGGCGTGCCCTCGACGAAGTCGGGACGCCTCGTGTGTGCGGGGCGTGCGGGCTGGGCGAGGTCTGGCGGGACAGGCCTCTCGTGCTGGAGATCGACCACATCGACGGCGATCGTCTGGACAACCGCCGGGAGAACCTCAGATACCTGTGTCCTTCCTGCCACAGCCAGACCAGGACCTTCTCGAACCGTCGACGCCCGGCACAGTAGAGTGGCCGGGCGGGTCCGTACCCCAGCTGGCCTAGAGGGCGCCGGTTTAGGTCCGGTGTGTCGTGGGTTCGAGTCCCACCGGGCCCACACACCGAGAAAGGGCACGGCGCCGCGCGCCGTGCCCTTTCTCGTGTTGCGCCTCAGCCCAACAACTCCCGCACCACCGGCACCAACCCCCGAAACGCCACCCCCCGATGGCTGATCGCGTTCTTCTCCGTTGCCGTCAGTTCCGCGCACGTGCGCGTCTCACCCTCTGGCTGGAGGATCGGGTCGTAGCCGAAGCCGCCCGTGCCGGCCGGAGCCGTGCGGAGGGTGCCGAGCAGGCGGCCCTCGACCACGCGTTCCGTGCCGTCGGGGAGGGCCAGGGCCGCCGCGCAGGCGAAGTGGGCCGCGCGGTGTTCCGGGGCGATGTCGGAGAGCTGGGCCAGGAGCAGGTTCAGGTTCGCCTCGTCGTCGCCGTGGCGGCCTGACCAGCGGGCGGAGAAGATGCCGGGGGCGCCGTTCAGGACATCGACGCACAGGCCCGAGTCGTCCGCGACGGCGGGCAGGCCCGTGGCCTGGGCGAGGGCGTGGGCCTTGAGGAGGGCGTTCTCCGCGAAAGTGACGCCCGTTTCCTTGACGTCGGGGATCTCGGGGTACGCGTCCGCGCCGACGAGGTCGTGCGTGAGGCCTGCGTCGGCGAGGATCGCCCTGAGTTCGGTGATCTTGCCTGCGTTGCGGGTGGCGAGGATGAGGCGGGTCATGCCCCCAGTATCGCCGCCCCGGCGGGCCCACTTACGGCGTGCAGACCTTCGTCAGTTCGCCCGCCGCGTCCGTGACCGGGCTGACGTCCGGCGTCGCGTCGCCCTTGTCGACGGAGTCGCGGACGTTGTCGACCGCCTTCTCCAGGTCGTCGACCGCCTTGTTCACGTCCGTGTTGTCGGTCTTGTCGCCGATCTTGTCGAGGTTCTTGCCGATGTCGTCGAGCGCCCGGTCCGCCGCGGCGGGGTCGTCGCCCGCGTTCTCGACCGCCTGCTGGAGGTCGGTGACGCTGTCGGCGATCGTGTCGGCGGTCTGGACGCAGTCGAGTGCCTTCGAGACGGCGTCGCAGCCGACGAGGCCGACGCCGGCCGGGATGACGATCAGTGCCGTGGCGACGGCGGTGGCGATGCGACGGTGGCGCGCGGCCATGGTTCGGTCCCCTCCCCAGGGTGCGTACGGACGCGCGGCTTCGTCCGCGCGCCCGTACTCATTACAACGCCCGGCAGGGGGTCGTTGGTTGCCTGCTTGAACAGAGTCCGCGCAGACAGGGGCCCTGGGGCCGGTGTCGGGCGCCGGCTCTAGCGCGTGGCTTCCAGTGCCGCGCGCTGGTACGCCGCCAGCTCCTCGCAGCCGCCCACGGCGAGGTCGAGGAGCGCGTTGAGCTCCTTGCGGTCGAAGGGCTCGGCCTCGGCGGTGCCCTGGACCTCGACGAAGCGGCCGTCGCCGGTGCAGACGACGTTCATGTCGGTGTCGGCCTTCACGTCCTCCTCGTAGCGAAGGTCGAGGAGGGGTACGCCGCCGACGATGCCGACGGAGACGGCGGAGACCGTGTCGGTGAGGGGCTTGCGGCCCGCCTTGATGAGCTTCTTGCCCTGGGCCCAGGCGACGGCGTCGGCGAGTGCGACGTACGCCCCGGTGATGGCGGCGGTGCGGGTGCCGCCGTCGGCCTGGAGGACGTCGCAGTCGAGGACGATCGTGTTCTCGCCGAGGGCCTTGTAGTCGATGACGGCGCGCAGCGAGCGGCCGATGAGGCGGCTGATCTCGTGGGTGCGGCCGCCGATCTTGCCGCGGACGGATTCGCGGTCGCCGCGGGTGTTGGTGGAGCGGGGCAGCATGGAGTACTCGGCGGTGACCCAGCCTTCGCCGCTGCCCTTGCGCCAGCGCGGGACGCCTTCGGTGACGGAGGCGGTGCAGAAGACCTTGGTGTCGCCGAAGGAGATGAGGACGGAGCCTTCGGCGTGCTTGCTCCAGCCGCGTTCGATGGTGATGGGGCGGAGCTGTTCGGGGGTGCGGCCGTCGATTCGAGACATGTGAGGAGCCTAGCCGTAGGGCGGCATGCGCGAGGGCCCCGTCCGGACGTCGGTCCGTGCGGGGCCCTCGGGCGTGAGTCCTGAGGTCAGGAACTCACATCATGTCTTCGATGTCCGCGGCGATGGGGTCCGCGTCGGTGCCGATGACGACCTGGATCGCGGTGCCCATCTTGACGACGCCGTGGGCGCCGGCGGCCTTCAGGGCGGCGTCGTCCACGAGGTCGGGGTCCTTGACCTCGGTGCGCAGACGCGTGATGCAGCCCTCGACCTCTTCGATGTTGTCGATGCCGCCGAGCCCGGCAACGATCTTCTCAGCCTTGCTGGCCATGTGTTTCTCCCTGTGTTTCTCGCGGCCGGGGGACCGCTTTGCCACGGTAACGCACGGTTGGACCATCTTCGCGGGCGGTTACGGCAGTCGTGCCCAATGATGACGATCAAGGTGCCGGCCCCAGCGGGGCGGCGCTCCCACACGTACACGCATACGTACCGCAACTGGTCTACACCAGTTTTCAACGACCGCCAAACCTGGCTTGTTCCGGGAGGGACGCCGATGAGTTCCACTGCCGCAGCGGCGCCACAGAAGAAGTGGTGGAACGGCCTGTTCCAGGGCCTGCAGAAGATGGGCCGCAGCCTTCAGCTGCCCATCGCGGTCCTGCCGGCCGCCGGCATCCTGAACCGGCTCGGGCAGCCCGACGTCTTCGGCGACGACGGTCTGGGCTGGACGAACGTCGCCAAGGTCTTCGCGGCGGCGGGCGGTTCGCTGCTCGACTCGTCGCTCGGCCTGCCGCTGCTGTTCTGCATCGGTGTCGCGATCGGCATGGCGAAGAAGTCGGACGGTTCCACGGCGCTCGCGGCGGTCACCGGCTTCCTCGTGTACTTCGCGGTGCTGCGCGCGTTCCCCGACGACTGCCCGAAGGACACCACCTTCGGCGGGGCGGGCATGTGGAGCGGGGTGTGCGTGGCGGAGGACGGGACGGTCGCGCAGGCCGCGTACCAGAATCCGGGGGTGTTCGGCGGCATCGTGATGGGGCTGCTCGCCGCCTGGTTCTGGCAGCGCTACCACCGCGTGAAGCTGGTCGACTGGCTCGGCTTCTTCAACGGCCGCCGTCTCGTGCCGATCATCATGGCGTTCGTGGGTCTGGTCTTCGCCGGCATCTGCGTCTGGATCTGGCCGCCCATCGGTGACGCGCTGACGAGCTTCTCCAAGTGGCTGGTGGATCTGGACTGGCTGGGCTCGGGCATCTTCGGTGTCGCCAACCGCGCGCTGCTCACGGTGGGCCTGCACCAGTTCCTGAACACCTTCGTGTGGTTCCAGTTCGGCGACTTCACGAAGCCGGACGGCACGGTCGTGCACGGTGACATCAACCGGTTCCTGGCGGGCGACCCGACGGCGGGCCAGTTCACCTCGGGTTTCTTCCCGATCATGATGTTCGCGCTGCCCGCCGCGGCTCTCGCGATCACGCACTGCGCGCGGCCGGAGCGCCGCAAGGTGGTCGGCGGTCTGATGCTCTCGGTGGGTCTGACGTCGTTCGTCACGGGCATCACCGAGCCGATCGAGTACTCGTTCCTCTTCATCGCGCCGCTGCTGTACGCGATCCACGCGGTGCTCACGGGTGTGTCGATGGCGGTGACGTGGGCGCTGGGGGTGAAGGACGGCTTCAGCTTCTCCGCGGGGCTGATCGACTACGTCATCAACTGGGGTCTCGCGACCAAGCCATGGCTGATCATTCCGATCGGTCTGTGCTTCGCCGTCGTGTACTACGCGCTGTTCCGCTTCGTCATCGTCAAGTTCGATCTGCACACTCCGGGACGTGAACCGGAGGAGGAGGCGGAGGCGCAGGACCGGGAGCAGACGAAGGCGTGATTCGTCGCGCGGGGCGCGCCTCTCGTACCCTTTGACAGGCCCTCGGACCTCTGGTCCGGGGGTCTTTCGGCTGTCATATCAGGATATGGCCGACCCCACAGGAATCGTGGGTTCCTTATGTCTCCTTCACCGTGCTACAACAGGTCTACACCACTAATTGGTGTAGACCACGCGGCCTTCTCGCCGCGTCCCCCGGAGACGCCGCCGTCCCCCACTTCCATGTCCCCAGGCGGCGCCTTGCCCACTGGAGGAAGTTGTGTCCACGGCCAGTGCCGCCCCCGCGGCCAACAAGAAAAAGGGCTCTGGCGTGATGCCGGTGCTGCAGCGCATCGGCCGCAGCCTCATGCTGCCGGTCGCCGTGATGCCCGCCGCCGCGCTCCTCGTGCGTCTCGGCGCCGATGACATGCTCGGCCGGGACTCCTTCCCGACCTGGATCACCAAGATCGCCGGTTACATGTCGGCGGGCGGTGGCGCGATCATCGACAACATCGCCCTGCTGTTCTGTGTCGGTATCGCGATCGGCTTCGCCAAGAAGTCCGACGGCTCCACCGGCCTCGCGGCCGTCGCGGGCTACCTGGTCTTCCAGAAGGTGCTCGCCACCTTCACCGACAGCAACCTGCCGAAGGTCCAGGCGGTGGTCGACGGCAAGATCGTCGAGAACGCCGCCCCGGTCAACGCCGGTGTGCTCGGCGGTGTGGTCATGGGCATCGTCGTCGCCCTGCTGTACCAGAAGTTCTACCGAACCAAGCTCCCTGACTGGGCGGGCTTCTTCGGCGGCCGCCGACTCGTCCCGATCCTGTCGTCCTTCGCGGGCCTGATACTCGGCATCGTCTTCGGTCTGATCTGGCCGGTGCTCGGCGCCGGTCTGCACAACTTCGGTGAGTGGCTCGTCGGTTCGGGCGCCGTGGGCGCGGGCATCTTCGGTGTCGCCAACCGTTCGCTGATCCCGATCGGCATGCACCACCTCCTGAACTCCTTCCCCTGGTGGCAGGCGGGCGACTACAACGGCAAGCACGGCGACATCCCGCGCTTCCTCGAGGGCGACCCGACCGCGGGTCAGTTCATGACCGGCTTCTTCCCGATCATGATGTTCGCGCTCCCGGCGGCCTGCCTCGCGATCACGCACTGCGCCCGTCCCGAGCGCCGCAAGGTCGTCGGCGGCATGATGTTCTCGCTCGCGCTGACCGCGTTCGTCACGGGCATCACGGAGCCCATCGAGTTCACCTTCATGTTCATCGCGCCGGTCCTGTACGCGATCCACGCGGTGCTCACCGGTGTCTCGATGGCCCTGACCTGGGCGCTCGGCATGAAGGACGGATTCGGCTTCTCGGCCGGCTTCATCGACTACGCGCTGAACTTCGGCACGGCCACCAAGCCGATCGGCCTGGCCGTCGTGGGCCTCTGCTTCGCGGCGCTCTACTACGTGGTGTTCCGCTTCGCGATCACCAAGTGGAACCTCCCGACGCCGGGCCGCGAGTCCGACGAGGAGCTCGCCGAGCTCCAGAAGGCGGAGGGCAAGTAGCCTACGGCGCAGCTGAGCAGGGATAAGGGCCCGGGCGTTGGTGACCAACGCCCGGGCCCTTCGCTGTGCGGCGTCACGTAGCGTCGACGTGGCACGCGCCATTGCGGGGGCTCCGCCCCCGGACCCCCGCTCCTCAAACTCCCCCAAGCTCTTAAAGAGCAGGGGGGACCCCCGGAGGGCTAGATTTCCATGACCACCCGCATCCTCGACCTCGACCGCGAGCACCTCGCCGCCCTCCGCGGCCGCGCCCTGACCGCCTCCGTCGCCGCCGCGGAGGGCCGCACCATGGTCGCCGAGGTGTTCGCCGACCGCGCCGCCCTGATCCCGATGCCGGGCATGCCGGGCGTGCACAACGCCGAGCTGGTCGCGGCCTTCGGCGCCGACATCGTCGTACTGAACCTCATCGAGCGCGCCTGGGACGGCGAGCGCCTCGACCTGCCGGGCCTCGGCACGTTCGACTCCATCGCCGACCTCGCCGCGTACATCGGCCGCCCGGTCGGCATCAACCTGGAGCCGGGCGACGTCCCGGAGATCCGCCGCGCGAAGCCCGAGTACGCCAAGCGGCTGATCGACATGGGTGCGGCGATGCTCTGTCTGACGGCGAACCCGGGCACAGGCGGCTCGTACGAGGGGCTCGCGCGGGTCACCGAGGAGCTGCGGGCCGGGCTCGGCGACGACGTGGCGCTGTGGAGCGGCAAGATGCACCACGCGGGGCACCCGGAGCGGGTCACGGTGGAGCGGCTGACGTCACTGGTGGACGCGGGTGCGGACGGCGTGGTGCTGCCGCTGCCCGGCACGCTGCCGGGCGTCACCAAGGAGCTGGCCGCCGAGGCGGTGGCGGCCGTGCAGGACGCGGGCGCGGTGGTGATGGGCGCGATCGGCACGAGCCAGGAGGGCTCGCACGCGAACGTGGTCCCGCAACTCGCCCTGACGGCGAAGGAGGTGGGCATCGACGCCCACCACTTCGGTGACTCGTTCCTGCCGGGGATGTGCGACCCCGAGGTCATGTACGACTACTCGGTGGCGATCCGCGGCCGCCGCCACACGTGGAACCGGATGGCGCTGGGCGGCCGCGGACGCCGACAGGGCTGAGCGGTCAGATCTCGTACGTCGCGCCGGGCGCCGCGAGGGCCGTGGGGCCCTCGTAGACCGCGCGGGCGTCGGCGAGGTTGGCCTGGGGGTCCGTCCACGGCGGGATGTGGGTGAGGAGCAACCTTCCTGCACCGGCCTGCCGGGCGGACTCCCCCGCCTCCCTGCCGTTGAGGTGCAGGTCGGGGATGTTCTCCTTGCCGTGCGTGAAGGCGGCCTCGCACAGGAAGAAGTCGGTTCCGGCGGCGAGTTCGTCCAGGGCGGAGCAGGGCCCGGTGTCCCCGGAGTACGTGAGGGACTTCCCGGCGTGCTCGACGCGGATGGCGTACGCCTCGACGGGGTGGCACATCTTCTCGGTGCGGACCGAGAAGGGGCCGATGTCGAACGAGGCGGGCTTGACCGTGTGGAAGTCGAAGACCTCGCTCATCGAGGAGGCGGAGGGCGTGTCCGCGTACGCCGTGGTGAGGCGCTGTTCGGTGCCCTCGGGGCCGTAGACCGGAATGGGGGCGCAGCGGCCGCCCTCGTGGCGGTAGTAGCGGGCCACGAAGTACGCGCACATGTCGATGCAGTGATCGGCGTGCAGATGGCTGAGGAAGATCGCGTCGAGGTCGTACAGACCGATGTGGCGCTGCAGCTCGCCGAGGGCACCATTGCCCATGTCGAGCAGCAACCGGAAGCCGTCGGCCTCGACGAGGTAGCTCGAGCAGGCCGAGTCCGCGGAGGGAAACGACCCCGAGCAGCCGACGACGGTGAGCTTCATGAAGCTGGAACCTCCGCGCTGGCAGGAGAGCTGGGGAGTGTGCGGTCCGTCGAGCGTAAGGCGCAAAAGGGCTGGTCGCTCCTCCGTCGCGGGCCGTTGTGGGGGAACTCACCTGCACTGTCACCGGTTCGGGGGGCTTCTGGGGCCGGGGTGAAGCGGTGGGCGGTCCGGGATGCGCGCCGGTACGGTCGTGGGTATGGACACGTCGTGGTGGCTCGCGCTGGCCGCAGTGGTGGTGCTCGCGCTCGTCGTCACCGTGGTGGACGGCTGGGGGCGCGGACCGCGGAAGCGGAGTTCCCGGCCCGCGGGCGGGACGCGGCCGCCGAGGGGTCCCCGGCGGCGTTTCCCGGCGCCTCGGGCGGCGGAGATCTGGTGGGCGCGGGTGCCGTACGAGGACGGTCCCGGAGGCAAGGACCGCCCGTGTCTGGTCCTGTCGGTGCACGGGCGGAGCGCACAGGTCGCGAAGATCACCAGCAAGTACCACGACGAGCGTGCGGGGGTGATCCCGCTGCCGCCGGGTTCGGTGGGCGACGCGGAGGGCCGCGCGAGCTTCCTGGAGACGGACGAGCTGCGGGACGTACCGCTGGGTGACTTCCGCCGCAAGGCGGGGGTGGCGGATCCGGTGCTGTGGGATCAGGTGAAGCATTTGGCGGGCTGACCCGCCGTCTCCCGGGGCTCCGCCCCGGACCAAGCTCCTCAAACGCCGGAGGGGCTGGCCTTGTCAGCCCCTCCGGCGTTCGTTCAGCTCAGTGCTACGCCCAGAGCTGCCCCTGCAACGTTTCGATGGCCGCCTCGGTCGTCGTCGCGGTGTAGACGCCCGTCGACAGGTACTTCCAGCCGCCGTCTGCGACGACGAAGACGATGTCGGCGGACTCGCCGGCCTTGACCGCCTTGTTGCCGACGCCGATCGCGGCATGCAGCGCGGCGCCCGTGGAGACGCCCGCGAAGATGCCCTCCTGCTGGAGGAGTTCACGCGTGCGCGTCACGGCGTCGGCGGAGCCGACGGAGAAGCGGGTGGTGAGGACGGAGGCGTCGTACAGCTCGGGGACGAAGCCCTCGTCGAGGTTGCGCAGGCCGTAGACGAGGTCGTCGTAGCGCGGCTCGGCGGCGACGATCTTGATGTCGGGCTTCTGCTCGCGCAGGTAGCGGCCGACGCCCATGAGGGTGCCGGTGGTGCCGAGGCCCGCCACGAAGTGGGTGATCGAGGGGAGGTCGGTGAGGATCTCCGGGCCCGTCGTGGCGTAGTGGGCGCCCGCGTTGTCGGGGTTCCCGTACTGGTAGAGCATCACCCAGTCGGGGTGCTCCGCGGAGAGCTCCTTGGCGACGCGGACGGCCGTGTTGGAGCCGCCCGCGGCCGGCGAGGAGATGATCTCGGCGCCCCACATGGCGAGCAGGTCGCGCCGCTCCTGCGAGGTGTTCTCCGGCATGACGCACACGATGCGATAGCCCTTGAGCTTGGCCGCCATGGCGAGCGAGATGCCGGTGTTGCCGGAGGTCGGCTCCAGGATCGTGCAGCCGGGCGTCAACCGGCCGTCTTTCTCCGCCTGTTCGACCATGTGGAGGGCGGGCCGGTCCTTGATGGAGCCGGTCGGGTTGCGGTCCTCCAGCTTGGCCCAGACGCGGACGTCGTCCGAGGGGCTGAGCCGCGGCAGGCGTACGAGCGGCGTGTTGCCGACCGCGGCGAGCGGGGAGTCGTAGCGAGGCATCCGGGATCGGGCCTAGACCATGCCGCCGGCGACGGCCGGCAGGATCGTGACGCTGTCGCCGTCGGAGAGCTTCGTGGAGATGCCGTCGAGGAAGCGGACGTCCTCGTCGTTGAGGTACACGTTCACGAAGCGGCGGAGCTTGCCGTCGTCGACGATGCGCTCGGCGATGCCCGCGTGCCGCGAGTCGAGGTCGGTGAAGAGCTCGGCGAGGGTGTCACCGCTGCCCTCGACGGCCTTGGCGCCGTCGGTGTAGGTGCGGAGGATGGTCGGGATGCGGACCTCGATGGCCATGCTGAGGGCTCCTGTCGGGAGTCGAGAAGTGCGTGTGGTGGGCGCGCGGCGGCGCGGGGCTTGCGGTGTGCTGCGCCGGGCGTACGGAGGCGGCCGCCGCGGCCCGCGGCCGTGCTGTCGGGCCGCGGTGAACCGGTTCAGCGGGTACAGATGGCGCTGGCGAGGCGGCACAGGTCGACGTGCAGCCGCGCAACGAGCAGCAGGGGTGCGCTCGGCGTCTCTTCGCTCACGTCATGGGGAACCATGCGGTCATCGTATCGATTCCCGGTCCGGATCCCGGAATGTGATCTCAGCTGGTGGACGGAATCCGTTCAGGATGCGGGCGGCGGCAGATAGACGACGGTCGGGGCGCCGGTCAGCGGATGCGTGCTGACCTCGGCCGTCACGCCGTACACGGTGGCGAGCAGCTCGGCGGTGAGGACCTCCTTGGGCGCCCCGGAGGCGACGAGGCGGCCGCCGTCGAGGACGTAGAGGCGGTCGCAGAAGTACGCGGCCAGGTTGAGGTCGTGCAGGGCCAGGAGGTTGGTGGTGCCGAGGTTCCGTACGAAGGAGAGGATCTCCAGCTGGTAGCGGATGTCCAGGTGGTTGGTGGGTTCGTCGAGGACGACGAGGGTGGGCTGCTGCACCAGGGCGCGGGCGACGAGGGCGCGCTGGCGTTCGCCGCCGGAGAGGGAGGGGAAGGCGCGGTCGGCGAGATCGTCGACGCCGACGCGGGCGAGGGCCTCGGCGACGAGCTCGTCGTCGGCCGCGGTGTCCGCCTCCCAGAACCGTTTGTGCGGGGAGCGGCCCATGGCGACGACCTGGCGGACGGTGAGTTCGAAGGCCGCCTGCCCGTCCTGCGGCACGGTGGCCAGGCGGCGGGCGCGGGCCTTGGGGGTCAGGGTGTGCAGGTCGTCGCCGTCGAGGAGGGCGCGGCCGCCGGTGGGGCGCAGGGTGCCGTACACGCAGCGCAGCAGGGTCGTCTTGCCGCTGCCGTTGGGGCCGACGACGCCGACGGTCTCGCCGGGGTCGGCGGTGAGGTCGACGGCGTCGACGAGGAGCCGTCCGTCCACCTCGTACGAGAGTCCCTCGGTGCGCAGTCCGCCGGCGGGGGGTGCCGTGGTCATGCCGGTACTCCTTCGTTGCGTCGCCGCAGCAGCCACAGGAAGAACGGGCCGCCGGTGAGGGCGGTGAGCACGCCGACGGGGATGTCCTGCGGTGCGGCGACGGTGCGCGCGGCGAGGTCGGCGGCGACGAGGAACACCGCGCCCATCAGCGCGACGACCGGGAGCAGCGCGCGGTGCGCGGCGCCGACCAGCATGCGGGCGGCGTGCGGCACCATCAGGCCGACGAAGCCGATGGCGCCGCTGTAGGCGACGAGGACGCCGGTGAGGAGCGAGGCGAGGACGAAGACGCCGGCGCGGAAGCGGGCGGCGTCGAGGCCGAGGACGGTGGCGCCCTCCTCGCCCGCGAGGAGCAGGTCGAGGGGTCGGGCCATGGACGTGAGGAGGGCCGTGCCGATGACGAGGGTGGCGCAGGGCAGGGCGAGCATGTCCCAGCGGGCGCTGCCGAGGCCGCCGAGCGTCCAGTACAGGACCTCCTTGAGGTGGTCGGCGCTGTCTGCGGTGACCAGGATGAGGCTGGTCAGGGCGGTCAGGATGTACGAGACGGCGACGCCCGCGAGGATCAGCCTGCCGGTGGCGAAGCCGCCGCCCCCGCCGCGTGCCAGGGCGTAGACGAGGACGAGGGAGATCAGGGCGCCCGCGAAGGAGGCCGCCGGGATGGTGACGGTGGTCGACAGGGCGGCGCCGAGGCCGAAGACGGAGCCGAGCACGATCGCGCAGACCGCGCCGACGGAGGCGCCCGAGGAGACGCCGAGCAGGAACGGGTCGGCGAGGGGGTTGCGGACGAGGGCCTGGAGGACGGTCCCGATGACAGCGAGGCCCGCTCCGACGGTGGCCCCGAGGATGACCCTCGGCAGCCGCACGTCCAGCACGATGGTGCGGTACGGGGAGGGCTCCGCGCGTCCCGTCAGGATCTCGGCGACCTGTCCCGTCGGGATACGGACGGAGCCCAGGGCGAGCCCCGCGAGGGTCGCCGCGACGAGGGCGACGGTCAGTACCGTCAGGACGGCGAGGCGTCGCCCGACCGCGCCCCGCCGATCGCCCTTCGGGCTCGTCCCCGAACGCCGGACGGGCTGGGTCTTCCGTACTCGCTGCACTCGCTGCGTGCTCACAGCTGCGCCGCCAGCTTCCTCACCGCCTCGGGTGCTCGTACCCCGGTGACCATGTCCGACAGGGGCAGCACCGCGAACCGCTTGTTCTTGATGGCGGGGACGTCCTGGAGGACGGGGTCGTCGAGGAGGCGCTTCTTCTTCTGGGCGACGGTCGTGGCGCCGTAGTCGAGGATGAGGATGGCCTCGGGCTTGTTCTTCACGACGGATTCCCAGGACGCGTCGCTGAAGGACTTGTCCACGTGGCCGAAGACGTTGCGGCCGCCGGCCCGCTCGATGATGTCGTTGCCGATGCCCCGGCCGCCCGCCGTGAACGCGGTCTTGTCGCCGCTGTCGTAGACGAAGACGGAGAGGGGCTTCTTGCCCTTGGACTTCTCGGCGGTGGCGGCGAGTTCGCGCTGTGCGCCGCTGACCCACTTGTCCGCGCGGTCCCGCACCCCGAACGTGGAGCCGACCTCGCGGACCTCGCGGTAGACGTCGTCCATGGAGACGGGCTTCTTCGCGCAGCCTTCTACGTTGAGGCGGCTCTTGATGCCGGACTTGGCGAGCGCCGAGCGGCTGCGGCCGTCGCCCGCGAGGAAGGCGCTCGCGTAACCGCCGTACACGAAGTCGGGGTTGGCGGCGAGGAGCTTCTCGTAGGAGGGGTACTCCTTGGCGACGACGGGCACGGAGTCGTACGCCTTCTCATACTTGGGCAGGACCTTGTCGTCGAGGTAGGCCGTGCCGGCGAGGTGGTCCTTGAGGCCGAGTTCCAGCATCACTTCGGTGGTGTGCTGGTTCATGGTGACGGCCCGCTTCGGGGGTGCGTCGTACGTCGTCTTCACACCGCAGTTGGTGACGGTGTACGGGAATCCGGCGGCCTTGGCGGCGGACGTGCCATCGCCGTTTCCGTCCGAGGAGGAGCCCCCGTCCGAGGAGGAGCACGCGGCGAGCGGGACGAGCAGGGCCGCGGCGGCGAGCGCGCGTATGCCGGTGTGACGGCGGGACATGGCTGAACTGCCTCCTCCAGGGGATTTCCGCGTCCCCTGCGTTGCGTGGAGAAGGGCGGCAGGTCAGTTCCTGACTCCCCCGGGCCCCGGTGTCGGGGTGGGGTCACAGTGGCGGGACCGTGCCGGGTTCGCACCGGCTTCCTGGGTCCTGCCGCCCTCATGAGCAAAGCTCAGTATGCCTCGACGACCTTTACCTCTTCTTCGGTGACCTCGCCGTCCACGATCCGGTACGAGCGGAACTGGAAGGGGCCCGCGTCGTCGGTGTCCGCCGTGGAGACCAGGACGTAGTGCGCGCCGGGCTCGTTGGCGTAGGTGATGTCGGTGCGCGAGGGGTACGCCTCGGTCGCGGTGTGCGAGTGGTAGACGATCACCGGCTCCTCGTCGCGGTCGTCCATCTCGCGGTAGAGCTTGAGCAGGTCACCCGAGTCGAACTCGTAGAACGTGGGCGACCGGGCGGCGTTCAGCATCGGGATGAACCGCTCGGGGCGCCCGGTGCCCTCCGGGCCCGCGACCACGCCGCACGCCTCGTCGGGGTGGTCCTGGCGCGCGTGCGCGACGATCTGGTCGTGGAGGGCCTGGGTGATGGTCAGCATGGCAGCCAGGATAAGCAGAGGGGCCCGCGCGTACCGAAGTGTGGTACGTGCGGGCCCGAATGCTGGACAGGGGCCTTGGGGAGCCCGGTCCTCGGCGACGGAACCGTCAGTCCTCGCGGACGGAGTCGTCAGTCCTTGCCGATGGTGTCGGAGACACCGACCTTCTGCTTGGTGAACGCCGCCGCCTGCGGGTTGCGGCTCTTGAGCACCAGGTACGACACGGTCAGGATCGCGGCCCAGACCGGAGCGGCGTACAGGGAGATCCGCGCGTCCTTGTCGACGCCCATCATCACGATGACCATGCCGATGAAGAGCAGGGCGAACCAGCTGGTGTACGGGGCGCCCGGGGCGCGGAAGGTGGACTGCGGCAGCTCGCCGCGGTCGGCCTTGCGGCGGTAGCGGATCTGGCAGGCCAGGATCATGATCCAGGCCCACATGCCGGAGATGGTCGCGAAGGAGACGACGTAGTTGAACGCCTCGCCCGGCCACTGGTAGTTGATCCAGACGCCGACCAGCATGAACGCGGCGGAGGCCGTGGTGCCGATCAGCGGCAGGCCGTTCTTCGTGAGCTTGGTGAAGAACTTGGGGCCCTGGCCGTTGAGCGCGAGGTCGCGCAGCATGCGGCCGGTGGAGTACATGCCGGAGTTGCAGGAGGAGAGCGCGGCGGTGAGGACCACGAAGTTCACGATCGCGGCGCCGACACCGAGGCCCATCTCCTCGAAGGCCGCGACGAACGGGGAGACGCCGGGCTTGAAGGAGGTCCACGGGACGACCGACAGGATCATGATGAGCGCGCCGACGTAGAAGACGGCGATGCGCCACGGCACGGTGTTGATGGCCTTGGGCAGGACGGTCTTCGGGTCCTTGGACTCGCCCGCGGTGACGCCGACCAGCTCGACGGCGAGGAAGGCGAACATCACGATCTGCAGGGTCATCAGCGTGGAGCCGATGCCGTTGGGGAAGAAACCGCCCTGGTTCCACAGGTGGGCCACGGAGGCGGTGTCACCGGCGTCGGAGAAGCCGATGGTGAGGATGCCGACGCAGATCAGGATCATGCCGATGATGGCGGTGACCTTGACCATCGAGAACCAGAACTCCAGCTCGCCGAAGAGCTTCACGGAGATGAGGTTCGCGCCGTACAGGATGACGGTGAAGACCAGCGCGTAGGCCCATTGCGGGAATGAGTCGTGGGTCCAGTACTGCATGTACTGGGCGGCCGCGGTGACTTCGGTGATGCCGGTGACGACCCAGAAGAGCCAGTACGTCCAGCCGGTCACGAAGCCGAAGAACGGGCCCATGAACTCGCGTGCGTACTCCGAGAAGGAGCCGGACACGGGCCGGTACATGAGGAGCTCGCCGAGCGCCCGCATGATGAAGAAGATGACGAGTCCCGCGATGGCGTACGCCAGGATGAGGCTCGGTCCGGCCTTGTGGATGGCCTTGCCCGCGCCGAGGAACAGGCCGGTGCCGATGGCACCGCCGATCGCGATCATCTGGATCTGCCGGGCTCCGAGCCCGCGCTGGTATCCCTCGCCCTCGCCGGACGAGCCGTGCACGACCCCATTGCCGTCGTGCCCGTCGTGGTGCTCTTCGACCTGCACTGAGGTCATGGTGACGCCTTTCTCCATGCTGATCCGCGCCCGCACATCTGCGTTGTGGCTGCGGATCAGGTCCTGATCCCCCCGGATATGGATGGAGTGCTGCCGGCGGTCTGCCGGCTGAAGCGCCCTCGGCGACATGGGTGGCGTCACCGAGCGGTCGTGAAGATTTATCACGGTGGCAACAGTGAGGGAATGAGCCACCTGTGGCGCACACCACAGGAAGAAGCGGACAAAGCGCCCTTGACAGAGCAAAGTCGGGCAATGACGTGACGGGATCGTTATGCGGATTTGAGGCTCCGCTGAGCGAACAACGGCCCGGACGCACAGAACCTGTCTACTACAACAAATTTTGCTGCATTCTGCACGAACTTCTGCCCGGAATCAGTCCAGCAACGTCCCGACCAGCGTCTCTTGCAGCCCGCCGAGCCAGAGGTAGGCCATCACCATCGGCTTGCGGGGGTCGGAGTCCGGCAGCCGGTAGAGCACATCGGCGTCGTCCTCGTCGCTCACTTCGAGGCGTGTGCCGATCGCGAGCCGGAGGTCGTTGAGGGCAGCGAGCCACTGCTGGGACTCTTCGACCGACAGTTTCAGGACAGCTCCGCCCTCGCCCGACGCCGCCATCGAGTCGAGCGAACGGACGACGGCCAGGGCGTCGTCACGCTTCTTGGCCCGCAGGTCGTTCTCCGTGAAGCGCCGGAATTCCGCCGAATACGCCCGCAGTTCGTCCGCGTCACCCGCGCTGTCCTCGCTCCCCGGACCGCCGTACGCGTCGGGCAGCAGGCGCCGCATCACCGGATCGGCGGGCGGTTCGCTCGGCCCCTCGGCGAAGAGCTCCGCGAGCGGGTCGTCGGAGACCTCACCGCCGGGACCCGGCCCGATCAGCTCCAGGAGCTGCACGGCGAGGGAGCGGATGATCGAGATCTCGACCTCGTCGAGCGCGACGGCGGCGCCGCCGCCGGGGATCGCTTCGAATTGTCCTGGCATCAGATGCGTCGCTACTTCCGGTCCGCTGCTTCCGGTCCGCTACTTGCGGTCCTGCTGAAGGGTGGCCCACAGCCCGTATCCGTGCATGGCCTGCACGTCGCGCTCCATCTCCTCGCGGCTGCCCGTCGAGACGACCGCGCGGCCCTTCTGGTGCACGTCCATCATCAGCTTCGTGGCCTTCTCCTTCGAGTACCCGAAGTAGGACTGGAACACATAGGTCACGTAACTCATCAAATTGACCGGGTCGTTGTGCACGAGGGTGATCCAGGGGACGTCCGGCTCGGGGACGACGAGGGCCTCTTCGTCCGATTCCGGGCGGGTGATCTCTGCGGGAGCCGTACTCACCTGCCCCATGCTGCCACTCCGGACGGGCCCTCGCACAAACGGCCTCTCGCGCGTCCACAGAAATCGTCAGAGTGACGAGATTGGGGGTAGCATCCTTCACATGAACACAGCGGACCTTGGCCTGCCGGTGGATGTTCCGTCGACAGCGCTCTTCACGGACCAGTACGAGCTGACGATGCTGCAGGCCGCGCTGCGGGCCGGCACCGGTGACCGGCGCTCCGTCTTCGAGGTCTTCACCCGCAGACTCCCCGAGGGACGGCGCTACGGAGTGGTGGCCGGTACGGGCCGGGTCCTGGACGCCGTGGAGAACTTCCGCTTCGACGCCGGCGTCCTCGGCTTCCTGCGCGAGCGGAACATCGTCGACGAGCCGACCCTCGAATGGCTCTCCGGCTACCGCTTCAGCGGGGACATCTGGGGCTACCCCGAGGGCGAGGTCTACTTCCCCGGCTCGCCGATCCTGCGTGTCGAGGGGTCCTTCGCGGAGTGCGTGCTCCTGGAGACGGTGATCCTCTCCATCCTCAACCACGACTCGGCCATCGCCGCCGCCGCCTCCCGCATGTCCTCGGCCGCGGGCGACCGCCCGCTGATCGAGATGGGCGCCCGCCGCACCCACGAGCTCGCGGCCGTCGCCGCGTCCCGCGCCGCGTACGTCGGCGGCTTCGCGACCACGTCGGACCTGGCGGCCGGTTTCCGCTACGGCATCCCCACCGTCGGCACCAGCGCCCACGCCTTCACCCTGCTGCACGACAACGAGCGCGACGCCTTCCGGGCCCAGGTCGACTCGCTCGGCCGCGGCACGACCCTGCTCGTCGACACGTACGACGTCACCGAGGCCGTCCGGATGGCGGTCGAGGTCGCCGGGCCCGAGCTCGGCGCGGTGCGCATCGACTCCGGCGACCTGCTGCTCGTCGCCCACCGGGTGCGTCAGCAGCTCGACGAGCTCGGGGCGACCGAGACGAAGATCGTCGTGACGTCCGACCTCGACGAGTACGCCATCGCGTCCCTCGCGGCGGCGCCCGTGGACGCGTACGGCGTGGGCACGCAGCTCGTCACGGGCTCCGGGCACCCCACCGCGTCCATGGTCTACAAGCTGGTGGCCCGCGCGCACTCGGCGGACCCGCAGGCCCCCCTGGAGCCGGTGGCGAAGAAGTCGCTCGGCGCGAAGTCGTCCATGGGCGGACGCAAGTGGGCCGCGCGCAGGACCGACCGGTACGGGGTCGCCGAGGCCGAGGTCGTCGGCACGGGCGCCGTGCCCACGGAGCTCGCGGACCGGCAGCTTCAGGTCGAGCTGGTCAAGGGCGGCGAGGTCCTCTCCCGCGAGCCGCTGGACGCGGTCCGCGACCGGCACGCGGCGGCGCGTGCGGGGCTGCCGCTGTCGGCGACGCAGCTCTCGCGGGGCGAAGCGGTCATTCCCACGGAATACGTCTGACATCCCGGTGAGGGGTGGCCCTGCCCCTGCGGGGCCCCCTCCCGCTACGTGGTTGAAGTCTCTACGCTCGGTTCATCCGGCCGAGTCCCCTCCCCACGCTAAGGACACCCGCCATGCGCCGCGCACTGATCGTCGTAGACGTGCAGAACGACTTCTGCGAAGGCGGCAGCCTCGCGGTGGCCGGCGGCGCGGATGTGGCCGCCGCCATCACGGAGCTGATCGGCCAGGCCCCTGCGGGGTACCGCCACGTGGTGGCGACCCGCGACCACCACATCGATCCGGGCGCGCACTTCTCGGACCATCCGGACTACGTCGACTCCTGGCCGCCGCACTGTGTGGCCGGCACGGAGGGGGTCGGGTTCCACCCGAACTTCGCGCCCGCGGTCGCGTCCGGGGCGATCGACGCGGTCTTCGACAAGGGGGCGTACTCGGCGGCGTACAGCGGCTTCGAGGGCGTCGACGAGAACGGGCTCTCCTTGGCGGAGTGGCTGCGCGAGCGGGAGATCACGGAGGTCGACGTGGTGGGCATCGCGACGGATCACTGTGTGCGCGCCACCGCTCTGGACGCTGCGCGCGAGGGTTTCCGGACGACGGTCCTGCTCGACCTCACCGCCGGGGTCTCGGCGTCCCGCACGGACGCGGTACTCACCGAGCTGGGCTCGGCCGGCATCACCCTCACGGGCAAGCCCGTCGTATGACCTGCGGCCCGGTGGGGGCTGGTCGCGCAGTTCCCCGCGCCCCTGGGTGGTCCACTGCCCTGCGGGCTCGTCGTGGCTGGTCGCGCAGTTCCCCGCGCCCCTTGGCGGCACCTCCGGTCGGGCGGCGACGTGGACTCCCCAGGGGCGCGGGGAACTGCGCGACCAGCCCCCACCGGGCCCGCAGGCGTCGCGCAGCGTCAGAACGGGACCCCCGACCCGCTGGAGCGGGGCGCGCGGCCCTGTCGCCGCAGGGCCCGGATCGGGTGCCAGAGCTCAGACACGTCGTCCCGCGCCGTACGCCATATGAGGCCATCCGGATGGTGCAGGACCGCCGTCACCTCGTCCGGCGTCGGCGGCTCCGCGTTGCCCCGGAGGTAGACCGCCCGCAGGCCCAGGTTGCGCAGCCGCGTCAGCGCCCTCGCGCGGTTCACGGCGTGCACGATCATCCTGACCGTGCCGCCGGCCGGCGACGGATTCGGCAGGGTCAGCGCCACCACCACGCTGCCGTTCGGCAGCTTGCAGAAACCTCCTGCGGACATGCTGAGTCACACCCCCGTGAGACATCGAGCGGAGGCCCGACAGGTCATGGCCGAGCCCCGCGTCAATAAGAGAACCACAGACGCACCTAAACACGATCGGCCGCCGCCCGCTAGAGGGCGACGGCCGATCATGGTTTGACCTGCGGAAACGCTGATTACTTCTTGGAGGGACCCACCTGGACCGTGATCGTCGAGCCGTCCTTGGGCTGCTTGATGATCTTGATCTGGGTGTTGGTGTCAGTGACCTTCACGCTGCCCGTGGGGTTCGAGGCGTACCAGTAGGTGCCCTTGTGGTCGTCGAAGACCGGGACGCCCTTCTGGGACTTGATCTTCAGCGCGACGTCACCGTTGTGGAGCGTGACCTTGTCCGTCGCGAACTTGCTGAAGGGCGCGTCGAACGGCTGGATCTTGTTGCGCAGAACCGTGCCGTCCTTCCACTTCAGCGGCTTCGCGTGCGCGTCGACCGGAAGGATCAGACCCTGGCCCGGGTGGGCGCTGGTGTTGTTGTCCTTCTGCGAGGTGTCCCACTGCCAGACCATCAGGCCGGTCTGGTACGGGTAGTGCTCGACCCAGTCGGGGCGGACCTTGGAACCGAAGTTGTACGGGCCGACCTCAAGGGTCTTGTCGTACGAGACGTACTGACGGTTCTCGGCGAGGTAGTACTGGTCGTACTTCTTCGTGAAGGACTCGCCGATGCGCGAGAAGCCCTTCGACACCCAGCCGTTGTCGTCGCCCTCGGCGCCGTCCTCGAACAGCTTCGCGCCGTCCGCGGTGATCGCGAGCGCGTCGGCCGCGAAGCCCTTGCCGCCCGCGCCGCCGTCCGTGGAGTAGCGGAAGCGGACGTCGATCTTCTTGCCCGCGTAGGCGTCGAGCGGGAAGACCAGCTTCTTGTACGCGCCGGAGACACCGGTCAACGCGGGCTTGTCGCCGGCGTCACGGGTGATCGGCTTGCCGTCCGCCGTGCCGTCCACCGGCTTCCAGTTGGCGCCGCCGTCCGTGGACACCTCGGTGTAGAGGTAGTCGTAGTTGGCCTCGATGTCCCACCAACCCTGCAGCGAGAGCTCGGCCTTGGACTTGCCGGTGAGGTCGACCGAACGCGTCAGGGTGTTCTTGAGGTCGTCACCCTGGTCGCTCCACCACTGCTTGGCGCCCTCGGCGGGCTTCACGACCTTGGTGGTGACGGCCTTCTTCGGCAGGTCGACGACGAGCGCCTGACGGTGCCGGGTGTTGTACTCGGAGACGCCCAGCTTGTGCTCGGACGTCGTCGCGGCCTTCGCCTTGGCGTAGTCGAGCCAGCCCAGCTGGAACTTGTCCCAGGCGGTCATGTCGCCCGGCATGTCGCCGATGGCGTCCTTGCCGGTGCCGAGCCACGAACCGGCCGACATCAGCGACCAGAAGCCGACCGAGTTGTCGCCCTTGCCCGAGGTGTCGTACAGGTCGGGCAGGCCCAGGTCGTGGCCGTACTCGTGGGCGAAGACGCCGAGGCCGCCGTTCTCCGGCTGCATCGTGTAGTCGCCGACCCAGATGCCCGTGTCGCCGATCTGGGTGCCGCCGGCCTTGTTGTTCGAGGGGCCGGTGTTGCCCGCGTCGTTGCCGTAGGCGTACCAGCGGTGCGCCCACAGGGCGTTCTCGCCCTCGGCGCCGCCGCCGGCCGACTCGTCCTCGCCCGCGTGGACGATCTGGAAGTGGTCGATGTAGCCGTCGGGCTCGTTGAAGTCGCCGTCGCCGTCGAAGTCGTAGCGGTCCCACTGGTCGTACTTGGCCAGGTCCGCCTTGATCTGCGCGTCCGTGCGGCCCTTCGCCTTCTGGTCCTTGGCCCAGGCGGTCACGCCGTCCTTGACCGCGTCCCAGACGTTCGGGCAGTTGGTGTCGCCGCAGTAGTTCGAGCCGTAGCGGGCCTCGTTGTTCTCGACCTTGACCCAGTCGGAGACCTCACCGTCGACCGAGTACCGGCCGGACGAGGTCTTCTCGTAGTAGGTCTTCAGCGAGTGCTTCGACTTGCCCTTGGAGTCCTTGCCCTTCCCGAAGTACAGGTCCTGGAAGTGCTTCTGGTTGTAGTCCTTCTGCCAGGCCGTGCTGTTGTCCTTCGCACGGTCCGGCTTGGCTATCTTGTTGTGCAGCGGTCCCGGCTTGCCGCCGTACTTCTTGACCGGCTGCTCCGGGCCCTCGGGGCCGTCCGGGTCGTACATGGTCGTGTCGTCGACCTTGTCCCCGAACTCCACCAGGATCGTGAAGATCTTGTCGGTCTTCTCCCGGCCCAGCTCGACGTACTTCTTGTCGTCGAGCTTGACGACCTTGGAGGCGCCCTTCTTCTGGACCTTGGCGTCGCCCGCGACGACCTGCTGCAGGGCGGCCTTGCGCTGCTGCGCCTGCTGCTTGCTGAACGGCCCGTCCAGGTCGTGGTCGACGTTCGCCTTCGGACGCGACGGGTCCTGCCGGTCGATGGCCGGGGCCCCGCCCGAGGCACCGTCCTCGGCCGAAGCCGTCGCCGCCGAGAACGTCGCGGCGGCCGCGGCCATCGCCACGGCCACCGCGGTGGCTCTGAAGGTCCTGGTTCTGACTGTCACTTGATGCTGTCCTCCCCCGCGCCCCGCGCGAATAGGCGGACCGAAATTCCCGGTCGGAGGAGGTCCGCGCGCGATGTACGCGTCACAAGTGACGACATTCGACCGGAAGTGCTGGAGAAAAGACAGTCCTTGACTTGAACAGGCCAAGTGCACTATGCAGACGCGCGGAACCGCTATCCGGACACGGAGCGCCGCCTCACGACGAAGGTCAACAGGTGCGCCCCGCCGTCCACTTGGTGGACGTCATGAACCCGTGCGCCCCCAGTGCTCCGGCACCGTGGGTTAGGTCACGCTTACCGCACGTTCCCGTCGGGCATGCAGCGGAATAGAGTCAATCGACGGTGCGCTACCGCGCGTGACGGCACATCCCAAGTCGTCGCCGTCGAGCCCCCTTTGATTCGTATACAGCCGTTCATACATCCGCATCCGCCCCCACGGCCACAAGCCGTGGGGGGATCCCTGCCGAGGACGGATCACGTCATGCCGCGTCCCATGCCACGTCCGACCACCGCACAGATCACCTACGGTTCGGTGACCGTCGTCTTCTCGACCCTCGCGATGCTCCTGCTCTCCCAGACCGCCTCGGGAGTGGGCATCGCGGTGATAGCCCTGGCCGCCCTCGGCCTCGGCTTACTGGTCGCCATGACGGTCCCGCTGCCCAAACAGGCCGCGGCGCCCGCCGCCCGTGCCGTGCCGGTCACCACCTCCGCCGGCGAGCGCGTGCCGGAGCAGCGCGACCCCGTGCTCGCCGACTCCGTGCGCGAACCTACGCGCTGACCACCACGGTCTTGGCAGCCTTGTCGTGCAGGCCCTGCTTGTAGGGCTTGTCGAAGAAGCTCCAGCCGCCACAGATCGCCGTCCAGATGCAGGCGCAGCAGAACGCGAACGGCAGCCACAGGACGGCCGCACGGGCCAGCGCCGTCGACATGGTCGGCGTGGCCCCGTCGTTGAGGTTGGCCACCCGCATGCCCAGCCACTTCTTGCCGAGCGTCTGCCCGGTCTTGGAGATCATGAAGGTGTCGTACGCGATGTAGAGCACGGCGGCCAGCAGTGACTGGCCGAACGACTTGCCCGTGTTCACCTTGTCCGGGTCGATGTCGTACTCCGACGTGCCGAACAACCACGTCAACAGGCCTACGACGATGCCCACCAGAATCATGTCGATGATGCGGGCGAGCACCCGCTTCCCGCTGTCGGCCAGCGGAGGCATTCCGGCGAGCGGGTCCGGCCCGCCGTGGCCGCCGGGTCCACCGCCGTACGGGTCGCCGCCATAGGGCGGGGGCGGGGTGCCGTAGGGCGAGCCGCTGCCCGGGGGCGGGGTGTCGTACGGGGAACCGCCGCCCTGCGGGGGCTGGTGCGGCGGCTGCTGCGGGGGCTGCTTCTTGAACGGGTCGTCGTCCGGCGGCGGGTATTGCGGCGGTTCGGTGCTCATGGCCCGAGTCGACCGCGACGGCCCCGCCTCCGCATCCGGCGAGCGGCCGACCGGGTTACCCGGCCCTGGCCCCGCTCACTCCCCGCTCCCCCTCCGCTCACCCCGCCACGAACGTGTTCGCCGCCTTGTCGTGCCAGCACTGGCGCCACGGCCGGTCGAAGACGCACCACACCACGCCGACGACGCCGATCACCAGGACGCCCGGGATGCTGTACACCAGCCAGCGCTTCAGCGCCGCCCCGAACGTCGGCGCCTCGTGCTCCTCGATGTCTCGCACCTCGATGCCGCACACCTTCTTGCCGAGGGTGCGGCCCCACTTGGCGGTGGGCAGCGCTTCGTAGACGACGCCGAAGAGCAGCAGGACGGCGAGGATCAGACCGAAGTAGCCCGCGGTGGTGCCGTCGAGGAGCCAGACCGTCGTCTTCTCGCCGGAGAGCTTCGCCGCGTCGATCTTGCTGTCGATGTGATCGGCGGCCTTGGTGCCGAGCGGCAGCGCGGCGGCGCCGGTGACGGCGACGAGCACGACGGTGTCGATGAGCCGTGCGGCGAGACGCCTGCCGAGTCCGGCGGGGCGGGCCGCGGCCTGGGCCTGGGCGACCGCGAGGAACGGGTCCTCGGCGACCGGCTTCCACGGCACGACGGGCTGCCCCTCGCCCTGCTGCCCCGGGACGGCGGGCGGCTGCGCGAGCTGGTGCACCTGCTGGGCCCAGGAGGGCGAGCCGCCGCCGGGCCCCGAGGTGACGGGGGCGGGGGCGCCGCCCTGGGCGGGCACGGAGGGCTGGGCGGCGGGCGCGGGCTGCGGTGCGGGCTGGGGCTGGGCGGCCTGCGGGTGCTGGGTCTGCGGGTGCTGGGCCTGGCCTTGGCCCTGGGCCTGCGGGGGTGTTCCCCCCTGCTGCGGCACGGAGGGCTGCGCGGCCGCGGCGGTCCGGCCGCCCTGCTGCCCCGACTTGGGACGGATCGCGCGGATCGACATCGTGCCGTCGGTGCCGGGCGTCGGCGCGGGTGTGGCACGGCCGCCGGGCTTGGCGGCCGCGGGCGGCACCGGCCCGGTCGGCCGACGGAACGTCACCGTGCCCTCGCCCGCCGTCGGCTTCGCGGCGCCCGGCTCGACCGCGCGGATCGTGACGGTGCCCGGGTTGCTGTCGCCGTGCGACGCCTCGGGGACTCCCGGGGCCTCGGGGGCCCGCTCCGGCGCGGCCTCGTCGGCCGGGCGCGGGGCTGCGTCGTTCGGCACCCGCGGGTCGGGCCTGCCGGGCGCACCGCCCCAGGACACCTTGTGGTCCGGCTCCCCGCCGAGGCCGGTCTGGCGGCCCGCGTCGGCGTGCCAGGCGGAGGCGGGCTCGGGCCGCGCCCCGTGCTGGTCGGCGCCGCCGGGGTTCGCCGCTCCGCCCGGGTTCGCCCCGGGCCGCGCCGCCTCGAACCGGCCCGTCTCGGGGTCCCCTTGCTCGGACTGGCCCGCGTGCGGCGCCTCGTCGAAGAAGACGGGACCCGTCTCCTCCGCGGCGGCGACGGGAGCACCGGCCGCCGGGGCGGCGCCGGCACCCGCGCCCGCGCCGGGCGGAGGCGGCAGCGGCTCGCCGTCGGACGGCGCGGGACGGCTCGTACCGGGCACCCAGGCGGCACCGTTCCAGTACCGGACATATCCGGGAATGGACGGGTCGGGGTAGTAGCCTTCGCGCGGCCGGTCGTCGCCTGGGGCCGGAGTTGGGGCGCTCATGTCCGTCGTCCCGTATCTGCTCGGGGGTCTTCTGGGGGCTCCACATCTATCAGACCTCCGTGTCCCGTAGAGCGGGTCCCGCCCTACGGACCACTTTCCGGGCACGCTCCCCACACAACCCCCGCGTCTCCCGCGCCCCCTCCCGGCCACCGCCGTGAAGTCGTCCGGAGAAATTTTCCGGAACCCGCGTAATGCTCGGGCGATCTCGCGCTCTCCACTCGTACGGGTCCGCTCCCAGGGCCCCTACGTGAGCTACGAGGAGAAGGAAGGGCATCGACATGCACTCCGTGGTGGAACGCGAGCTGGAGCTCAAACTCGTCCTGTCGCCGGAACGGGCCGTCCCCGTCCCGGCCCGCCTCACCTACCGCACCGCCGACCCCTACGCCGTCCACATCGCCTTCCACATCGGCTCCGAGCATCCGGTGAACTGGACGTTCGCCCGCGAGCTCCTCGTGGAGGGGGTGTTCAGGCCGTGCGGCCACGGCGACGTGCGGGTCTGGCCGACGAAGGTGGAGGGGCGCAGCGTCGTCCTGATGGCGCTGAGTTCACCGGACGGCGACGCGCTCCTGGAGGCCCCGGCCGCCGCGGTGTCGGCGTGGCTCGAGCGGACGCTGCGGGTGGTCCCTCCGGGCTCTGAGGCCGAGCAGCTCGGCATCGACGACGGCCTCGCCGAGCTGCTCGCACCCGCATCGGGCCGTGGCCGTGTGGACGAGCTGTGGCTGCGCGACCCGTGGCCCTCGGACGAGTCCAAGGACGGTGAGTGAACTCCGCCGCCACGGGGGCGACCACGGAGACACATACACGCGCAGGTCAGAACAGTTTGCCCGGGTTGAGGAGTGAGTGCGGGTCGAAGGCCGCCTTGACGGCCTGCTGCATCTCCACTCCCACCGGGCCGATCTCGCGCGCCAGCCACTCCTTCTTGAGGACGCCGACACCGTGTTCGCCGGTGATGGTGCCGCCGAGTTCGAGGCCGAGGGCCATGATCTCGTCGAAGGACTCGCGGGCGCGCCTGCCCTCGTCGGGGTCCGTCGCGTCGAAGCAGACGGTGGGGTGGGTGTTGCCGTCGCCCGCGTGCGCGCAGACCCCGACGGTGAGGCCGTACTTCTCGCCGATGCGCTCGACGCCTTCGAGCATCTCGGCGAGCTTGGAGCGCGGCACGCACACGTCGTCGATCATCGTGCTGCCCTTGATGGCTTCGAGCGCGCTGAGGGACAACCGCCGCGCCTGGAGCAGCATTTCCGACTCGGCGGCGTCCTCGGCCGGGACGACCTGGGTGGCGCCCGCGGCCTCGCAGAGCGCGCCCACGGCGGCGAGGTCGGCGGCGGGGTCCGGGGTGTCGAAGGCGGCGAGGAGGAGCGCCTCGGTGGTCTCGGGCAGGCCCATCTGGGCCAGCGCGTTGACGGCCTTCACCGTCGTACGGTCCATCAGTTCGAGGAGCGAAGGGACGTGGCCGCCTTCCATGATCGTGCAGACGGCGTCGCAGGCGGCCCGCACCGAGGGGAACTCGGCGGCCAGGACGAGCTGTTGGGGCGGCTGCGGCTTGAGCGCGAGGACGGCGCGGACGACGATGCCGAGGCTGCCCTCGGAGCCGACGAAGAGCCGCGTCAGGTCGTATCCGGCGACGCCCTTGGCGGTGCGGCGGCCGGTGCTCATGAGCCGCCCGTCGGCGAGGACGACGTCGAGGCCGAGGACGTACTCGGCGGTGACGCCGTACTTCACGCAGCACAGGCCTCCGGAGGCGGTGCCGATGTTCCCGCCGATGGTGCAGGTCTCCCAGCTGGAGGGGTCCGGCGGGTAGTACAGGCCGTGCTCGCCGACCGCGCGGGACAGCGCGGCGTTGACGACGCCCGGTTCGACGACGGCGATGCGGTCGACGGGGCTGATCTCCAGGATGCGGTCCATCTTGACGAGGGACAGGACGATGCAGCCGTCGCTGGCGTTCGCGGCGCCGGACAGGCCGGTGCGGGCGCCCTGCGGGACGACGGGGACGCGCAGCTCGGTGGCGGTGCGCATGACGTGCTGCACCTGCTCGACGGTGCGGGGCAGGACCACGACGGCCGGGTCGCCCGCCTCGCAGAAGCTCGCCATGTCGTGCGCGTACGAGGCGGTGACGTCCGGGTCGGTGAGGACCGCCTCGGCGGGGAGACCGGCCTGGAGGAGTTCGACGAGAGTGCGGCTCATGATCACAGCCTCGCACTCGGGGCCATCGGTGTGAACCCGTGTGCGACGCCGTCCCGCAGGCCGGGATGTGCTCTTCGTATTGAACGCATTGGCGCACAGTGACGTCATGAGGCCTTCGGTGAAGCGTGTGCTGATCGGCTCCGTGGCGGGGAGCGTGGTGCTCGGCGGTGTGCTGGTGCTGCTGCCTGCGGACGGCGGCGGGAAGGCGAAGCCGCCCGCGCTCGGTCCGGCCGGACGGGCGATGGCGGCCGTGGGGACGGGGGCTCCGGCGGCGCTGCCCGATCTGGCGGCGCTCATCGGCGAGCGCGAGGCGCAGGTGCGGGCGCACCCCGGGGACGAGCAGTCGTGGGCGGTGCTCGGCTCCGCCTATGTGGCGCGGGGCGTGCGGACCGCGGACTTCGCGGACTTCCCGAAGGCGGACCGTGCGCTGAACACGTCCCTGCGGGCGAAGCCGGAGGGCAACCCGGAGGCCCTGACGGGGCTTGCCGCGCTCGCCAACGCCCGCCGCGACTTCCGTTCGGCCCGCAAGTGGGGCGAGCTCGCGGTGAAGCAGGCGCCGAAGCGGTGGACGGCGTATCCGGCGCTGATCGACGCGTACAGCGGGCTCGGCGACGCGAAGGGCGTGGGCCGGGCCCTGGAGTCCTTGCAGGAGCTGGGTTCGGGCAGTGCGGTCCTCGCACGGTCCGGGCAGGTCTACCGCGACCGGGGCTGGCGCGAGGACGCGAACGCCGCGCTCACGGACGCGGCGGCGCTCGCCGTGGCGCCGGCGGCGAAGGCGGCGGCGCTGAACCGGGTCGCGGAGCTTGCGTGGGAGCGGGGCGAGCCGACGGTGGCGCTGCGCCACTACGACGCGGCGCTCGCCGCCGACGCCGGGCACCACCCGTCGATGGCGGGCCGGGGCCGCGCGCTCGCCGCGCTCGGCCGCTCCTCGGAGGCGCTGCTCGCCTACCGCTCCGCGCTCACGAAGCACCCGCTGCCTGAATACGCCCTGGAACTGGGCGAGTTGTACGAGTCGTTGCGACTCGTTCCGGCGGCACATGCCCAGTACGACGCACTGCGCACGCTGGTGAAGCAGGAAAGAACCCGCGGCATCAACAAGGAACGCCTCCTCGGCCTCTTCGAGGCGGACCACGGTGACGCCGACGCGGCGGTGGGGCGGCTGACCGCGGAGTACAAGCGGCACGGCAGTCCCGAGACGGCGGACGCGCTGGGCTGGGCGCTGCACCGGTCCGGGGAGAGCGAGGCCGGCCTGAAGCTCGTGACGAAGGCGATGGACAAGGGCCCGCGCAGCGCCCTGTTCGCCTTCCACCGGGGTTCGATCGAGCGGGAGTTGCAGTACTACGGCGCGGCTCGTCGTCACCTGAACGAGGCGCTGCGCATCAATCCGTACTTCTCGCCGCTCGCCGTGCCCGAGGCCGAGCGGGCGCTTGAGGCGCTGGGTGAGCCGCCCGAGGGCGGGCCCGCCGAGGTGTACGCACCGGAGCCCGTGCGGCAGGTCAGCCGGCCTGCCCCGCGCCTCCGGACCCCGGCCCGCGCTCAGCCGCGTACGCAGCCACGCACACAGCCGTCGCAGCGGCAGAGCGCCCCCAGCGCGACGCGGACCGCCCCCGCGCGCTGAGGCGCCTGCCTCTGCGGGTTCGTCGTGGCCGGGCACGCAGCTCCCCGCGCCCCTTACGGGGCGCGGGACACCACCTACAGGTTGCCGCGCTTCTCCTGCTCGCGCTCGATCGCCTCGAAGAGCGCCTTGAAGTTGCCCTTGCCGAAGCCCATCGAGCCGTGGCGCTCGATCATCTCGAAGAAGACGGTCGGGCGGTCCTGGACCGGCTTGGTGAAGATCTGCAGCAGGTAGCCGTCCTCGTCGCGGTCGACGAGGATCTTCAGCTCGCGCAGGGTCTCGACGGGGACGCGGGTCTCGCCGGCCCACTCGCCGAGGGTGTCGTAGTACGAGTCGGGGGTGTCCAGGAACTGGACGCCAGCCGCGCGCATCGTGCGGACGGTCTCCACGATGTCGTTCGTGGCGAGCGCGATGTGCTGGACGCCCGCGCCGCCGTAGAACTCCAGGTACTCGTCGATCTGCGACTTCTTCTTGGCGATGGCGGGCTCGTTGATCGGGAACTTGACCTTGAGCGTGCCGTCCGCGACCACCTTCGACATCAGCGCGCTGTACTCGGTCGCGATGTCGTCGCCCACGAACTCCTTCATGTTCGTGAAGCCCATGACCTTGTTGTAGAAGCCGACCCACTCGTTCATCTTGCCGAGCTCGACATTGCCGACGCAGTGGTCGATCGCCTGGAAGGTCCGCTTGGCCGGGGGCTCGACGATCGGGTTCGCGGCCTCGAATCCGGGCAGATACGGGCCGTCGTAGTCGGTGCGCTCCACCAGGGTGTGGCGGGTCTTGCCGTACGTGGCGATGGCGGCGAGGACGACCTTGCCGTTCTCGTCCTTGACCTCGTAGGGCTCCGTGATGCCCCGTGCGCCCTGCTCGACGGCGTAGGCGTACGCGGCACGCGCGTCCGGCACCTCGATGGCGAGGTCGACGACGCCGTCGCCGTGCTCGGCCACGTGGGAGGTGAGGAAGTGGCCCCAGTCCGTGGAGGGCTTGATGACGGAGGTGAAGACGAAGCGCGCACCGCCGTTCGTGAGGACGTAGCTCGCGGTCTCGCGGCTGCCGTTCTCCGGTCCGGAGTAGGCGACCAGCTTCATGCCGAAGGCCGTGGAGTAGTAGTGCGCCGCCTGCTTGGCGTTGCCCACGGCGAAGACGACCGCGTCCATTCCCTTGACCGGGAAGGGGTCGGCCTCGCGCGCGGTGTCGGGTGTGGTGTGGGTGGTGGTCTCAGTCATGGTGTGAGGCTCCCGCCGAACCACAAGGTGCGCAATAGTTCGCGTTTTCAGTGGTCAATCTGCCCAGTGCATGGCCACGATGGGCGGGCTATCTGTACATCATGACCACCTTGGAGGCGGCATGGCGATCGATCATCTGGACGGCAGACTCATCGTGCTCCTGGCGCGGGAGCCGCGTATCGGGGTTCTTGAGGCGTCCCGCAGGCTCGGGGTCGCGCGCGGCACGGTGCAGGCGCGGATGGACCGGCTTCAGTCCAATGGAGTCATCCGCGGCTTCGGCCCGGAGGTGGACCCCTCGGCGCTGGGCTACCCGGTGACGGCCTTCGCGACGCTGGAGATCAAACAGGGCCAGGGGGCGGACGTACGGGCCCATTTGGCGTCCGTCGCCGAGGTGCTCGAACTGCACACCATCACCGGTCACGGCGATATGCTCTGCCGCCTCGTGGCCCGGTCGAACGCGGATCTCCAACGTGTGATCGACCGGGTCGTGGGCTTTGATGGCATCGTCCGGGCTTCCACGGCGATCGTCATGGAAAACCCCGTTCCGCTGCGGATCATCCCGCTGGTGGAGCAGGCGTCCGAAGACCCCTGAGTCACCGCCCCGCGTCACTGACCTTGTGAGTACCTTCGGAAAGGCGAGGTGAGCACTTCAGTGAATTTCTGGGACTACCTCGGCAACCGCCACCAGCAACTGCTGACGGACGCGTTTCAGCACGCGAGCGCCGTCTTCCAGTGCATGGTCGTCGCCACCCTCATGGGCGTACTGATCGGCGTCCTCACGTACCGCAGCGAATGGGCGGGGAACCTCGCCACGACCACCACGTCCACCATCCTCACCGTGCCGTCGCTCGCCATGATCGGTCTGCTGATCCCGATCGTCGGGCTCGGTGTCGCGCCGACCGTCATCGCGCTGACCCTGTACGGGCTGCTCCCGATCGTGCGCAACGCCATCGTCGGTCTGCGCGGCGTCGACCCGTCGCTGATCGACGCCGCCAAGGGCATCGGCATGTCGCGCGTCGCCCGGCTGTTCCGGGTGGAGCTGCCGATCGCCTGGCCGCCGATCCTCACCGGCATCCGCGTCTCCACGCAGATGCTGATGGGCATCGCGGCCATCGCCGCGTACGCGTCGGGACCGGGGCTCGGCAACGAGATCTTCCGCGGCATCGGCTCGCTCGGCAGCAAGAACGCGCTCAACCAGGTGCTCGCGGGCACGCTCGGGATCATCGTCCTCGCGCTGCTCTTCGACGCCGCGTACGTCCTGATCGGCAGGCTGACCATCCCGAGGGGGATCCGTGTCTGAGACCACCGCCAGCGAGAGCGTGCCGAACGGGGGCGCGACCGCCGAGGGCGCGGGGCGGACCACCGCCACCACCACCTCCGGAGCGACGATCGAGCTGGAGAACCTCACCAAGCGCTACCCGGGCAGCAGCGAGCCCGCCGTGGACAGCGTGAACATGGAGATCAAGGCGGGCGAGATCGTCATCTTCGTGGGCCCGTCCGGCTGCGGGAAGTCGACGACCCTGAAGATGATCAACCGCCTCATCGAGCCGACGGGCGGCCGCATCCGCATCAACGGCGAGGACGTCACCGACATCGACCCGGTGAAGCTGCGCCGCAAGGTCGGGTACGCGATCCAGTCCTCCGGGCTCTTCCCGCACATGACCGTCGCGCAGAACATCGCGCTCGTGCCGAAGATGGTCGGCTGGGGCAAGTCGAAGATCAAGTCGCGGGTGGAGGAGATGCTGGACCTTGTCGGGCTCGACCCGGCCGAGTTCCACGACCGCTACCCGCGCCAGCTCTCCGGCGGCCAGCAGCAACGCGTGGGCGTGGCACGCGCGCTGGCCGCCGACCCGCCCGTCCTCCTCATGGACGAGCCGTTCGGCGCGGTCGACCCGATCACCCGTGACCACCTCCAGGACGAGCTGATCCGGCTCCAGCACGAGCTGCACAAGACGATCGTCTTCGTCACGCACGACTTCGACGAGGCCATCAAGCTCGGCGACCGCATCGCGGTCCTGCGCGAACGCTCGCACATCGCGCAGTTCGACACCCCGGAAGCCATCCTCACCAACCCGGCCGACGACTTCGTGTCGGGCTTCGTGGGCGCGGGCGCGGCGCTGAAGCGCCTCAACCTCACCCGCGTACGGGACGTGGAGATCGCCGACATCCCGACGGTGACCGTCGACGACCCGCTCCAGGACATCTTCGACAAGCTGCGCGGCGGCACCACCAACGAACTCCTCCTGCTCGACAAGCGCGGCCGCCCCTACAAGTGGCTGCGCCGCGGCGACCTGATGCGCGCCAAGGGCTCCCTGGCCCGCGCGGGCACCCTCGTCCACGACACGGTGACCCGCGACGCCACCCTGCGCGACGCGCTGGAGGCCGTCCTCACGGACAACGCGGGCCGGGTCGCGGTGACCGGGCGGCGCGGCGAGTACACGGGCGTCGTCGACATGGAGACGCTGATGAACTCCGTCCACGAGATGCTGGAGGCCGACCGCCTCGAAGCCGTGGAGCACCAGCACGAACTGGAGGAGCAGCGGGCCCGGTTGACCCAGCACGAGCAGGAGGGTTACGGCGGGGAGGCGAAGGCGTGAGCGGCACCTCCGGGGGAACGCCCCGGATCCCGGAACCCAAGCCGAAGCCGCGGGAGGCGACCCGGCCCCAGGGCGAGCACGACGTCAAGGGGCTCGCCTTCCGCGACGAGGGCGAGGCCGAACTCGAGGCGCCGCCCGCGGTGCTCGGCGCGAAGCAGCCGCGCCGGGTCACCTGGCAGAAGCTGACGTTCCTGCCGGCCGTGCTCGCGATCGTCCTGCTGGCGACGTGGTGGTGGTTCCAGCAGGCCGACCTCGACTCGATCTCCAAGAACGCGCTGGCGAACGGCAACGTGTGGCTGAGGCTGCGCCAGCACATCCAGCTGACCGCCATCTCGACCTTCTTCGTCCTGATCATCGCCATCCCCCTCGGCATCCTGCTGACCCGCAGGAGGCTGCGGAAAGGCGCGCCGGTCGCGATGGCGGTGGCCAACATCGGCCAGGCGACCCCGGCGATCGGCCTGCTCGCGCTCCTGGTCATCTGGCTGGGCATCGGCGAGAAGGCGGCGCTGATCGGCATCATCATCTACGCCGTCCTGCCGGTCCTCTCCAACACGATCGCGGGCCTGAAGGCGAACGACCCGACCCTGATCGAGGCGGCCCGCGGCATCGGCATGTCGCCGCTCGGCGTCCTGTCGAAGGTCGAACTCCCCCTGGCCGTACCGCTGATCCTGGCGGGTGTGCGCACGGCTCTCGTCCTCAACGTGGGCACGGCGACGCTCGCCACGTTCGGCGGGGGCGGCGGCCTGGGCGACCTGATCACGACGGGCATGACCAACCAGCGCATGCCGGTCCTCATGCTCGGTTCGATCCTGACGATCGCGCTGGCGCTCCTGGTGGACTGGCTGGCATCCCTGGCCGAACTGGTCCTGCGCCCGAGGGGCCTGGAGGTGGACGCATGAGGAACCTCAGGATCACCGCGCGCACGACCGTGGTCGCCGCCGTGGGCGGAGCGCTGCTCGCCGCCTGCGGTCTCACCAGCGGCAGCCCGATGGTGGACGACGTGAAACCCGGCTCCATCGGCAAGGGCCTCCCCTTGAAGGGCGTCGATCTGACCGTCACCTCCAAGGAGTTCACCGAGCAGCTCATCCTGGGCGCGATCATGGGCATCGCGTTCGAGGCGGCGGGCGCGGACGTGCTCGACCGCACGGGCATCCAGGGCTCGATCGGCGCGCGCGAGGCCGTGAAGGGCGGCGACGCCGACGCGATGTACGAGTACACGGGCACGGCGTGGATCACCTACCAGGGCAATACCAAGCCGATCACGGACCCGCAAAAGCAGTGGCAGGCCGTGCGGGACGCGGACCTGAAGAACGGCGTGACGTGGCTGGAGCCGGCCACGCTCAACAATACGTACGCCCTGGCGATGAATGAGAGCAACGCGGCCACGTACAAGACCAAGACGCTCTCGGACGTGGCGGCGCTGTCGAAGTCGGACTCGAAGGCCGTGACGCTGTGCGTGGAGAGCGAGTTCGCGTCGCGGGAGGACGGGCTGCCCGGCATGCAGAAGGCGTACGGGATGAAGGTCCCCTCCTCCAACATCACCAAGATGGACACCGGGATCATCTACACGCAGGCGTCGAAGGGGTCCTGCGTGTACGGGGAGGTCTTCACGACGGACGGCCGCATCAAGGCGATGGACCTGACGACGATGGAGGACGACAAGCACTTCTTCCCCAACTACAACGCGGCTCCTGAGATCAACAGCAAGTCGCTGAAGGAGCATCCGGAGATGGCGGAGGTGCTGGCCCCCATCACGAAGAAGCTGAACAACAAGGTGGCGCGGGACCTGAACTCCAAGGTGGACGTGGAGGGGCAGGACCCGCACGAGGTGGCGAAGGACTGGTTGATCGAGGAAGGGTTCGTCAAGGAGTAGGCCTTGCTTCGGTGAGCCGGCGGCATTGAAGGTCACCGGCCCACCGAAGAAGGACAGGGGTAATAGGTCAAAGGCTGGCCTAGTTGCCTTCTAACGTCGCTCTTGTCCGACGGAACGCATCCACGGAAGGCGGCCACCACCATGCCCGGAACCGACACCAAGAGCCCCGACGAGCGCGCCGACCTGCTGGAGGCGTTGGACCACCACCGGACGATGCTCCGCCGCACCGCCCGCGACCTCACCGACGAGCAGGCCGGCCTGCGCACCACCGCCAGCGAGCTGTGCATCGGCGGCATCATCAAGCACGTCACCTCGGTGGAGCGGGTGTGGGCCGCGTTCATCCAGGACGGCCGGGCCGCCTTCGGTGACTTCACCGCCATGACCGACGAGGACGTGGCGCAGCGCGCGGACGAGTTCCGCATGCTGCCGGGCGAGACACTGGCGGGCGTCCTCGCCGCGTACGAGAAGGTGGCCTCGCGTACCGACGAGTTGGTGCGCTCACTCCCCGACCTCGACGTCTCGCACCTCCTGCCCGAGGCCCCCTGGTGGGAGCCCGGCGGTTCGTGGACGGCCCGCCGCGTCCTGCTGCACGTCATCAGTGAGACCGCGCAGCACTCGGGGCACGCCGACATCATCCGCGAGTCCCTCGACGGCGCCCTCACCATGGCCTGAGCTACGTCGACTGCGGTACGTCGATCTCCGCCCAGATCGTTTTGCAGGGGCTCGGCGGCAACGTACCCAGGTCCGTGCCCCAGCGGTCCGCAAGGGCTTCGACCAGTAGCAGGCCCCGCCCGGACTCCTCCTTCGGCGAGGGCCTGCGGGGGTGCAGGGGCGGGCTGCGGTCCGCCCGCGCGTCCGTCACCTCGATACGCAGCGTGTTCGCCGCGCTGAGCAGTAGCCCCAGCCGGAAGCTCCGGCCCGGCACGTGCCCGTGCAGCACGGCGTTGTTCGCCAGCTCGGCGACGATCTGCTCCGCCTCCTCGGACGGCCGCCGCCAGCAGCGAAGTTGCTCCCTCGTCAGGAGCCGGGCCAGCCGCGCGCCTCTTCTCGTCGCCGAGAGCAGGATCGTGAACTGGTGTGTGGGTGTGGGGGCTTGGGCCCGGGTGGAGATTTCTTGGTTCACGTCACTCAGCGTGGTGGCGTGTGCGTAGCGTGGCCAGGGCGGCGCGCTGTGCGTGCGGGGTCTGTCCGGACGTTGTCCCGGCTTGTCCCGGCTGTCCGGGTCGGCGGCCGGGTACGTGTGCGCGTTGGGTTCGGGCGGTACGTCGGAGGTGGGCGCGGTGGAAGAACGTAACGACGGTGTGGACGAGCCGGGTTGGGACGTCGACCCGGAGGACGAGATCAGCTCCGTGGTCGAGATGGTCGGCAATCAGCTGAAGCTGCGGAGGGAGGTGGCGGGGATGTCGGTCGCCCAGTTCGCGGTGGCGATCGGGTACGGGGAGGACTTGGTCCGGAAAGTCGAGCGCGGGGCGCGCATCCCCCGCCCGGAGTACCTGGACAAGGTGGATGAGGTGGTGGGGGCGGGTGGCTTCGTCTCCGCGATGAAGAAGGAGATGCGGGAGGCCCGGTATCCGAAGCGGGTGCGGGAGTTGGCCAAGTTGGAGGAGCGGGCGGCCGAGGTCGCGGTGTACGCGAGCCACGGTGTGCACGGGCTCTTGCAAACGGAGGAGCACTCGCGGGTCGTGTTCCGGGCTCGGCAGCCTGCGTACTCGCAGGAAGAGGTCGAGCGGTTCGTGACCGCACGGATGGCCCGGCAGTCCATCTTTGGCCGGGAGCCCGCTCCCAGCCTCAGCTTCGTGCAGGAAGAGGCTGCGCTGAGGCGGCCTATCGGAGGCACAATGGTCTGGCGCCAACAGCTCGAACGCCTATTGGAGGTCGGGGAATTGCCGCACGTGACGCTGCAGGTGATGCCCATCGACTGCGAGGCCCACCCTGGCCTCGACGGTGACATCGAGGTGTTGAAGTTCGGGGACGGGACAGCGGTCGGACGGTCCGACGGAGCGTTCAATGGCCGCCCGGTCACGGAACCCAAGCAGCTCCGCATCCTCGAACTGCGGTATGGCATCATCCGGGCCCAAGCTCTCACGCCACGGGAGACTCGGACCTTCGTTGAGCGAGTGCTGGGAGAAACATGATCGGCAATACCTCTGCCCGGGACGCCACCGGACTGGAGTGGTTCAAGAGCAGCTACAGCAGTGGCAACGAAGGGGACTCGTGCGTGGAGGTCGCCCTGGAGTGGTTCAAGAGCAGCTACAGCAGCAGCAGTAACGGGGAGGACTGCGTCGAGATAGCCACCACCCCCGCCCACATCCACATCCGCGACTCAAAGACCCCCCGCTCCCCCCACCTCACCCTCACCGCCTCCACCTGGTCCGCCTTCATCACGTACGCCTCACAGGACTCAGAGGCGTAAGTCCAAGGGACCAGGAAGCCCCCACCCCCGGACAGGGGTAAACGCGGTCCACGCCTCTTACTCTGGCGTGCATGACTGACGACACGGACGACACCGGCGGCGTACTGAGCAAGCCCTACCGAGCCCTGAGCATCGGCATCGTCTCCGTCGTGCTGCTCATCGCCTTCGAGGCGACGGCCGTCGGGACGGCGATGCCCGTGGCCGCCCGGGAGCTCGACGGCGTGTCCCTGTACGCCTTCGCCTTCTCCGGGTACTTCACCACGAGCCTCTTCGGCATGGTGCTGAGCGGCCAGTGGGCGGACCGGCGAGGGCCATTGGGCCCGCTCGCGACCGGGATCGCCCTCTTCGCCGCGGGGCTGCTGCTGAGCGGGACCGCAGGCGCGATGTGGCTGTTCATCGCCGGGCGGGCCGTGCAGGGGCTCGGCGGCGGGCTCGTCATCGTCGGGCTGTACGTGATCGTCAGCCGGGCCTACCCCGAGCATCTGCGCGCGTCGATCATGGCGGCGTTCGCGGCGAGTTGGGTCGTGCCGTCCGTCGTGGGACCGCTGATCTCCGGGACGGTCACGGAGCACCTCGGCTGGCGCTGGGTCTTCGTCGGCATCCCCGTACTCGTCCTCGCGCCGCTCGCGCTCGCGCTGCCCGCGATACGCAGGACCGCGTCCGGACCGGTCGACCCGGACACACCCGTCGCCGCGTTCGACTGGCGCCGCATCCGGCTGGCGCTCGGGATCTCGCTGGGCGCGGGGCTGCTCCAGTACGCGGGGCAGGACCTGCGGTGGCTGTCGCTGCTGCCCGCCGCCGCAGGCGGAGCCGTCCTCGTGCCGGCCGTGCTCGGGCTGCTGCCCAAGGGGACGTACCGGGCGGCGCGCGGGCTGCCGTCGGTCGTGCTGCTGCGCGGCGTCGCGGCGGGGGCATTCATCACGGCCGAGTCCTTCGTACCGCTGATGCTGGTCACGCAGCGAGGGCTGAGCCCCACCATGGCGGGGCTGTCGCTCGCCGTGGGCGGGGCGACCTGGGCGCTCGGGTCCTACGTGCAGTCGCGGCCGCGCATGGAGCCGTACCGGTCGAGGCTCGTCGCCTCGGGGATGGTGCTCGTCGCGGCGTCCATCCTCGCCGCGCCCTCCGTCCTCATCGAGGCCGTGCCGGTGTGGGTCGTCGGCGTCGCGTGGGGCTTCGGGTGCTTCGGCATGGGCATGGTGATCGCATCGACGAGCGTGCTGCTGCTGCGGCTCTCGCCGCCCGCCGACGCCGGGTCGAACTCGGCCGCCCTCCAGATCTCCGACGGACTGTCGAACGTCATCCTGCTCGCGGCGGGAGGCGCGGCGTTCGCGGCGCTCGGCGGCGGCACGGTGGGGACGGGCCACGGGGCGGACGCGGGGGCCGCCGGATCGCACCCGGGCGCGTTCGTCGCCGTCTTCCTGCCGATGGCCGTGGTCGCCCTGGCCGGCGCGTGGGTGGGAACGAGGCTCCAGGGCCCCCGCGACTCGGACGAGGCGGCGGTCCCGGCGCCGGACGAGACGGGGCTCGTGGTGACCGACGTCGTGACGGACGTACGCATGGACGTCCTGTCGGACACCACACCCGACGTGACGTCGGACGTACGGACGCGAGAGTGAACATACGCCCCGACACCTCCATGTGAGACCCGTCGCACCCGCCCCGGCCACCGCCTCGCCCTCGCCTGAACGTCAACCCATCACCGGTAAGGTGGCCCGGTTGTCATACGTGCCGCCGACCCGCGAACCCGGAGACCGTGACTACCACCAGCGCCGCCGCCAACGCCTCCCACCACCTCTCTCCCGCCTTCCCCGGCCGTGCCCCCTGGGGTACCGCCAACAAGCTGCGAGCCTGGCAGCAGGGGGCGATGGACAGGTACCTCCAGGAGCAGCCGCGAGACTTCCTCGCCGTCGCCACCCCCGGCGCCGGCAAGACGACGTTCGCGCTCACGCTCGCGTCCTGGCTGCTGCACCACCACGTCGTCCAGCAGGTCACCGTCGTCGCGCCCACCGAGCACCTGAAGAAGCAGTGGGCCGAGGCGGCCGCCCGTATAGGCATCAAACTGGACCCGGAGTACAGCGCGGGACCGCTGAGCAAGGAGTACCACGGCGTCGCCGTGACGTACGCGGGCGTCGGCGTGCGGCCGATGCTGCACCGCAACCGCTCCGAGCAGCGCAAGACCCTCGTGATCCTCGACGAGATCCACCACGCCGGTGACTCGAAGTCCTGGGGCGAGGCGTGCCTGGAGGCGTTCGAGCCCGCCACGCGCCGCCTCGCGCTCACCGGTACGCCGTTCCGGTCCGACACGAACCCCATTCCGTTCGTGCAGTACGCGGAGGGGAACGACGGAATCCGGCGCTCCGCCGCCGACTACACGTACGGCTACGGCAGCGCGCTCGGCGACGGCGTCGTGCGGCCCGTCATCTTCCTCTCGTACTCCGGCAACATGCGCTGGCGGACCAAGGCCGGTGACGAGATCGCCGCGCGGCTCGGCGAGCCGATGACCAAGGACGCCGTCAGCCAGGCCTGGCGCACCGCGCTGGACGCGCGCGGCGAGTGGATGCCGAACGTCCTCAAGGCCGCCGACAAGCGGCTCACCGAGGTCAGGAAGGCCATCCCCGACGCGGGCGGCCTCGTCATCGCATCCGACCAGGACTCCGCACGTGCGTACGCCAAGCTGATCCGCGAGATCACCGGGACCAAGGCCACCGTCGTCCTCTCCGACGACACCGGCGCGTCCAAGCGCATCGACGACTTCAGCGCCAGTACGGACCGGTGGATGGTCGCGGTCCGCATGGTGTCCGAAGGCGTCGACGTGCCGCGCCTCGCGGTGGGCGTGTACGCGACGACGATCTCGACGCCACTCTTCTTCGCGCAGGCCGTCGGCCGTTTCGTACGGTCGAGGCGGCGCGGCGAGACCGCGTCCGTCTTCCTGCCGACCGTTCCCGACCTGCTCACCTTCGCCAACGAGATGGAGGTGGAGCGGGACCACGCCCTCGACAAGCCGAAGAAGGAGGGCGAGGAGGACCCGTACGCCGAGTCCGAGGCCGAGATGGACGAGGCCAACAAGCAGGAGGACGAGGACACGGGGGAGCAGGAGCAGTTCTCCTTCGAGGCGCTGGAGTCCGAGGCCGTCTTCGACCGCGTGCTGTTCGACGGCGCCGAGTTCGGCATGCAGGCGCACCCGGGGAGCGAGGAGGAGCAGGACTACCTGGGCATCCCGGGGCTCCTCGAACCCGACCAGGTGCAGATGCTGCTCCAGAAGCGGCAGGCCCGGCAGATCGCCCACAGCAGGAAGAAGCCGGACGAGGAGGCCGACCTGCTGGAGCTGCCCGCCGAGCGGCGGCCCGTCGTCTCCCACAAGGAACTCCTCGGGCTGCGCAAGCAGCTGAACACGATGGTCGGCGCGTACGTCCATCAGAGCGGGAAGCCGCACGGCGTGATCCACACCGAGCTGCGGCGCACCTGTGGCGGGCCGCCGAGCGCGGAGGCCACGGCGGGGCAGCTGCGTCAGCGCATCGAGAAGGTCCAGGAGTGGGCCACCCGCATGAAGTGACGTTCGAGTAAGGAGCCGGGGGTTCCGAGTGGGGAGGTCGTGTGCGGACGTGGTGCGCGCGGCCTCCGGGGTGGCCACCGCGTATTGGGGCAATGGGGGGCGCTAGGGGCGTCCCCGTGCCCGGATTCTGGACGAAGTCTTCCGCTCAGCGGGACGGCCTCGCTAATGTCCCCGCAAAGCACACGCCCCGTGGCAGCGCCGCCGCGGAGCGCAGCCGGTGTTCCGACCGGCGGCCTCTGACGCGCGTCGCCCACGGGACCGGCGACGCAACCGCCGCGTAGGGGGGCCGCCGACCCTCACCTAAGGAGTGGGCGTCGTGACCGCGGAGACTTCCCAGACGCTCGACCGAGGACTGCGCGTCCTCAAGCTGCTGGCCGACACCGACCACGGCCTGACGGTCACCGAGCTCTCCAACAAGCTCGGCGTGAACCGCACGGTGGTCTACCGCCTGCTCGCCACGCTCGAACAGCATGCCCTCGTCCGCCGCGACCTGGGCGGCCGGGCCCGCGTCGGCCTCGGCGTGCTGCGGCTCGGGCGGCAGGTGCATCCGCTGGTGCGCGAGGCCGCGCTGCCCGCGCTGCGCTCGCTCGCGGAGGACATAGGCGCGACGGCCCACCTGACCCTCGTCGACGGCTCGGAGGCCCTCGCGGTCGCGGTGGTCGAGCCGACGTGGACGGACTACCACGTCGCGTACCGGACCGGCTTCCGCCACCCTCTGGACCGGGGCGCCGCGGGCCGCGCGATCCTGGCGGCCCGCCAGGGCCTGGTCACGGACCCCGGCTACGCGCTCACCCACGGCGAGCTGGAGGCCGGCGCGAGCGGCGCGGCGGCGCCCCTGGTGGGCGTGACGGGCCTGGAGGGCAGCGTGGGAGTCGTCATGCTGGCGGACTCGGTGCCGGAGAGGGTGGGGCCGCGGGTGGTCGACGCGGCGCGTGAAGTAGCCGATGCGCTGCGCTGAGGCCGCTGCTCCGGCAAGCCCGTCCGGCGTTTGAGGACGAGCCCGGCGCAGCCGGCGATGACCGGCGCCCAGTTCCAGAGACCCTGCACGTTAGATTGATCCCGTGTTCTCTCGTCTCACGCGCCCCCAGGCCCTCGCCCTCTGCGCCCTGCCCGTCGTGGCGCTGCTCGCCGTCGCGGGGCTCGCGCCGCTGCCGTTCGCCGTGGCGCAGCCCGGGGGAACCGCCGACGTGCTCGGGAAGCACGAAGGGAAGCCCGTCCTGACGGTCAGCGGCGTGCCGACCCGGGCGACCCGGGGCGAGCTGCGGATGACCACCATCGTGGCCACCGGGCCGCAGATGGACGTCTACCTCGGTGACGTCATCGACGGGTGGTTCCGGAGCGACCGGGCCGTGATGCCCAAGGACTCCGTCTACCCCGTCGGCGACGACGTGAAGGAAGTCGAGAAGCACAACCTCGGCGACATGAAGAAGTCGCAGGACGCCGCCACGGACGCGGCACTGAACTACCTGAAGGCGAACGGCGTCGACGACACCGCCAAGGTGAAGGTCAAGGCCGACCTCGGCAAGATCGGCGGGCCGAGCGCGGGCCTGTTCCTCTCGCTCGGCATCATCGACAAGCTCGACGGCGACGGCAGCGGCGGCGACCTCACGGGCGGCCGGAAGATCGCCGGCACCGGCACGATCACGGCCGACGGCAAGGTCGGCCCGGTCGGTGGCGTCGCCCTCAAGACGCAGGCCGCGGGCCGCGACGGCGCGACCGTCTTCCTCGTCCCGAAGGACGAGTGCGAGGATGCTCAGGCCGAGCTGCCGAAGGGGCTGCGGCTCGTTCCGGTCACGACGCTGAAGGGAACGGTCGACGCGCTGCGGGCGCTGGAAAAGGGCGGGAAGGTCCCGAGCTGCTGACCAGGCGCAGTCCCAACTCGACGAGGCGCCAGCCGAGTTGAGCGCGGAGATGATGGCGGTTCGTACGTCGGGGCGCGGCCGCGCGGCGTAACCGTTCGGCGCGTTCCTCGTGCAGCATCAGATGCACGTAAGGGTGCATGGGTCTGCTCCTCTCAGGCGTCCTCGGCCGGTGCGGGCCGGGTCGGGAAGATGTGGGAGTGGACGCGGACCTGGGCGACGTCCGGGGTGCCCCGGGGCGGGGGCGTGTTGCGGTAGCTCTCCATGAGCGCGTTGACCTTGTGGCTCAGTTCGGTCGCCTGGGCGGGGCTGAGGGTCAGGGTGTAGTCGCTGGTGTCCGCCGCCTCGTCCCACGCCTGCGGCCACTCGTGCCGCGTCGCGATCCAGGTGGTGACCTCCTGGGCGCGCTGCGTGGCGTACTCGTACAGGAGCGTGCTGAGCGCGGCCTGGACTTCCGGGTTCGGGTCGCGGATGAGGTCCTCGTCGGTGCGCGTGCCCTGATGGGCGGAGCGCCACCAGCGCTCCCTGCCCTTGCCGCGGTCCGGGTCGTCCTCGACGAATCCGTACTCCGCGAGCTGGCGCAGGTGGTAGCTGGTCGCGCCGCTCGACTCGCCCAGGCGGGCGGCGAGTTGGGAGGCCGTGGCGGGGCCTTCGAGGCGCAGGGAGGAGAGCAGGCGCATCCGGAGCGGGTGCGCGAGGCCCCGCAGCGAGCGGGGGTTCAGGTGGTGGACATTCCGGGGGCGGGGCCCGGACCGGTCGTCTTCCGTCATGCCCAGCAGCGTAGAGTTGCAAAGACTCCGTTGCAATAGTTTTTGCAACGGAGTCTTTGCAACTTCCCGGTCTAGTTGAGCGGGTGCCCCTGCGGCCAGTAGTGCTCCGTGAAGAGGCGGGACACCAGCTCCCCCCGGCTGGAGACGCCGACCTTGGCGAAGAGGGTCTTGAGGCGGTCGCGGACCGTGTGCGGGGTGATGAACAGGGTCCCGGCGATCTCCGCGGTCGTCATGCCGCGTGCGACGAGCTGGGTGATCTCCAGTTCGCGCGCGGTGAGACCGTACGACTCGGCGATCAGGACCGCCAGGTCCGCGGGGGCCGGGGGTTCGATGACGAGGGCCACCGGCCCGGGCCGCCCGCCGGGCCCCGTGAGGCACGACGCGTGGCAGACCAGCCAACGGCCCTCCGTGGTCCGGATGCGCACGCGAGCATCACCGTGGTCGCGGCCGTCGGCGACCGCGCGGGCCTGAAGCGCCGTGCCGATCACCCAGATCGGGAGCCGTACGCCCAACGGCGAGGGGAACGACGGGCCCTTGGGGAGCGCGGCGAGGTGCTGCCGCGCCTCCTCGTTGATCGACATCGCCTCGCCCCTGCCGTCGAAGAGGATGAGCCCCGGCGCGGGCACGTCGGTGCGGGGCGGCACGGACGCAGGCGGGCGCGCGAAGCGTCGTAGGAGCGTGGCCAGGGGACGGGACTGGTCGGCGACCAGGGCGATCTCGTCCGGGCGAAAAGGCTCCGCGTCGCGGAAGAGGCTGACCAGACCCCACGGACGGTCGCCGATCCGCAGTACGGCGCGGAGTTCGTCGTGCATGCCCCAGCCGCGCAGGAGGCGCCGGTAGCGGGCGCTGCGGGCGGGCAGGTCGCCGGTGAAGTCCCGGAGGCCCGCCGCAGGCACGACCGCACGGGCCAACTCGCGGTACGGCACGACGGTCTCCTCCAGGAGCTCGTTCTCCCAGTACGCCGCGCAGCCCTCCCCCGAACCGAGGTTCTGCACGAGCATCGGCGCCGTGATCAGACCCGTCTCCGGGTCCGTGGCCCGCCACACCGCCGAGTCGAACGGCACGACGCGGCGCAGCCCGGCCGACGCCCGCTCGAACAACTCGACGGCGTCGGCGGCCCGTTCGAGGCCGGACAACGCTCCGCGTGATCGGTTCATGCGCCCTCCCCCGGCTCAGCTTGCACGGTGCCGCGCCCGGCACCAACCCCTCGTCTGAGGGGGTCGCTCACCGCGGATCACCCTCAGTCGCGGGATGGGGAGCGACGTCGGGCCGTACGAGAGTCGACGGCAACCACGGAAGAACGTACGTCGGACACCCGGAAGGCACACATGAACCTCGACCTCGACCTCGACCTCGACCTCGCTGTCGTCGGCGGAGGCGCCGCAGCCGTCGCCCTGCTGGACGCCCTGTCCACGCGGGCCGCCGACCGACCCTCCCCCGGCACCCTCCGCGTCTTCGAACCCTCCCCCCACCTGTGGCGAGGACGGCCCTACGGCCCCGACCTGGACGTGGTCCGCGTCAACGTGCCGCCCGGCATCTCGTCCATCCGCCACGGGGATGCCGGCCACTACGCGGACTGGCTGGGCGAACGGGCCGCCGACCACATCGACCCGCTGCTCGGCCTCCCCGTCGTCCCTCGCGCGCTCTACGGCGAGTACCTGACGCACACGGCCGAGAAGGCGGTCGCAGCCATGGCCGAGCAGGGGTGGTCCGTCGAGGTCGTGCCCGCTCGCGTCACCGGCGCCGCCCGCCGGGGCACACGCCTGGCACTCCGCACGGCGGACGGCCGGGAGTACGCCGCCGCCCAGGTCGCCCTGTGCGTGGGCACGGGCAACCCCCCGGACCCGTACGGCTTCACGGGCACCCCTGGCTACATCGCCGACCCCTACCCCCTGGCCCGCACCCTCGACCACGTCCCGGTGGAGAGCGACGTCGCCGTCATCGGCAGCGGCCTCACCGCCGTCGACGTCGTCGTGGCCCTCGCCGCTCGCGGGCACCGGGGCCGCATCAGCCTCCTCTCCCGTACCGGCGTCCTGCCGTACGTCTGGCAGCGCCCGGTCGCCGGGCGTCCCCCGCGGCACCTCACCGCCGAACGCGTCACGGAACTGCACGCGGCCCGCGGCACGGTCACCCTCGCCGACCTCACCGACCTGCTCCGCGCGGAACTCGCGGACAGGGACGGCGATTTCGAGGCCCTCACCGCCGAGCTGCGCGCCACCACGACCACCGACCCGGCCCGTCGGCTCCCACAGCAGCTCGACGCCGTCGACGACCCGCGCGTCGGCCGCCGCACACTCCAGAGCGCCGCACACGCCGTCGGCCCGTACGCCTGGCGCCTGCTGCCCGAGGCCGACCGCGCGCGCCTGCGCCACCACCTCCGCACGGCCACCGCCGTCGCCTCCCCCATGGTGCCGGTGAACGCGTCCGTGCTGATGCGGCTGCTGGACACCGGCCAGCTGACAGTCGCCCCCGGCGACATACGACGGACCCTGTCCACAACGCCTCCCGACACCGTCGTCAACGCCGTGAACCCGCCCCCGCAGGCGATACCCGCCGGAGCCGGCCACCTGGTCGCCTCCCTCGTCGACACCGGCCTCGGCACGCCCCACCCGGCGGGCGGCCTGCTCCCCGCCGACCCGCGCGTGCACGTCGTCGGCGACCTGTCCGGCGGCGGCTCCTTCATCGCGTCGAGCATCCCCGGCGTCGCGGCCCAGGCGTCCCGCGCGGCCCGGGCCCTCCGCACGCCCCTTTCGTGAACGCCGTATGGCGGTCCCGTTGCGGCACCCCGTGATCGCTTGAGGCGGTAGCGGGAACACGGCTACGTTCAATGAGTCAGGTCGACGCGATCGGTCGACGAGACGACTTGGCCGTGTGCCCGAGAGGCTCAGGGGCTGGACTGCAAATCCAGTAACGCGGGTTCGAATCCCGCCACGGCCTCCACCGGCTGACGGCGTCACCGCGCCGTGCCGCCGCGGCAACCGAAAGGGTGGTCCCTCACAAGGGGCCACCCTTTCCCCGTCTCCCGCCGAGGACCGCGGGCTCCTGGCGGTGACGCCGGTCGTGGAGTCACTTCACCCGGGCTTCGTCCAGCCTCGACAGGATCGCGTCCACCGTTTCGTCTACCGTCAACTCGCCGCTGTCCAGCCAGAGTCCGAGCCGGGGCGTCCGCTCGCGCAGGATCGCGTCCAGGTCGGCGACCGTCCACGCGCCGTACCCCGTCTTGCCGCGGGATTCCTCGCGAGCCGCGACCGCTTCGGGCCGCGGGGCGAGCACGACGACGTACGCGGGGCGGGTGCGGACTAGTTCCACGTACGCCTTCAACTCCTCGCCCAGGATGACGTCCTGGACGACGGCGGTGAATCCGGCGTCGGAGCAGGCGTCGGCGGCGGACGCCGACAGGCGGTAGCGGAGGCGGAGTTGAGCCTCGCCCTCCCCGCCGGGCACACCCTCGTACGGCACCCCGCCCGACACGATCATCCGCCGGAACGCGTCACCCCGCACGTGCGCCGCCCGAGGCAGCCGCTCGGCCAACGCCTGCGCGACCGTCGACTTGCCGGACGCCATGATGCCCGTGATGACGACGACGCCACGGGGGCCGCCCGCCGCCTCTGCCCCGCATTCGCGCTCCACGTCACAAGACTCCCAGGAGAACGAACGCGCCCGCCACCGAGAAAACCGCCCCGACCACACGCATGGTCGTCACACTCTTCGGCCACATCCGGTGCTGGTAGGACATCATCTGGAACCAGTCCGCCGCACGGCACACGTTGGTGGCCAGCACCAAGCCGCCCACCAGGGCCAAGAACCCCCACGCCACCACGAGCCGCGCCGTTCTACGACGAGGGGACCGCGACCGCCGCCTGCGGGCGGATCGGGAGGCGGTTCACCGGGCGGCCCGTCGCCGCGCGGACCGCCGAGGCGATCGCCGCGGGGGACGTCACCACCGGGACCGCGCTGGCCGCCTTCGCGCCGAAGGGGGCGACGACGTCCCGCTCCTCCACCAGCTTCACGATGCGGATGTCAGGGGTGTCCAGGGCGGTCGGGAGCGCGTAGCCCGTGAGGTCGGGGTGGCGGACCAGGCCGCGGGGCGTGCGGAGGTTCTCCGTGAGGGCCGCGCCCACGCCCTGGGTGACGCCCGCCTCGATGCGGGCCTTGAGCTGGGCGGGGTTCAGGATGCGGCCCACGTCCTGCGCCACCGCGAGCTCCACCACCCGAACCGCACCGATCTCGATGTCGACGTCGACGACCGCGCGGATCGCGCAGAACGCCATGCCGACGAACGCGTCGCCCTGCCCGGACTCGTCGAGCGGCTCGGTCGGGTGCGGACGGCACTGGGCCGTGGCCCAGAGCTCCTTGCCCTCAAGGGCCTCCGTGACGGTCGTGGAGAGCACACCGTCGTACGAGGTGATCTTGCCGTCGGTGATCTGGAGCAGCTCGGTCGACATCCCGAACTTGTGCGCGAGGGGCTGGAGGAGCTGCGTGCGGACCATCTTCGCCGCGCGCTCCACCGCGCCGCCCGAGACCCACGTGTGGCGGCCGCGGCAGCTCGGGCCCGCGGGCGGCTGGTCCGTGTCGACGGGGGCGACGCGCACGTCCTCGATGCCCAGCGTCTCCTGGACGATCTGGCGGGCCAGCGTCGTGAAGCCCTGGCCGGTCTCGACGGCCGCGCAGATCACCGTCGCCCCGCCGTCGTGGACCTTCACCGTGGCGGTGGAGACCTCGTCCGTGCCCTCGGCGCCGAGGAGCTGGACCATGCCGAGGCCGTAGCCGACGCCGCGCCGGACGGCGGCCGGTTCGCCCGCGCCCTCCGGACCGCCGGGCAGCAGCCACTCGTCCTCGGGGGTGTCCTTGGGCAGCTCGGGCAGCGGGGCGTCGCGCACGGCCGCGAGGAGTTCGGCCACGGGCGCGGGGCACGTCACCGTCTGGCCGGTGGGCAGGATGTCGCCGGTCGCCATGGCGTTGCGCAGCCGCAGCTCCGCCGGGTCGACGCCCAGCTTCTTGGCGATCTTGTCCATCTGGGCCTCGTACGCGGCGCACACCTGGAGGGCGCCCTCGCCCCGCACGTGCCCGGAGGGCGGGTTGTTCGTGCGGACCGCCCAGCCCTCGATGAAGGCGTTCGGCACGACGTACGGACCACAGGCGAAGGAGACCGCCGCGGCCAGCGCCTCCGACGACGTGTCCGCGTACGCGCCCGCGTCGAGCAGGATCTGCGCCTCCACCTTCACCAGGCGGCCCTCGGCGTCCGCGTGGTGGCGGTAGCGCAGGAGCGTCGGGTGGCGGTGGGCGTGGCTGAGGAAGGACTCCTCGCGAGTCGCGGTGAGCTTGACCGGGCAGCCGGTGCGCAGCGCGAGGAGTCCGAGCGGGAGCTGGAAGCCGGCGTCCTCGCGGTCGGCGGTCGCGCCGGGCACGCCCGTGACGACGACCTTCACGCGGTCGGAGGGGATGCCGAAGCAGGCGGCGGCACGGTCGCGGTCGGCGTGCGGGTCGGTCGAGGCGATGTAGAGCTCCACGCCCCCGTCGGGGCGCGGCACCGCGAGGCCCGCCTCCGCGCCGATCGGCGCCGGGTCCTGCCTGCCGATGCGGTACAGGCCCTCGACGACGAGCTCGCCCGCCGCCTCCGGATCGCCGTGCCGCAGCGGGATGTGCCGGATGAGGTTGCCGTCGGGGTGCAGCGGTTCGGCCTCGAAGGCCTTCTCCGGGTCGGTGACCGGTTCGAGCACCTCGTACTCGACGATGACGGCCGCGGCGGCCATCCGCGCGGTGTCGGGGTGGTCGGCGGCGACGGCGGCGATGGGCTCGCCGTGGTGGCGTACGACGTCGGAGGCGAAGACCGGGCGGTCCGGGGTGCGTCGGCCGTGCAGCGGCTCGCCGGGCACGTCCTCGTGCGTGACGACCGCGCGGACGCCCGGCATCTCCAGGGCGTGGCTGGTGTCGATGGAGACGATGCGGGCGTGCGCGTGCGGGGAGCGCAGGACGGCCGCCCACAGCAGGCCCTCGGCCCACAGGTCGGCGGCGTAGGGGAACGTGCCCTCGGTCTTCACCCGGGACTCCGCGGACGGCAGCGACGCGCCGATGCCGCGCGGCGGCTGCTCGGCCGCCTGACGGTCGGCGGCGGGCGTGGTCGCGGTGGTGGCTTCGGTGCTCACGCGTGGCCTCCGTCCTGGCCGTAGGGGCCCGCCTGGTGCGGGATGTGTGCCTCGGCGTGACCGTGACCGTGACCGTGACCGGGCTGGTCCTGCTGCCCGTGCTCGTGCTCGTTCTGCGCGGACGCCTCGCGCTCGGCGACGACCTCGCGCACGGCGTCGAGGACACCGCGGTAGCCGGAGCAGCGGCAGAGGTTGCCGCACAGGGCGCGGCGGGCCTCCAGGTCGGTGGGGGCGGGGTTGCCCTCCAGGAGGTCGTGCACGGTCATCGCCATGCCGGGTACGCAGAAGCCGCACTGCACGGCCCCGCACGCGGCGAGCGCGCGCTGCACGTCGGACGGCTGCCCGTCGGCGGCGAGGCCCTCGACGGTGCGGACCTCGCTGCCCGCGGTCGTCGCGGCGGGCACGAGGCAGGAGGCGACGAGCCGCCCGTCCACCTGGACGTTGCAGGCGCCGCACTCGCCCTGCGAGCACCCGTCCTTGGCCCCGGCGAGCCCGAGGCGCTCGCGCAGGACGTAGAGCAGGGACTCGCCGATCCACGCGCCGGTGACGGGGCGGTCGGTGCCGTTCACACGAAGGACGTAGGAGACGAGGGGGTGGTCGTCGTGGAGGGGGGTGACGGCGGGGGCCTCGGCGGGGTCCGGGGCGGGCGCGACGGCGGGGTCGGCGTCGGCCGCGGCTGCCGCTTCGGCCGCTGTCTCGGCGTCGGTTTCGGCGCCGGTTCCGGCGTCGGCTTGGGCCTCGGTCGGGGCCTCGGTCCCAGTCGCGGTCTCGATCCCGGTCGGGGCCCCGGTCTCGGCCGGTACGTCGGTCTCGTGTGAAGTGACCGGTTCGTGCGGCGCGTCCGGCCCATCCGGTACGTCCGCTTCATGCGGTACGTCCGCCGGCGCGGCGTCCTCCGGGGCCTCGGCTGCCGGTTCGGCGACCGGTTCGGCGGGCTCCTCGACGGGCTCGGGGGCGGGCGCGAGCGCGACCTCCGGCTCGGGCTCCGGCTCGGGCTCCGGCTGGGGGTCCGGCTCGGGTTCCGGCTGGGGCTCGGGCTCCGCGGCCGCGGGCTCATCGGACGGCAGCTTGATCGCCCGCAGCAACTGCGTCTTCTCGAACCGGCTCTCCGGCTCGGGCGCCGCCTCCGCCTCGGGCTCCGCCACCGGCTCCGTGATCCGCTCCGGAGCGGGCTCGTGGAGCACCTCCTGCGCCTGCGCGCCCCAGGGCGCACCGGCCCCCGCCCCGGTCGCCCAGGGCGCGGGCGCGCCGCCGGGCAGCGTCGCGGGAGGCGTCCCGCCGCCCCACTGCGCGGCGAGCGAGGACGCCGTGAACTCGCCCGACTCGTCCGGCAGATCGCCGTCGGCGACGGGGATCGACCACTGGCCGGTGACGTCGGCGGGGGGAGCCGCGGGCTCCTGCCCGTACTGGTGGGCGTACTCCTGCTCGTACGCGGACTGCTGCCCCACGGGCGACTCCGCCTCGGGGAAGCTCCACTGGCCCGTCGCCCGCGGGTCGTACCCGTGCGGCTCCGCGTGCGCGTGCGGCTCCGCGTGCGCGTACGGGTCCGCGTGCACGGGCGGCTGTTCCTGCACCGTGCCCGCGTCGGGCCAGCGCACCGCGCCCGTCACCTCGGGCGGCATGACCCAGGCGCCGGTGGCGGCCGGGTCGGTGGCGCCGGCGACGGTGGGGTTGACCGTTATCTGCGGCGGTACGTAGCCGTGGCCGGGGGCGGCGAGCGGGGCGTCCAGCATGCCTTCGGGGAGCTGCACGAACGCCGTGGCGTCGGAGTCGTACTCCCCCTGCGGATGCGGCTGCCAGCCGCCGCCGTCGGCCGTGTTCTCTTCGTGCCGGTCGTCGCTCACGACAGCGCCCTCCCCAGTGCTCGTCGGGCCAGCGCGGCGACGGTGCGCCGCAGGTGCAGTACCGCGGGGGCCAGCGGCTGTTCCGTGCCGTCGGCCGCCGGGGGTTGGTCGGGGATGCAGGCGGTGGCGACGTACTCGCCGAAGGCGGTGACCGCCTCCGGGACGAGGCTGCCCCGCTCGCCGTCCCAGTCGATGAGGGAGGCCACCCACTCCTCGGCCTCAAGAGGTCGCAGCGGCATGGGCGCGATGGCGCCGACCGCGCACCGCACCCCGCGCCGCGCGGGGTCGAGGACGAGCGCGACGGAGGCCGTGGCCCGGCCTGGTCCGGTGCGGCCCGTCGCCTTGAGGAAGACCTGGGGCGCGTGCAGGAGCGGTACGCGCACGAAGCCGATGAGTTCACCGGGGCGGAGCATGTCCATGCCCGCGAGCAGGTGCGACACCGGGATCTCGCGGCGGACACCGCCGGGTCCCGCGATGATCAGCACCGCTTCGAGCGCGGCGAGGACGGGCAGCGCGTCACCGGTCGGCGCGGCCGACGCGATGTTGCCGCCGAGGGTGCCCGCGTTGCGGATCTGGGGCGGCCCCGCGGCGCGCGCGGCGGCGGCCAGGGCGGGGATCAGCGCGGCGAAGTCGGGGCGGCCCATGCGGGCGTGGGTGAGACCGGCGCCGAGCAGGGCGTGGCCGTCCTGGTACTGCCAGCCGCGGATCTCGCTGATGCGGCCGAGGCCGACGAGCGCGGCGGGCCGCAGTTGTCCCGAATTGACCGAAGCCATCAGGTCCGTGCCGCCGGCGACGGGCACGGCGGCGGGCATGGCGGCGAGCGCCGCCACTGCCTCGTCCAGCGTGGCGGGCAGCTTCACCGATTGCGGTGTCCGTGCCGCCTGCGGTGCGTGCGTGGTCAAACCGGCTGCCCCTTCCCGATGTCCGGCCGCGTGCTCCACGTACATCGCGTATGTGAAGTGCTCGCCGTTTCGCGACGTGTCACCGTTACGCCTGTTCCGCCGTACGGTACGTGCTCACAACCCGGACGTGGCAACTCTGGCACATCTTCCCCGGGCCCCGACGCGGGGGTCCGCTAGGAGGCATTCGTCCGCGAACCAGGCGGATGTGGCGATTTCGCACATCTTCCGGCAGCCCGCGTCCACCAACGGCCCGCGCGGCCCACGCTGCCCGCGCGGGCCGCCGAAGCACGGAACACGCACCCGGGGCGTTGCTCACACGTTCGGGGGCGGCCCCTCGATCGGGCGTCCGAGCACACCCGGTCGCAGGTGTCGCGGAAGAGGACCGCTCGGCGGCCGGTAGTCGACGCCCAGGGCATCAAGGCGCTTGTAGTGAGCGGTCATTCGCTGTTCGAAGTCGGCGAAATCACGTTCGGCCGGGGCGGGCAACTGCCGCCACGCCACCTCGCAGAAGGCCGCGAGGCGCGGGAACACCTGGTAGTCGACGCGTCCCTGGTGCTCCATCACCTCGGTCCACACATTGGCCTGGGTGCCGATGACGTGGGCGGCCTCCTCCTCGGTGAGCTCGGCGGGGACGGGCTCGAAGCGGTAGACGTCCTCCAGCGTGCGGACGTACGCGATGGGCATCGGCTCGTCCGGGCCGCCGTCCTCCCGGAAGTTCAAGTACACCTGCTGCTCGGGGCACATGACGACGTCGTGGCCCGCCTTGGCCGCGTCGATGCCGCCCTGGTAGCCGCGCCAGGAGGAGACGGTGGCGCCTTCGGCGAGGCCGCCCTCCAGGATCTCGTCCCAGCCGATGAGCCGGCGGCCCCGGTCGGCGAGCCAGCGGTCGAAGTGCCGGATGAACCAGCTCTGCAGCCCGTCCTCGTCGCCGACCCCGAGCTCCTTGATGCGGGCCTGCGCGGTGGGCGACGCCTTCCACTGGTCCTTGGGGCACTCGTCGCCGCCGACGTGGACGAAGGTGGACGGGAAGAGGTCGAGGATCTCCTCGAAGACCCCTTCGTAGAACCGGAGGACCTCTTCGGTGGGGGCGAGGACGTTCGGGCTGACGCCCCAGGAGTCCCAGACGGTCATGGCCTCCGTGTCGACGACATCGCTGTTGCCGAGGTAGGGGTACGCGGTGATCGCGGCCTGCGAGTGGCCCGGGATGTCGATCTCCGGAACGACGGTGATGTGCAGGGAGTCCGCGTACGCGACGATCTCGCGGATGTCGTCCTGCGTGTAGTAGCCGCCGTGCGGGTGCTCCAGCCAGAGCGGCGACGCGCGGTGGCCCCAACGGGTGCGGGAGCGCCAGGCGCCGACCTCGGTGAGCTTCGGGTGGCGCTTGATCTCCACGCGCCAGCCCTGGTCGTCCGTGATGTGGAAGTGGAAGACGTTGAGCTTGTGGGCGGCGAGCAGGTCGAGGTAGCGCAGGACGCCTTCCTTCGGCATGAAGTGCCGGGACACGTCGAGCATCATGCCGCGCCAGCGGAAGCGCGGGGCGTCCTCGACGGTGACCATCGGCACCGTCCACTCCCGTGCGGGGTCGAGCGGCGCACGCCGGAACGCCTCAGGGCCAAGGAGTTGACGGAATGTCTGCGCGCCCCAGAAGACACCGGCGGCGCTGCCCCCCTCGATGCGGATCGCGTGGCCGTCCACGACGAGGCGGTAGGCCTCGTCCGCCAGGCCGGAGTCGATCCGCAGCACGATGCCGTTGTCGTTCTCACCGTCGGGGAACCGCAGGCCGGTTGCGGCTCCGACGGTGCCGCGCAGCCACCGCGCGGTGCTTTCGGTGCCGGGCCCGGCGTGCAGCCCGGTCTCGTCGTCGAGGGGGAAGGAACCTTGGGTGGGCGGGACCCAGTGGGCGCTGCTCGGCGCCGGAATGAGTTGCTCAAAGGTCATGAAACCGCAGACTGTCACGCGATTGCACAACGCAAAAGGGGCGTTGCGACAGGCGCAACGCCCCTCGGGCGAAGGGTGCTTCTCGGTGGCCGGAAGTGACCGGCAGGGCTACTTCTTGCCGCCGTCCTTGCCGCCCTTGTCGTTGTCTCCGCCGGCGCCCATGGACTCGTAGATCTCCTTGCACATGGGACAGACGGGGTACTTCTTCGGGTCGCGGCCGGGGACCCACACCTTGCCGCAGAGCGCGACGACGGGCGTGCCGTCCAGCGCGCTCGCCATGATCTTGTCCTTCTGGACGTAATGCGCATAGCGCTCGTGGTCGCCGTCACCGTGCGACACCTGAGGTGTCGGCTCAACGAGGGTCCCCGTACCTGCCCCGCGCTCGGGCTCGGGCTCAAGAGTGCTCATAACGGCCAAGGGTACTCACGCGCGGCGCGTCCCGGCAGCGGCCGTGTCGTCGGACCCGGCGCCGACGGGGCGGGCGGGGGCCCTGTGCGACAGGTGCAGGAGCAGGCCCGCCGCGGCGACCGCGGACGCCGCCCAGGGCAGGTACTCGGGAGCGAGCCCCGCCGCGAGGGCGAGCCCGGCCGCTCCGGAGCCGACCGCGCTGCCCAGATAGAGGGCGGAGTTGTTGAGGGCGAGGGCGACCGTGCCGCGTTCGGCGCGCAGCGCGAGGAGGCGGTGCTGCTGCGGGACCTGGAACGCCCAGCCCGCGGCGCCCCAGACGACGAGCGCGGGATGGGCGGCGGCGCCGAGCAGCGGCACGGCACCGATCGCGACGACCAACGCAAGGACGATCCCGGTCACCAGGGCGTACACCCGTCCCGTACGGTCCACCAGGGGTCCGGCGACGACGCTGCCGAGCACCCCGCCGATCCCCCACGCCCACAGGTACGGCGCCACCGCGCCGTCGCCGACACCGCCCGAAGAGGCGAGCACGGGAGCGAGATACGTATAGAGACCAAGGCTCGCCACCGCACCCAGGAACGAGACACCCACGATCGGCAGCACCTTCCGGTCGGCGAGCGCCGCGAGCCGGGCCCGCACCGGAACGGCGGGCGCGGCGGGAATGTCGGGGAGCCCCACCGCGAGCCCGCCGAGCGCGACCGCGCCGAGCCCCGTCACCAGCCACATCGTGGCCCGCCACGAGGTGTGGTCGGCGAGCAGCACGCCCAGCGGCACGCCCAGGACCGTGCCCGAACTCATCCCTCCCATCACCAGCGCGAGCGCCCGCCCGCGCCGCTCCTCCCCCGCGAGCGCGGCGGCGGCCGCGGTGGACAGCGCCGAGTAGACCCCGGCGCCGACCCCCGCCACCGCACGCGAGACGAGCAGCACGGCGAGGCCGGGCGCGAGGGCGGTGAGCCCGTTGCCGAGCGTGAAGACGGCCAGCGCCGCGACGATCAGCACGCGTGGCCGCACCCCGGAGAGCAGCCCGGCGACGAGGGGCGCGCTCACCGCGTAGGCGAGGGTGAAGACGGTGACCATCTGCCCGGCGAGGGAGACGGTCGTCCCCAGGTCGTCGGCGACCACCGGCAGGAGCCCTGCCATCACATAGGCGTCGAGCCCGAGCGTGAAGGACCCCACCATCAACAGCCATACCTTGCGCACGGCGTTCAACTCCCTTGTCTCGCGAAGGCTGGAAACGTAGGCAGCCTCCGCATCCGGGGAGAAATGCGCGCGACGCACACTTATGCTGAACCGGCATGGATCACGAACCACCGCCCGGCGTCGAGCTGCGCCACCTCCGCGGATTCCTCGCCGTGGCCGACGAGCTGAGCTTCACGCACGCCGCCGCGGTCCTGCGCGTCGGCCAGCCCGCGCTCACACGGACCGTGCGGGCCCTGGAGGTTGCCCTCAACACCCGCCTCCTGGAACGGACCACGCGCCGGGTGACCCTCACCGAGGCAGGGGCCCGCCTGCGCGACGAGCTGGCGCCGCTCCTCTCCCGGCTCGACGGGGCGCTGCGCACGGCGGGCAGCGAGCCGCCGCTCCTGCGGCTCGGGTTCACCTCGCTCCTGCCGCAGGCCTGCGCCGACCTGGTGCCCGCCTTCAAGGCGGCGACGGGCGCGGGCGTGCGGCTCGTACGCCGGAACGAACCCCTCGCCGGGCTCCTGACGGGCGCCTGCGATGTCGCGGTCGTACGAGGTGACATACCGTCCGACGCCGCGGTCCGCACGCGGGTGCTGCTGCGGGAGCCGCGCGTGGCCGTCGTCGCGCGCGGGGCCGCGGAGCTGGCGGGGCGGCGCGTGGTCGACTGGGCGGAGCTCGCGGACGTACCGCTGGTGGTGAACACGGTGACCGGCACGACGAGCCCGGAGCTGTGGCCCCCGGAGCGCCGGCCGCGGCTCGCCTGCACCGCCGACAACCTCGACGAGTGGCTGGAAGCGGTCGCGGCGGGGCACGGCGTGGGCATCGCCCCCGAGCCGGTGGCTCGGCGCCACGCGCACCCGGGGCTGCGTCACGTACGCCTGAAGAACGCCCCGCCGGTCACCGTCCACCTGGCCGTCCCCGCGACGAACGCCCACCCCCTGGCCGACCGCTACCTCCACCAGACCACCCTGCCCGGGTAGGACCACCAACCCCGCCCACCCGTTCGCCCCGCAACGCCCTTTCCGGGTAGGAGCACCGACACCGCCGCTTCGCGGCGGATGGTCCCCACCCGCCCACCCGTTTGCCCCGCGACGTCCAGCGGGAGTAGGGGGACCAGGGGACCCACCCAGCCGCGCCCGCGCACTAAACGGGAGGGGACGTGGGGGTATGTGCGCACGGAGCACCGAGCCAGCCATAGCGGCCGGAAATGTCGGGCGCGGCGCAGGGATGGCGAGTACGGACATACCCCCGCGGCCCCGCACCCACAGACGGACGGAGCGTAGGCGGCGCGCCCACCACTCAGTTCAGCGACGCGTCATCCGGATACGTCGCCACCATCGCCAGCTCACTCCGCTGCCTCCGCAGCACCGCCCGCCACAGCCGCTCCGGATCCGGGGACGAGACGTCACCCGGCTCGGACTCGACCACGTACCACGCGCCGTCCTCCAGCTCGCTCTCCAGCTGGCCGGGGCCCCACCCCGAATAGCCCGCGAAGATGCGGAGGGAGCCGAGCGCGGAGGCGAGGAGCTCCGGCGGGGCCTCCAGGTCGACGAGGCCGATCGCGCCGTGGACGCGGCGGAAGCCGACGGGGTCACGGAGAGCGGGCGCCCGCTTGCGGGGGCCGGACGACGCCGCGCCCTCCTCGCCGGGAATCACCGCGACCCCGAGCGCCGAGTCCAGCGAGACGGGACCGCCCTGGAAGACGACTCCGGGCGCACCGGCCAGCTGTCCCCAGCCCTCCAGGATGTCGGCGACGTCCACGGGCGTGGGCCGGTTCAGGACCACGCCGAGCGAGCCCTTCTCGTCGTGGTCGAGGAGCAGCACCACCGCGCGGTCGAAGTTCGGGTCCGCCAGGGCCGGTGTGGCCACGAGCAGCCGGCCTGTGAGCGAGGACACCTCGGTCATGGTGCACATGATCCCGCATCTTCGCCCCGCGCGGGGAGGCAATGCGCATACCGGAGTGAATGCAGCTCAGGGCCGGAAGGGGCGGATGGAACCGCCGAAACGGACGGTGACCCGGTGTGTCCGGTTCCGCACGGTTCGTGTTGTCACGAACTCATGACGTGGTTTGTGCGTCCTCGCCCTTACGGAAGGGGGGTACGCGGCCATTACGCTTAACCCTTTGGTCCCCCTGTCCATTCAATCGGAACGCGAGATTCATGACCGTCACCGATGATGTCCTGCTTGTCCACGGCGGCACTCCGCTCGAGGGCGAGATCCGTGTCCGCGGCGCGAAGAACCTCGTGCCGAAGGCCATGGTGGCCGCGCTGCTCGGCAGCGCCCCGAGCCGGCTGCGCAATGTCCCAGACATCCGCGACGTACGCGTCGTGCGCGGCCTGCTGCAGCTGCACGGCGTGACGGTCCGCCCCGGTGAGGAGCCGGGCGAGCTCATCATGGACCCCTCGCACGTGGAGAGCGCGAACGTCGCCGACATCGACGCCCACGCGGGGTCGTCGCGCATTCCGATCCTCTTCTGCGGCCCCCTGCTGCACCGCCTCGGGCACGCCTTCATCCCCGGCCTCGGCGGCTGCGACATCGGCGGCCGGCCGATCGACTTCCACTTCGAGGTGCTCCGCCAGTTCGGCGCGACCATCGAGAAGCGCGAGGGCGGCCAGTACCTGGAGGCCCCGCAGCGGCTGCGCGGCACCAAGATCCGTCTGCCGTACCCGTCCGTGGGCGCCACCGAGCAGGTTCTGCTCACCGCCGTCCTCGCGGAGGGCGTGACGGAGCTCTCGAACGCCGCGGTGGAGCCGGAGATCGAGGACCTGATCTGCGTCCTGCAGAAAATGGGCGCGATCATCGCCATGGACACCGACCGGACCATCCGGATCACCGGTGTCGACAGCCTCGGCGGCTACAACCACCACGCCCTCTCGGACCGCCTGGAGGCCGCCTCCTGGGCGTCCGCCGCTCTGGCGACCGAGGGCAACATCTACGTCCGCGGCGCCCAGCAGCGCTCGATGATGACGTTCCTGAACACCTACCGGAAGGTGGGCGGTGCCTTCGAGATCGACGACGAGGGCATCCGCTTCTGGCACCCGGGCGGCTCGCTGAACGCGATCGCCCTGGAGACGGACGTGCACCCCGGCTTCCAGACGGACTGGCAGCAGCCGCTGGTCGTGGCGCTGACGCAGGCCGCGGGCCTGTCGATCGTCCACGAGACGGTCTACGAGTCGCGGCTCGGTTTCACCTCCGCGCTCAACCAGATGGGTGCGCACATCCAGCTGTACCGCGAGTGCCTCGGCGGCTCCGACTGCCGCTTCGGCCAGCGGAACTTCCTCCACTCGGCGGTCGTCAGCGGCCCCACGAAGCTCCAGGGCGCCGATCTGGTCATCCCGGACCTCCGCGGCGGCTTCTCGTACCTCATCGCGGCGCTGGCGGCGCAGGGCACGTCCCGCGTCCACGGCATCGACCTGATCAACCGCGGCTACGAGAACTTCATGGAGAAGCTCGTGGAGCTCGGCGCGAAGGTCGAGCTGCCCGGCAAGGCACCGCTGGGCTAGCAGGCCCGCAGGGGGCCGTACGGGCCCCTTGAGGAGCACGACAGCAGTACGGCACGCGAAAGGGGCGGCCACCCGAATGGGTGGCCGCCCCTCATCGCTGCTCGGGGCTACTTGCCCTTCGCCGCTTCCTTCAGCTTGGAACCGGCCGAAACCTTGACGCTGTAACCGGCCGGGATGTTGATCGGCTCGCCGGTCTGCGGGTTGCGGGCGGTGCGAGCGGCACGGTGGGTGCGCTCGAAGGTCAGGAAGCCGGGGATGGTGACCTTCTCGTCGCCCTTGGCAACGATCTCGCCGACGGTCTCGGCGAACGCGGCCAGCACGGCGTCGGCGTCCTTGCGGGTCACCTCTGCGCGGTCGGCCAGCGCGGCCACCAGCTCACTGCGGTTCATGTTTGTACTCCCGTGTTCTTTTGCCGTTGAGGCGTGCCACGCGGCGGGGCCGCATGATGGGCACAGCGAAGACGATGCTGCCAGGGTCCTCGGACAGTCCCCGGACCCGGGTCTGACGTCAGACCCTCGCGCCCGATTACGCATCCTGCCCCCACCTGCGGCGGGAAAGCCAATCCGGTGCCCGTGGGGGTCACACGAAAAGCGTCCGCCGCCCCAGAAAAGCCGGAGGCCGGAGGGCTCGCTGCCGAGCCACTCCAAGCCACCCTAGAGGGGGCCCGCGAGGCCCGGGTCCCGCGACGCGCCGTGTCCCTAGGCCGTGGCGCCTGTCACAGCGGCTCCGGCGGCCTTCGCGGCGGTCCGCACGGCGTCGGCCACGGCGGGCGCGACCTTGTCGTTGAAGACGCTGGGGATGATGTAGTTCCGGTTGAGCTCGTCCTCGGCGACGACGTCGGCGAGGGCCCCGGCGGCGGCCAGCATCATCTCCGTGTTGACGGTGCGCGACTGGGCGTCGAGCAGGCCGCGGAAGACGCCGGGGAAGACCAGGACGTTGTTGATCTGGTTCGGGAAGTCCGAGCGCCCGGTGGCGACAACTGCGGCCGTCTGGCGGGCGATTGCGGGGTCGACCTCGGGGTCCGGGTTCGCGAGCGCGAACACGATCGCGCCTTCGGCCATGGCCGCGACGTCGTCGCCGTTCAGCACGTTCGGGGCCGACACGCCGATGAAGACATCGGCGCCGACGACGGCCTCCTTGAGGGTGCCGGTGAGGCCCTCGGGGTTGGTGTTGTCGGCGATCCAGCGCAGCGGCGAGTCGGCGTCGTGGGACACCAGGTCCTCGCGGTCGGCGTGCACGACGCCGTGGATGTCGGCCACGACGGCGTTCTTGACGCCGGCGGCGAGCAGCAGCTTCAGGATGGCCGTGCCGGCCGCGCCGGCGCCCGACATGACCACGCGGACGTCGCCCATGCCCTTGCCCACCACGCGCAGGGCGTTGGTGAGGGCGGCGAGGACGACGATGGCGGTGCCGTGCTGGTCGTCGTGGAAGACGGGGATGTCGAGGGCCTCGCGCAGCCGGGCCTCGATCTCGAAGCAGCGGGGCGCGGAGATGTCCTCCAGGTTGATGCCCGCGAAGCCGGGGGCGATGGCCTTGACGATCTCGACGATGGCGTCGGTGTCCTGGGTGTCCAGGCAGATCGGCCAGGCGTCGATGCCTGCGAAGCGCTTGAAGAGGGCCGCCTTGCCCTCCATGACCGGCAGCGCGGCCTTCGGGCCGATGTTGCCGAGGCCGAGGACGGCCGAACCGTCCGTTACGACCGCAACGGAGTTGCGCTTGATGGTGAGGCGGCGCGCGTCCTCGGGGTTCTCGGCGATCGCCATGCAGACGCGGGCGACACCGGGCGTGTAGACCATGGAGAGGTCGTCACGGTTGCGGATGGGGTGCTTCGACGCCATCTCGATCTTGCCGCCGAGGTGCATCAGGAACGTACGGTCGGAGACCTTGCCGAGGGTGACGCCCTCGATCGTGCGCAGCTGCTCGACGATCTCGTCGGCGTGCGTGGTGGAGGACGCCGCGATCGTCACGTCGATCCGCAGCATCTCGTGGCCGGAGGCCGTGACGTCGAGGCCGGTGACCGAGCCCCCGGAGGACTCGACGGCCGTGGTGAGCTGGGAGACCGCCGTTCCGCTGGCGGGCACCTCCAACCGGACCGTCATCGAGTAGGAGACGCTGGGCGCCGTTGCCATGGCCGACTTCCTCTGCTTTCACCTTGTAGCTCTTGCCGTCCGATGGTCGCACCTACCGCCGAGTACGTGGTAGCCGCCCCGGATTGAGAACGTTTTGTTCACCGGCCAGTGCGCTGCGTTTTTGGAAACTGGTTTCCACCATACGAGAAGTTGGGCCGTCGCGGAAGAGGGTCCCGGAACACGGAAAGAGGCCCACGTCACGTGGTGACGTGGGCCTCTCCCGTACGTTCATGACACCGACCCGCCATGCTCGCCTCGCGGCAAGTGGTCGCTCGTAGCGACGATGGTTGGGCCCGGGGGCTTGGATCGAGCCGGTGCCACATCCAAGGTAACAAACGAACCCCGTAAGGCAATTCCCGTCCCGCGAACCCGCCCGGACCAATCCCGGGAACGTGCCCGGATCAGTCCCTGAGCAGGTCCGGCACGCCGTCCTCGTCCGGCTCGTCGCGCTCCCCCGACAGGACCGTGAGCTGCTGCGTCGCGCGGGTCAGCGCCACGTACAGAACGCGCAGGCCCGCCGGGGACTCGTCCGCGATCTCCGCGGGCGACACGACGAGCGTCGCGTCGTACTCCAGACCCTTGGCCTCCAGGCTGCCGAGCGCCACGACCCGGTCGCCGAGGCCGTCGAGCCAGCGCGCGGCCTGCTCGCGCCGGTTCATCGCCACGACGACGCCGACCGTCCCGCCGACCCGCTCCAGGAGCCGCGCCGCCTCCTCGCGCACGGAGGCGGCGAGGTCCTTGTCCCGTACGACGGCGAAGCGGGGCTCCACGCCGGTGGAGCGCACCGCCGACGGGGACTCGGCGCCCGGCATCGCCAGGGCGAGCACCTTCGCGGCGAGCTCCGCGATCTCGGCGGGGTTGCGGTAGTTGACGGTGAGCTCGAAACGGCGGCGCGGACGGGTCCCCAGCGCCTCGTCACGGGCCTCGCCCGCCTCGTCCGGGTCCGACCACGAGGACTGGGCCGGGTCGCCGACGACGGTCCACGTGGCGTGCCGGCCGCGGCGGCCGACCATCCGCCACTGCATGGGGGTGAGGTCCTGCGCCTCGTCGACGATGACGTGCGCGTACTCGGTGCGTTCCGCGGCGAGCCGCTCGGCGCGCTCGCGCTGGGACTCCTCGCGCTGCGGCATCAGCTCCTCGAGCCCGGTCAGCAGGTCGAGGGGGTCGAGGTCCCGCTTCTTCTTGGGGCGGTGCGGCGTGCCGAGGATCGCCTGGAGCTCGTCGAGGAGCGCCACGTCGTGCACGGACAGGGCGTCGCGCCGCAGCGAACGGGCGACCTTGCGGACCTCGCCCGGGTTGAGGACCCGGCGCGCCCACCGCCCGAGCCGCTTCTCGTCGCCCATCGCCGCGAGCACACCGCGCGGGGTGAGCTCAGGCCACCACGCGTCCAGGAAGTGGATGAAGTCGTCCTCGGACGTGATGTCGTCGTCGAAGGAGGAGCGCAGCTCGGCGGCGAGCTCGGGGTCGGTGTGCCGTCCCGCCGCGCCGGACTGCGACCACAGGGCGTCCAGGAGGAGCTTGCGGGCGCGGGGGCGCAGCAGGTTGACGGGGGCGGTGCCGCCGAGGGCGTTGCGGCGGATGCGGTCCAGCTGGTCGGCGTCGAGTTCGAGGCGGCGGCCGAAGGCGACCACGCGCAGGCGGGTCGGGGTGGTGGCGGGCCGCGGGTCCGCGGGCTCGTCGTCGTCGCCGAAGGACAGCTGCCCGTTCTGCGGGGCGGCGGCCGGAGCGTTGGCCGCCGCGTGGGCGGTTGCCCCCTCCAGCGCGCCCCGCGCCGCCTTCCTCAGGACCTTCAGCATCCGCGAGGAGCCCTTGGCCCGTGCCACCGCGGGGCTGTCGTACTCGGTGGCCTCCACGCCCTCCACCAGCGAGCCGACCGCGCGGATCGCGACCTGCCCCTCCTCTCCGAGGGAGGGCAGCACGCCCTCCGTGTAGGCGACCAGGAGCGGGGTCGGGGAGACGATGAGGATGCCGCCCGCGTACCGGCGGCGGTCCTGGTAGAGCAGGTACGCGGCGCGGTGCAGGGCCACCGCGGTCTTGCCGGTGCCGGGGCCGCCCTCCACGTACGTCACGGACGCGGCGGGCGCGCGGATGACCAGGTCCTGTTCCGCCTGGATCGACGCCACGATGTCCCGCATGGAGTGGCTGCGGGCCTGGCCGAGGGCGGCCATCAGGGCGCCGTCGCCGATGACGGGGAGCACCTCGCCGTCCAGGCGCGCGGTGAGCTCCGGGCGCATCAGGTCGTCCTCGACGCCGAGGACCTTGCGGCCCTTGGAGCGGATGACGCGGCGGCGCACGACGCGGCCCGGGTCGACGGGGGTCGAGCGGTAGAAGGGCGCGGCGGCGGGCGCGCGCCAGTCGATGACCAGCGGGGAGTAGTCCGCGTCGAGGACGCCGATGCGGCCGATGTGCAGCGTCTCCGCGATCTCCGCGTGCTTGCCGCCCTCGTCCTCGTGGACCGCGCCCTCCGCGGGCTCGACCGCCGTGTACGCGCCGTCGGGCCCCTTCTTGCCGTCCTTGCCCTGGAGCAGGTCGATGCGTCCGAAGAGGAAGTCCTCGAACTCGTTGTTGAGGCGGTTCAGATGGACGCCGGCGCGGAAGACCTGCGCGTCGCGTTCGGCCAGCGCGCCGGGCGTACCGACCTGGGAGCGCTTGGCCGCGTCGTTCATCAGGAACTCCGCCTCGTGGATCTTCTCCTCGAGGCGTCGGTAGACCTGGTCGAGATGGTCCTGTTCGACGCTGATCTCGCGGTCGCGCGTGCCTGACGGCATTACTGCGTTGACGTCGGCCACCGGGGCCCCTTTCACACCGTGCTGCTGCCCGTACCGAGCAGCCGTCCACCTTAGGCGAAAGGGGCCCATCCTGTGCACTTGTCGTGCACGAGCGGTGCCCTATGCGTCGACCTTGACCAGCCGGTCGCCATCGAACGTGGTCACTTCGAAGTGGTCGATGTCGTTGCGGTCCATCGCGGCGCCCCCGTGGACGTAGAGCGGACTGCGCGCCCATTTGTTCGGGCTGTCCTTGATGCCGTACCCCCACTCGGGCACCGACCAGCTGCTGACCGTCTCCTTCTCGCCGTCCTTGCCGACCGCGATCAGCGAGCACTTCAGCGGGCCCTTGACGTTCTTCAGCTCCAGGACGGCGTGCGTGCCCCAGGCCTTCTTCTCCGTGCCGACGGTGGCGCTGACCTTGGTCTTCGGGTCCGTGGCCCGGACCTTCTCCTCCATGTGGTGGAAGAAGGCGTCCTCGGCGGGGCTGGTGGGATGCGGTTCGGCGGCGATGTCCCTGGTCGCGTCCGTACCGCCGTCGTCGCCGGTCACCGCGAGGACGGTGAGCGGGCCGCCGACGATCAGCGCGACCGCCGCCGCCACCAGGTACAGGCCGCGCCTGCGCCCGCGCTCCCGCTTGACGGAGACCTCCGCGACGAGCCGTTCGGCGAGGCGGGGGCCCGGCCGGGCGGCGAGCTGCTCACCGATCGCGGGCACGCCGCGCGGGCCGGGGAAGTCCGCGAGGGCGGCCAGCATCGGCTCCATGCCGGAGAGCTCGTCCAGCTGCCGCCTGCACGGTCCGCACCCGGCGAGGTGCGCCTCGAACCGCGTCGCCTCCGCGTCGTCCAGGAGCCCCAGGGCGTAGGCACCGACGGTCTCGTGGACGTCGTCGTCCTGCCGCGCGCCGTGGTGGCTGTGGAACTCGGTCATGCCGTCACCCCCCGCTCCTCGAGCGCCAGCTTCATCGAGCGAAGCGCGTAGAAGACCCGTGAACGGACCGTCCCGCTGGGTATGCCCAGCGTCTCGGCCGCCTCATTGACCGTACGCCCTTTGAAGTAGGTCTCGACAAGTACCTCCCGATGTGCGGGAGTCAGGTCCTCCAGTGCGTCGGAAAGCGTCATCAGCCACAGTGCCCTGTCGATCTCGTCCTCCGCGGGGATGACCTCCAGCGGCGACGGATCGACCTCCTGCGGCCGGGCCTGCCGGCTGCGGTGGCCGTCGATGACGATGCGCCGGGCGACCGTCACCAGCCAGGGGCGTACCGAACCGGTCGCCCTGTTGAGCTGACCGGCGTTCTTCCAGGCACGGATGAGCGTCTCCTGCACGACGTCCTCGGCGCGCTGCCGGTCCCCCGCCACCAGCCGGAGCACGTAGGCGAGCAGTGGCCCCGCGTGCTCCTGGTAGAGGGCGCGCATCAACTCCTCGTCCGGGCCCGGAGGCCGGCCGAGACGATGGCGGTGCGGCTGCGGGCGCTCATCGGCCACGGCGGAATCCTTGCGCACGCGTACCTCCGGTGTCCGCGCTTTCGGCGGGTCGGGCGGGTCTTACGACGGAGGTACGCAGATGGGGGTGCGGGCGTTCAACGGAGGCCGTATCGGGCCCCGTTCACGGTCGAGCGAGCGCCGCCCTGCGGCGGTGTCTCGCCACCCGTTCCCGGTTGCCGCACACCTCGCTCGAACACCAGCGGCGCCGACGCCCGCGGGACGTGTCGAGGTACACGATCGGGCAGTTGTCGCCCTCGCACTGGCGGAGCAGGGCGCGGGCCACCGGGTCGGTGAGGAGGTCGACGGCATCCCTGGCGACGGCGGCGACGAGCGCCGCGCAGCCGGGTTCGCCGCGCAGGACGCGTACGAGCGTGCCGTCGGCGGCGCGTACCGCGCGGGGGGCCGGGGGCGCCGCGGCGGCCAGCGCGTTGACCCGGTCGAGCGCGGCCGCGGCGGCGAGGGGCCGCCCCTCGATCTCGCCGCGCACCAACTGCCCCACGTGGGCGCGTAGTTCATGGAAGGCGACGAGCCACTGCGGCCCGGCGCCGTGCAGTAACGCTTCCGCGGGTACGAGGCCCGCGCCGACGAGCCAGGCGCGCAGCCGCGCCACGGAGTCGAGCCGTTCCACGGGGTGGCTCGTCGCCACGAGGTCCAGACAGCTCCGCCCCGAGTCGAATCGCAGCTCGTACGGAGCCGGGGCCGTGCCCAACGCCATGCGCGTGTCACCGCCTTGGGGGTTATGACACAGGTTCTCACCGGTGAGTGAATGCCGTTGCGTACCCCTACAGTGCACTCCCCCGGGCGGGTCCGGAACCCGGCGTACCAGGTTCCCCCGAGAACGCGGGCCTCCGGCGGGGCAGCCGTGGAGCCGTTACGGGCATACGCGGAGGCAGCAACGGGCGTACACGAAGGCCGTGACGGGCGTACACGGAGGCCACAAGCGGCCTGCGCGGCGGCCTCACCCCGCGTACTTCGACCCCGACGACGACGGGTCGACGGCGAGCCGGTAGCCGCGCTTCACGACGGTCTGGATCAGCTTCGGCGTGCCGAGCGCCGTGCGCAGCCGGGCCATCGCCGACTCCACCGCGTGCTCGTCGCTCCCCGCGCCCGGGAGCGCGCGCAGCAGTTCCGCGCGGGCGACGACCCAGCCGGGGCGGCGGGCGAGGGCGGCGAGCAGGGCCATGCCGGCGGGCGGCACGGCACGCAGCTCGTCGTCGACGAGGACGGCGTGCCCGCGGATCTCCACCCGATGCCCGGCCACGGCCAACACCCTTGCCCTCCCCGGCAGTTCACGGCACAGCACCTGGACGAGCGGCCCGAGCCGGAACCGCTCCGGCTGCACCGTGTCGATGCCGACGGACTGGAGCGGCAGCGCGGTGACGGGCCCCACGCAGGCCGACAGCACGTCGTGCCGCAGGGCGGCGAGCAGCTCGGCGGTCATGCCCCGCTCCTCCGCGCGGGCGAGCAGGGACGCGGCGGCGGGCGCGCTGGTGAACGTCAGCGCGTCGACCCCGCGCCCGACGGCCGCGTCGAGCAGCCGGTCCACGGGCGTGAGGTCCTCCGGGGGCAGCCACCGGTACACGGGCACCATGACGACCTCCGCCCCGCCGGCCCGCAACGCCTCGACGAACCCGGGCAGCGGCTCCCCGTGCAGCTGCAATGCGATGCGCCGCCCGTCGACCCCCTCCCCCAACAGCCGGTCGAGGACCTCCGCCATGGATTCGGAGGACGGCGACCACTCCTCGGTGAGCCCGGCCGCCCGTACGGCCCCCTTGACCTTCGGCCCGCGGGCGAGCAGCTCGACCCCGCGCAGACACCTGAGCAGCGCCTCCCCGTGCCCCCATCCGTCGGCGGCCTCGACCCACCCGCGGAACCCGATGGCGGTGGTGGCGACCACGACATCGGGCGCCCGCTCGATCAACTGCTTTGTTGCGTCGAGCAGTTCACTGTCGTCGGCGAGCGGCACGATGCGCAGGGCGGGCGCGTGCAGGACGGTGGCGCCGCGCCGCTCGAGCAGCGTGCCGAGCTCGTCGGCGCGGCGGGCGGCGGTGACGCCGACGGTGAACCCGGCGAGGGGGCCGGGGGCGGCGGGGCCGTTCGAATCGTTCGGGTCGTTCCTGGGTGTGGCGTGCATAGGCTGCTCTCGTCTGGGTCCCGTCGGTTCCGGGCGGAGGACCGAGCGTGTCAACGGCGCGTGACGCCCCAGGTTCGCCGCGATGTCCACCGTGTTAAGCGTGACGCGTCACGGACGCGGTGGCACGTACGACGTATCACGTACGACATGTCACGTCTGACATGGAGAGTCACACATCAACGTAACGGAGCGACGACCGGTCCCCGGCCCCGGCCTCGGCCTCGCCTGTCGCGACCGTCCGGGCGACGGGCCGCCGGAGGTATACGACGTAGGTGACACAGGCACACACCCCGTAGAAGGCGAGGAAGACGAGATAGGCGCCGGTGCCGGAGCCCACGGTCTGGAAGGACTGCCGCAGCGCGAGGTTGATGCCGAGCCCGCCGAGACCGCCGACGGCGCCGATCAGCCCCATGGCCGCACCGGACAGCCGCCGCCCCTGAGCGGCGGCGTCCTCCCCGGTGAGCCCCCGGGCCTCGGCCTTGGCCTGGAAGATGCCGGGGATCATCTTGTACGTGGAGCCGTTGCCGAGCCCCGTCAGGACGAAGAGCGCGACGAAGGCGCCGACGAACAGCGGCAGCGACTCGCGCAGGGAGGCGATGACGACGACGCCGGTCGCGGCGCCCATGGCGAGGAAGTTCCCCAGGGTGATGCGGGCGCCGCCGAACCGGTCGGCGAGCCGCCCGCCGACGGGCCGTACGAGCGAGCCGAGCAGCGGCCCGACGAAGGTGAGCTGCGCGGCCTCCAGCGGCGTCCGTCCGAACTGCGTCTGCAGGACGAGCCCGAAGGCGAATCCGTACCCGATGAACGACCCGAAGGTCCCCACGTACAGGAACGACATGATCCACGTGTGCGGGTCTCGGACGGCGGCTTTGACGGCGCCCGTGTCATTGCGGACGGAGGAGATGCTGTCCATGAAGAGGTAGGCACAGACGGCCGAGAGAACAACGAACGGCACATACACCCCGAGCACGACACGGGGCCCGCCGCCGGCCCCGATGACGGCGAGCCCCACGAGCTGCACGACGGGCACGCCGATGTTGCCGCCCCCGGCGTTGAGCCCGAGCGCCCACCCCTTCTCGCGCAGCGGGAAGAAGGAATTGATGTTGGTCATGCTGGAGGCGAAGTTGCCCCCGCCGACGCCGGTGAGCAGCGCACACAGCATGAAGGTGCTGTACGAGGTCCCCGGCTCCATCACCACGAAGGCGGCGACGGTGGGCAGGAGCAGCAGGGACGCGGCGATGACGGTCCAGTTCCGCCCTCCGAACCGGGCGACGGCGAAGGTGTACGGCACGCGGACGACGGCGCCGACGAGGGTCGCCATCGACACGAGGAAGAATTTCCCCGCGGCGTCGATCCCGTACTCGGGCCCCATGAACAGGACCATCACCGACCAGAGGCTCCACACGGAGAACCCGACGTGCTCGGACAGCACGGAGAACACGAGATTCCGCCGGGCGACCCTCTCCCCGCCCTCCTCCTTCCAGAACCTCTCGTCCTCCGGCTCCCACCGCTCGATCCACATCTCACGCCTCCAGGGTGTAGTCCGCGGGCAGCGGCCAACGCCCCAGAAACTAGGGATCTCGCATTTCAACGCTGTACCGCCCGATGACCACGACGGAACGTTGGTCTCACGGGGGTGGGGTGGGGGGTGGTGAGGCGGGGCTTGACCGCGGGCGGCTCAACGGTTGATGGACTGCACTTCCTCGACCTCGACCTGCTGGTCGGCGCCGAACCGCCCGTCGGGGAGGTTGCCGCCCTCGCCGGTGGTGCTGGTCCAGCTGATCTTCCAGGTGACGGTGGCCCGGAGGTCGTACGAGTCCCCGTCCGAGGAGCGCAGGTACTTCACGCCGCACGGCGGATCCGTGTCGGCGGGCGTTCCCTTGGCCCGCGGCACGCCGATCTTGCCGCCCTCGATGGGGCATTCCCCGGAGGCGGGATAGGTCTCGGCGTCCTCCGTCCCCGGGTCGATCGACAGGGACACGGGTTCGGCCGTCGTGGTCGCGGACAGCCCGGACCCGGGGATGCTCGCGGTGACGGACACCTTCTTGAACTTCGCCTTGTCCAGCCAGGCCCAGGTGGGGAGGTTCACCTTCGTCGTGCCTTCGGGGGCGAGCTCGATGTCGGTGCTGGGCACGGGGAGTTCGTCGTAGGCGTACTCGGCGAGGATCCTGGGGGAGACGGCGAGGGGTTCCTTCGGTGTCTCACCCTTGTCGACCCAGAAGGGGAGCTTGTTGCAGGAGTTGGCCTCAGGGTCATTCTTGCGTTTCTCGTTGATGGTCGCCGCCCAGAACTGCCCCTCGCCCTGCTTGTCGAGGTTGTAGTTCTTGTAGGGGTGGCCTTCCTTGAAGTACGAGTCGAACACCCCGCCCACCAGCTCGCCGATTCCGAGCATCCCCACCTGCCGGATCGCTTTGACGGTCGCCTGGATCTGCTTGGGCGAGTAGGCGGGCTCGTACCAGCAGGCCGGTGGGTCCCAGTTGCTGTCGGCGGGAGTGAGCGTGCCGGTCTTGGCGCTTTCGCGGGCACCGTTGACCGTCGTCTGGATCTTCGTCTGGACGGTGAGGTTGCGGTCCTGGCGTCCCCCCGCCGCCTCCGAGTTCTCCGTGGTGCCCGTCGCCTCGTGCCCGCCGCGGGCGTATGCGGCGGAACCGGGGAGTGCGGCCATGGCCAGCACGAGGACAGGGACCGTCCAGCGGCCGGCCGTTCGCTTGTTGGCTACGCGCATTCCTTCGCCGCCTTCTCGCTGGAGACGCGCGTCGTCTGCCACACGCCGGAGCCGTTCTTCTCCAGGCGAGTGTTGTAGAAGATGTAGTCCTTCGCGGTGGCCGGAGCCTCCCCGGACGACCTGTCGACCTTGCCCGTCTTGCGGTCCTTGGGATAGGTCTGGGTGTCGTCCATGCAGTACGTCACCGCGGCGGCGCCGCCCTCGAGGAACGTGACCTGTCGATTGAAGTACCGAGTGGTCCCCTCGAAGCTCTTGCCGTCCTTGTGGTACCCCTCCACGTACTTGGCCGCCGACAGGAGCGCGTCCCCCGCCGAGTAGAACTTCAGCGCGGGATGGCCCTTCGCCTCCCCCGTGATGGCCTCGTCGACCGACTCGATCCGCCGTTCGTTGTCTGCCAGCACCGCATCCTTCTTGGCGTCACCGGTCTTGCGGCCCTCGAAGACGTTCTTCACGTCCTTCGGAAGCTTGATCTCGGGCCGGTCGATCCCGTCGTCCGACGCCTTCGGCGACGGTGAGGCCGACGTGGACGCGCCATTGTCGGCGCCCGCGATCTTGTCGCCGTCCTTGGAGTCGTCACCGCCACCTCCGCAGGCGGAGAGCGAGAGGGCGGCAGCAGCGGCGAAGGCAGCCGCTGAGAGCAGGGCAGGACGACGGTTCACTACGAGCTCCTGGTGGGGGAGGGTTCTCTGCAGGGAACCAAGCTATCCAGGGAGGAAAGGCCGGGTCACGTCGAGCCCTCAGCCCGTATGAGGCATACGCGGACATACCATCCACGCATCCGCCTCGTTGACGTAAAACAATCACCGGGTACGCCTAGTTGGTCACCGAATACCCCGGCACGAAACCGAGGGCGTCTGTTCGCAGCCCGCAACAGCAACCGACCTGACGCACACCAACCCGAAGCACCCTCACCCCAAGTGCGTATCCCCGAGCGACACGAGAAGTCGCCGCAACGCCCCATCGAGGGCCGCCCGCTCCTCCGGCGACAGAGCCGCCAGCATCCGCTCCTCGTTCGCGATGTGGTCCACCACCGCACGGTCCACCAGGTCGCGGCCCGCGTCGGTGAGGCGGACCCGGATGGCGCGGCGGTCGTTCGGGTCCGGGTGGCGTTCGACCAGGCCCTTGCGCTCGAGCTTGTCGAGGCGGTTCGTGATGGCGCCGGACGTCACCATCGCGGTCTTGAGGAGCCCGCCCGCGGTGAGTTCGTGCGGGGCGCCGACCCGGCGCAGCGTGGCGAGGACGTCGAACTCCGCGAACTCCAGGCCGTACTCGACGAAGACCCGCTTCATGCCCTTGCTCAGCAGATGGTCCGCCCGTTTGATGCGGCCGACCAGAGCCATCGCGTCCAGCTGCGCGAGGTCCAGGTCGGGACGCTCGCGGCGCCACTGGCTCCGCAGTTCGTCGATGGCGTCGTCGTGGTCGGTCATCGCGTGTCTCCACTCTCCTCCGCCGGCCCCGGACGACAATCTCTCAACGTTCAGATACTTGACGTTCGCAGACCCTGGGTTCATATTTATCTCAACGTTGAGAATAACAGCGTTCAGGGGAACGCTGAGAGGACCGTGGGGGACCGTCATGTCCGATACCAGGATCAAGAGCACCAGCATCACCACCCCGCGCCCGATGCGCCCGAAGCAGGCTTCTATCGTGGAGCAGAGCATGGAACAGAGCGCGGAAAAGAACTCACCCGCCCCGACCGCCCAGCCCTCGGCCCGCCCCGCGGCCGATCCCACGGCCCATCCCGCAGCCCGCCCCACGGCCCGCCCCTCCGCCAAAGCCGCCGCCGGCTTCGCCGCGCTCGCCGCCATCGGCCCCGCCACCTGGGGCACGACCTACGTCACCACCACCGAACTCCTCCCCCCGGACCGCCCGTTGCTTGCCGCCGCCCTCCGCGCGCTGCCCGCCGGGCTCATCCTGCTCGCCCTCACCCGGCGGCTGCCGAGCGGCGACTGGTGGTGGAAGGCCGCCGTCCTCGGCATCCTCAACTTCGGCGCCTTCTTCCCGCTCCTCTTCTTCGGCGCCTACCACCTGCCCGGCGGCGTCGCCTCGACGATCAGCGCGGTCATGCCCCTGCTCGTGGCGGGCTTCGGCATCGGCGTACTGAAGGTGCGGCCCACCCGCCGTACGCTGCTCGCGGGCCTGGTCGGCGTCGCGGGTGTCGCCCTCCTCGTCCTGCGCGGCAGCGCCACCGTCAACCTCGCGGGCATCGTGGCGATGCTGACGGCGACCACGCTGATGGCTCTCGCCGTGGTGCTCAGCAAGCGGTGGGGCCGCCCCGAAGGCACGTCACTGCTCGCCCTCACCGGCTGGCAACTGACCGCGGGCGGACTGGTCCTGGCGCCCATCGCCCTCACCGCGGAGGGCCTTCCGGGCCACTTCACCGGGGCCAACATCGCCGGGTACACCTACCTCGGCATCATCGGCACGGCGCTCGCGTACGCCCTCTGGTTCCGCGGCATCGAACGCCTCCCCGCCTCCTCCGTGTCCTTCCTCGGCCTGGCCAACCCGGTCGTCGCGACGCTCGCAGGCCTGGTGATCCTCGGACAGACGCTCACCGTGTGGCAGGTGGCCGGACTGGTCCTCGTCCTGGGCAGCGTGGCGCTCGGCCAAAGCCGCAGCAAGGCGCCCCGCGCCCGCGCATAACCCCCTCCCGCACATCCCCCGCCACTACCTACTCGCCCCACAGGAGCCCACCATGCGCATCACCGTCTTCGGAGCAGCCGGAAACGCCGGAAGCCGCGTCGTCACCGAGGCCCTTGCCCGCGGCCACGAGGTCACCGCGGTGGTCCGCGACCCGTCCCGCTACTCGGAGCTGCACCCGGACGCCACACCCCGAACCGGCGACGCACAAGACCCGGCCCGAACAGCCGACTTGAGTACGGCCCAGGACGTCATCGTCAACGCCACGAGACCGGCTCCGGGCCACGAACGCGAACACCCGGCGATCACCAGAGCCCTCCTGTCGGGCCTCGCCGACGCCCCCGACGCCGTACGCCTCATCGTCATCGGCGGCGCGGGCAGCCTGACGGTCCCCGGCACGGAGGGCCGCCTCGCCATCGACGACCCGAGGTACGTCCCCGCGGCCTGGCGCCACATAGCGGAGGCATCCAACGCTCAGTACGAGGCGCTCCGCACGGCGGACACGAAGGTGCCCTGGACCTACATCAGCCCCTCGGCCCTCTTCGAACCGGGCACGCGCACGGGCAAGTACCGCCTCGGCAAGGACGAACTCCTGGTGGACGCGGACGGCAACTCGTCGATCTCCATGGAGGACCTGGCGGTGGCACTCCTGGACGAAGCGGAATCCCCCACCCACCACCGCACCCGCTTCACGGTCGGCTACTGAGCTACGGCTCTCGGGGCGTGCACTACTCGGACGCCGTGGTCGACGTGACGGAGTCCGTCCGCCAGATGCCGTCACCACTCCTCTTCACACGGGTGCTCACGAACGCGTAGTCACTGAACAAAGCTATGCCTGAGCACCGGCAGGCGCCAACGGCGGTTCAACCACGGGGCTCGTCCATGTATGCGGAGAGCTTCGAGATGTATACGGATTGAGCTGATGCGCGGACCCGTACGTCCGTCGAGGCGATCTCAAGGTGCACCTTCTCACCACTGGTGAGAACGATATCTCCGACGGGGGCGACAGAGAAGCCGCTCAGCTCCACATCACTCAGTCCGCCGAACACCAACTCGACCTGGACAGTGTTGAACCGTTGCGCAGCCCACTTCTTGGGTGCCCGTTCCGGATATTCGCGGAGATCGAACCGTACACGAAGCTGCGGTCCGTCCCTGTCCAGTGCGACGGAGTGAATACGCACGTCACTCAACGGCGGCACGGCCCCGCTGAACACCGAGGCGATCCCTTCAGGGTTCTCTACCAGGGAAGTCCAGGACATGACGATCGACCACTCCTCGTACTCGTCAGCCGCAAGAGGTATCAGCACCGGAAGGCAGGGGCGACGCAGCTGCGCCTTCGCGCGTTGACCCCGCAAACAACCCGCCCGGGCACCGCCCCCGAAGGCGACACCCGGACGGCGACCGGCCGACGTACCTGCCGCACCCGGCAGTTACGTACGCGCCGCCACTACTTCCCCGGCACCTTCCACGTCACCTGCTTGCCGTCCTCCTTGGCCGACCAGCGGACCTCGAGGTCCTTCGAGCCCTCGGGGATCAGGTACGTCTCGCACAGTTCGTGCGTCTCGCCCTTCTTCCAGCCCTCGAGGTCCAGCTCGTCCTCACAGCCGGGCGCGTCCTCGGCGGCGCCGATGAGGAGGCCGCCGCGGGTGCCGTCCGCGTAGATCTCCGTCGTCTCGGCCACGTCCGGCGTGTCCGTGAGCGGGGCGCCTGCCTTGTGCGTGATCTTCATGTGGGCGGTCGCCACGACCAGGCCCTTCGCCTGCTTCGGGTCCGAGACCAGCTTCTTGGTCTCGGCCGCCGTGCCGACGTCGATCTTCTCCGCGGCGACGTCGTACGTGACGGTGGCCTTGTCCTCCTTGACCTGGCCCGTGGTGGTCTCGCCGGCCTTCAGCGTGGTCGGCTCCGCGGGCTTGTTCTGCGACTTGGGCGCGTCCGCCTTCTTGTCGTCCGACTTCTTGTCGTCACCGCCACCGCAGGCGGTCAGGGCGAGGGCGAGCACGGCGACGGGCGCGGCGATGCGCAGCGCGGTCTTCCTGTAAAGCAAAGGAACTCCTGGCAGAGGGTGGGCCCGCCGCGCGGCATGCGGTCGTCCGGCGCGTACAGCGGGGAAGAGCCGTCAGCTTAGGAGTCGGCTACACGCAGCGTCGAGATCATTACGATGCATCACCGACACCGCGTTCGCGAATGCGATGGCATAGGCGCAGCGGGTGCGTAAATCCGACACGTATCCAGCAGTACGCCCGCCCACCAACCATTCACCGAAGCGAATTCGATCATTCGGTGCAGATCCCGCCACCCCTCCTCCACCCGTACCGAACGCCCCATTTACAGCGGCATTTCGATCGATTGCGGACCCTCCGCCCCACGTAACGTTCGCACAACGTCATTGCGTGGCCATTGTGAAGACCGCCGACGTCAGCGCCGCTCAGGTCATGACGAGCGCATCCGCCGCAGGAAGCCAGCCATCCGCCGGCCTCGCCAGCCACCCCTCCTCGGCCGCCAGCGACGCCGCAGCCTCCCGCAAGGCCTCAATGCCCGGATGGAGCAGGCCTTTTCGCCAGACGAGTGAGACCGGTGAGAGCGGAACGGGGGCGATCAACGGCCGCAGCTCGGCCCCGGGCATCGCCGGGAAGTCCACCACCGCGAGGACCGGGTTCCGATTCTTCGCCATGACGCGTTCGAACTCCTCAAGGCCGACGGCGAGAGGCGCGGGGGGCGCGACTTCGATGCCGCGTCCCTCGAAGAGCAGTCGCGCGAGACCCGTCCACTCCGTCGTCCTCGGGTTGCCCGCCCCCGCGTACACGGTCTCCCCCGCGAGCGCGTCGAGCGGCACTTCGTCGAGCTCCGCCAGCGGATGACCGGTCGGCAGCAGCACCGCCATCGGCTCGTACCGCACGGGCTGGTGGTCGAGCCCGGCCCGCAGCGCCGGGTCGAGCCCCGCGTACCGCCCGAAGGACACGTCGAGCCGCCCGGCGACGATCTCGGCGGCGGAACCGGCGAGCCCGCTCTCGAAGCGCGCCATCAGCTCGCACTCGGGGGCCAGCGCGCGGGCCCGCTCCAGGATCCGGCCGAAGACCAGGCCGGGGCTGTTCAGGTCGACGAGGAGCGGGCGCGCCGCGCCCGCGGCGGCCGCGACCAGGTCGTCCTGGGCTTCCAGGACGCGTCGCGCGTACGGCAGGAGCCGCTCGCCGTCGGCGGTCAGCGTGACCTGCCGCGTGCTGCGCGCGAAGAGCTCGGTCCCCAACTCCCGTTCCAGACGCCGAACATCGCGGCTCACGGCCTGTTGCGCGACGTACAGCCGGGCGGCCGCCCGCGTGAAGTGCAGCTCCTCCGCCACGGCGACGAAGGCACGCAACAGCCTCGGGTCCACATCGCGGCGGGACACGACGACTGGTTCCGCACGGCGGGACGCGGAAACTGGCTCCGGTGTCATCGCTGGAACCTACAAGGCGCCACAACCACATACAACAAAGCGTCACCACCACTTACAACACCGACGTGTGAATCAGCGCCCAGAAGGTGTTGGACCCCGTCCCGCACCCCCGGCGAGGGTGTCCACATGCCCCACAACCCGTACTCCCGCCTCTTCGCGATACCCGGCGCCACCGCCTTCACCCTCGGCAACCTCGTCGCACGGCTCCCCATGGGCATGTTCAGCGTCAGCGCCGTCATCATGATCTCCGGCGCCCGCGGCTCGTACGCCCTGGCCGGGGCCGTCACCGCGACCGGGCTCGCCGCGACCGCCGTCGTGGCGCCCTGGACGGCGCGGCTCGTCGACCGTCACGGGCAGGCACGCGTCGCAGTCCCAGCCACCCTCGTGGCCGCGCTCGGCTCGCTCTCCCTGGTGCTGTGCGTGCGCTACGGAGCGCCTGACTGGACGCTGTTCGCGTCGTACGCGGCCACGGCCACGACGCCCAACACCGGCGGCATGTCACGGGCCCGCTGGGCACACCTCCTCAAGGGGGACGCGCGGGCCGTGCACACCGCGAACTCCTTCGAGCAGGCCGCCGACGAGCTCTGCTTCATGCTCGGTCCCGTCCTCGCCGCGTTCCTGTGCGGCACGTTCTTCCCCCAGGCCGGCACCCTGATCGGTGTGGTCCTGCTGGTGACCGGCGTCCTCGTCTTCGCCGCCCAGCGTGCGACGGAGCCCCCGCCACACGACCGTCGGGACCCCACGGACACGTCCGCCGCGACGAAATCGCTGCTCCGCGCGCGTGGGATGCCCGCTCTGCTGATCGGCTTCCTCGCCACCGGTGCCGTCTTCGGCTCGCTCGAAGTCGTCACGATCGCCTACGCCGACGGGCAGGGGCACAAGGCCGCCGCGGGCGTCGTCCTCGCGCTCCAGGCCGCGGGTTCCTGCGCGGCGGGGCTCGTCTACGGGGCGGCGAAACCGCGCGGGTCCCTCGGCCGCCGCCATGTCCTGTGCGCGGCCGCGATGGCGGCCGTGATGACGCTGCCGCTGCTCGCGGTGGCGTCGACCGGATCGCTGATCGTCCTCTCCGTGGCGCTGCTGTGCGCGGGGATGGCGACGGCGCCCACGATGGTCACCGCCATGACGCTGGTGCAACGCCGCACCCCCGAGGGGCGGTTGAACGAGGGCATGACCCTCGCCGTGACCGGCCTCCTCGGGGGCATCGCGTGCGGCGCGGCGTGCGGCGGCTGGGCGGTGGAGCACCTGGGCACCGCCGCGGGCTACGGCGTGCCGGTCGCCGCCGCCTGCTGCGCGCTGCTGCTCAGCAGCGCGCAGGCTTGCGCCACGAGCACTCGAGCTCGGCTCCGGCGCCGCCGTCCCGCTCCGCCGCACGTGTCGAGCGCGGTGTGACCGGGACGGCCCGGTCCTCGGTCGAGGAGGCGAGGGTCACCACGATGGCGTCCTCCAGGGCCTTCACGGAGGAGGGCAGGTAGTTGTTCAGGATGATGCTGAAGACCAGCTCACGCCCGTTCTTGTCCTTGACGTAGCCGGACAGCGCGGACGCGCCCGTCAACGAGCCGGTCTTCGCGTGGACGTTGAGGGCGGCGGGGGTCCCGCACATCCGTGTGCGCAGTGTGCCGCCGACGAACTTGTCCGGGTCGCAGGCCACCGGCAGGGACGTGTACCAGTCGGCGAA